>NZ_JBFBIR010000043.1:0-71287 GCF_040685715.1 Kitasatospora sp. NPDC088264
CGATGGTACTGCAGGGGGGACCCTGTGGGAGAGTAGGACGCCGCCGAACAATCATTCACAGAGAACCCCCATCCGGGAAACCGGATGGGGGTTCTCTGCATTTCCGGTGACGTATCGTCGGGGCATGGACGATCAGACAGCGGTCATTGCGAACAGTGTGCTCCGCCCCGAGCAGCGCGACGGCGCCCTGCGCGTTCTGGCGGACGCCCAGGCGGTGGACGGCCGGGCTGCCGTGTCCGAGCAGGGCCGGCTTCGGCTGCGTTCCTCGGACACTCCGCGCCCCGGCGTGAGCCACTTCATCGAGAGCGAGCACGGCGCCGCCGTCGGTTACGGACAGCTCGAAGTCCCGGAGGGCCCCGGGGCCAACCCCGCCGCCGAGCTGGTGGTCGACCCGGCCGCCCGCGGCCGCGGCCTGGCCCGGCCGCTGGTGGACGCGGTGCTGGCACAGGCCCACCGGGCCGGCCGTGACGCGGTGGACTTCTGGGTGCACGGTGGTCACCCGGCGGCCCGGCACCTGGCCGGCCGGTACGGGGCCGAGCTGGTGCGCGAGCTGCGGCAGATGCGCCGCAGCGGGCCGCAGACCGAGGCCGTCGCCATCCCCGAGGGCGTCGAGCTCCGGACCTTCCGCCCCGGCGAGGACGACGCCGAGTGGCTGCGGTTGAACGCGCTGGCCTTCGCCCACCACCCGGAGCAGGGCTCCTGGACGGAGCGGGACCTGGCCGAGCGGCTGGCCGAGCCCTGGTTCGATCCGGCCGGCTTCTTCCTCGCCACCCGGGGCGGCAAGGTGGTCGGCTTCCACTGGACCAAGGTGCACCCGGCCACCGCCACCGAGCCTGCGCTCGGCGAGGTCTACGTGGTCGGGGTGGACCCGGCGGAGCAGGGCAGCGGTCTCGGCCGTGCCCTGACCGCTGCCGGTCTGCGTCACCTGACCGGTTCGGACGCCGGCGAGCGCGGACTGGAGACGGTCCTGCTCTACGTCGACGCCGACAATCCGGCCGCGGTGCGGGTATATGAACGACTGGGGTTCACCATCCACGAGGTGGACCTCATGTACCGCGTCCAGTACCGCGAGGACCAGGCGGCCTAGGACCCGGACAGGACCTACGGGACCGGGCAGGACCTAGCGGCTCCGGGCGGTCCGGGGCAAGGGGCCGGACGTCACCGGCCCTTGCCCCGACCGACTCAGCTTTCCTCCTGGCCATGCGGTGTTTACCGTGGATTCAATTGCTGCCGCGAAGATCACAGGATGAAGTCCGTAGTGTCTCGCTCGTGCAGAGTCGACCGCCACGCGCCGGCCGGCCCTGTACGGACCGCGCCCGGCGGGTGGGCGTTGGCCCTGGGCGAGGACGACGGCCCGCAGAGCCATTCGCGTCCGGACGACGTCCTGCTGCTGGAGGAGCTGGAGCCCATGAGCATCCCCCGCCCCGTCTCTGCCTCGCTGTCCCCGCCGGCCAGGATGTCCGGTGCGCTGGGGATACCGCCCGAGCTGCCGGCCGAGGACGAGCAGGAGTTCGACGCACTGCCGCAGGGCCGCTTCCTGGACCGCGAGCGCAGTTGGCTCGCGTTCAACGAGCGCGTCCTGGAGCTGGCCGAGGATCCTGGGATCCCGCTGCTGGAGCGGGCCAAGTTCCTCGCCATCTTCGCGAGCAACCTGGACGAGTTCTTCATGGTCAGGGTGGCCGGGCTGAAGCGCCGGATCGCGACGGGCGTCGCCCAGCGCAGCGCGTCCGGCCTCCAGCCGCGCGAGGTGCTGGACCTGATCTGGACCCGCTCGCGCGAGCTGATGGCGCGGCACGCCGCCGCCTTCCAGCAGGAGGTGCTGCCGGACCTCGCCACCGAGGGCATCGAGGTGGTCCGCTGGCCGGAGCTGGCCGAGAAGGAGCAGGCCCGGCTGCACACCCTGTTCCGGCAGAAAATCTTCCCGGTCCTCACCCCGCTGGCGGTCGACCCGGCGCACCCCTTCCCGTACATATCGGGGCTCTCGCTCAACCTGGCCGTGGTGGTGCGCAATCCGGTCTCGGGGCACAAGCACTTCGCCCGGGTGAAGGTGCCGCAGTCGCTGGCCCGCTTCCTGGAGGCCTCGCCGCAGCGTTACGTCCCGCTGGAGGACGTGATGGGCGCGCACCTGGAGGAGCTGTTCCCGGGCATGGAGGTGCTCGCCCACCACGCCTTCCGGGTGACCCGCAACGAGGACCTGGAGGTGGAGGAGGACGACACCGAGAACATCCTCAAGGCCCTGGAGAAGGAGCTGATGCGGCGGCGCTTCGGCCCGCCGGTGCGGCTGGAGGTCGAGGAGTCGATCGACCCCTACATCCTGGACCTGCTGGTGCGGGAGCTGAACATCACCGAGGCGGAGGTCTTCCCGCTGCCCGGTCCGCTCGACCTGACCGGTCTGTTCGGGATCGCCGAACTGGACCGCCCGGAGCTGAAGTACCCGAAGTTCGTGGCGGGCACCGCCCGCGGGCTGACGGACGTCGAGTCGGCGTCCCAGCCGGACATCTTCGCCGCGATGCGCGAGCGGGACGTCCTGCTGCACCACCCGTACGACAGCTTCTCCACCTCGGTGCAGGCCTTCCTGGAGCAGGCCGCCGCCGACCCGGACGTCCTGGCGATCAAGCAGACGCTGTACCGCACCTCCGGCGACTCGCCGATCGTGGACGCGCTGATAGACGCGGCGGAGTCGGGCAAGCAGGTGCTGGTCCTGGTCGAGATCAAGGCGCGCTTCGACGAGCAGGCCAACATCAAGTGGGCCCGCAAGCTGGAGGAGGCCGGCTGCCACGTCGTCTACGGCCTGGTCGGGCTGAAGACGCACTGCAAGCTGTCGCTGGTGGTCCGGCAGGAGGGTGACACCCTGCGCCGCTACTCGCACGTCGGCACCGGCAACTACCACCCGAAGACCGCCCGGCTGTACGAGGACCTGGGGCTGCTGACCTCGGACCCGCAGGTCGGCGCCGACCTCTCGGACCTCTTCAACCGGCTGTCCGGCTACTCGCGCCGGGAGTCCTACCGCCGCCTGCTGACCGCCCCGCGCGGCCTGCGCGACGGGCTGGTCTCCCGGATCCACAACGAGATCGCCCACCACCGGGCCGGCCGGCCGGCGTACGTGAAGATCAAGGTCAACTCGATCGTCGACGAGGCCGTGATCGACGCGCTGTACCGGGCCTCGCAGGCCGGCGTGCCGGTCGACGTCTGGGTACGCGGGATCTGCGCGATCCGGCCGGGCGTGCCGGGGCTGAGCGAGAACGTCCGGGTCCGCAGCATCCTGGGCCGCTTCCTGGAGCACTCCCGGGTCTTCGTGTTCGGCAACAACGGCGATCCGGAGGTCTGGATCGGCAGCGCCGACATGATGCACCGCAACCTGGACCGCCGGATCGAGGCACTGATGCGGATCACCGACCCGGCCCACCGGGCCGAGCTGTCCGGCCTGATCGACCTCGGGATGTCGGACGAGACCGAGTCCTGGCACCTGGGGCAGGACGGCGCGTGGACCCGCCACTCGCAGGACGCCGAGAGCCGGCCGCTGCGGCACGTCCAGGATCTGCTGATCGACTCGCGCCTGCGCCGCCGGGCCGCCGCCTCGCGCTGACGCGACCACTGATGCGAGCCGCTGGAACCGCAGGGGACCGGTTCCAGCGGTCGGCCACCAGCCCCGGGGGGACGAACCCGGGGGAACGGGGATCTACCACGCCATGACCGATGCGCCGATGACGGCCCAGGCGGCCGCCACCACGACCGCCGGGGACATCCTCTCCAGCCACCTCACCGCCCAGGCCGGCGCGTTCCTGCGCGCCCTGCCGCTGACGGTGGGCGAGGTCGGCGCCAGACCGGGGACGGCCGCGGTCGTCCCGGCGGCCGGCACCGCCGACCTGCTGCGGGCGGTCCGGCGGATCGGCGGGCTGCTGCACACCTTCGGCTCCGTCTTCGAGCAGGCCTGGGCCCAGGAATCGCGCACCGAGCTGCGCTGGCTGCTCAACCTGCTGGCGCTGGAGCCCGGTTACGTCCGCCGCTCGGCCCGGCTGCTGGGCGCGCTGGACTCGCTGAGCGGCAGCGATCCGGACGGGACGGGCATGCTGGCCGGGCACGTCGGGGCGCCCAAGGCGCGGGCGCTGCTGGACCGGCAGCTGACCCTGGCCCGGACCAGGGCGCACTCCTCGGTGCTCCAGGAGCTCCGGTCGGCCCGGCTGCACGCGCTGGCGGACCGGATGACGCTGCTGGTCGGCGACGCCCCGCTGCTGGAGTCGGCGGGCGGCCGGGCGCCCGCGGTGCTGCTGCCGCAGGCGGCCGCCGCGTTCACGGCGCTGTCGGCGAGCGCCCAGCAGCTGCCGCTGCACCGGGCGGCCACGCCGTACGGAGGTGACGGGCTGCGCCGGCTGGGCGCCGTCCCGGCGGCGCGCGGCGCGGTGGACGCGGACACGGCGCTGGCGGCCGACGACGCGCCGTGGGCACGGACGCGCATCCTGGTGAAGCGGGCCCGGTACGCGCTGGAGGTGTGCGGTCGCGGGTCCGCCGAACTGGACGAGTTGGACGGGGTGTTGGGCCGGCACCAGGAGGCGGCGGACGCCGCGGTCACCGCGGCCACCGCCGCGCGGACCCCGCGGATCACCCCGGCGACCGCCTACGTGCTGGGCGTGGTGCATGCTGATCAGCGACTGGAGGTGGAGGCGGCGCGGTACGCCTTCGGCCGCCGGTGGTCCGACCTCCCGCCCGGCCTGGACGGCTGGCCGGACCTCCCCCCTGCCGAGGGCTGGGGGCATTCCCCCGCACCACGGACGGCCTGAATTGCGCGATCGCCTGAGCACCGGGCCGGCAGCGGACGCACCCGCGACCGGGGCGGGGCACGCCCGGGTGATCCTGGCGGCGGGTGCGGTGCTGTGGCTGCCGGGACGGCCGAAGAAGAGCGGCCGGCTGGGGCGGCCGCGGATCGCGGTGATCCACCGGCCCAAGTACGACGACTGGAGTCTGCCGAAGGGCAAGCTCGACCCGGGGGAGGGAGTGGTCGCGGCGGCGCTGCGCGAGGTGCGCGAGGAGACCGGGTTCGCCTGCCTGCTCGGTCCGGAGCTGCCGGCCCAGCACTACCTGGCGCAGGGCCGGCCGAAGGAGGTGCGCTACTGGGCGGCGGTGCCGTCGAGCGGGGCGTTCCGGCCGAACCGCGAGGTGGACCGGCTGGAGTGGCTGCCCGCCGGAAAGGCCCGCGCCCGGTTGACGCACGACCGCGACCGGTTGCTGGTCGACGCCCTGCTGGCGATCCTGGGTGCGAAGCCCGTACGGGCGAGTGATCACCCTCGGTGACGGGACGGTGGAAGTGATCTCGTCGCGCCCTCGCCGTGACGCAACCGTGACTACCTGGCGTAGTTTCCTGTCATCCTTTCGAGGTTCACTCTCCGTTCACTTGTGACCGGCTGTCGTGTCACCTACCCGGCCTAACTTCGGGTTTACCGGAGGGCCGAACGGGCCCCGGACCACAGCAGAACCCGCGCCCGCCGTCCTCGCACGGCCCGCGCGACGGGCAATGCCACAGAAAGGGACACCCCTGTGAAGCTCCAGCGGAACGGCCGCTCCAAGGCCCTCGCCATCGGTGCCATGGCGCTCGTCAGCTCGCTGTCGCTCGCTGCCTGCGGCTCGGACGACAACGGTGCCAAGGCCGCCGGTGGCTCCAGCGGCTCCGCTTCGGCCGCCGCGGTCAACTGTGGCAAGGGCGGGACGCTGCTCGCTGCGGGCTCGACGGCTCAGGCCAACGCGATCGACGTGTGGAAGACCACCTACGGCGCGTCCTGCTCCGGCACCACCGTCAACTACAGCGGTGGCGGTTCCGGCGCCGGTGTGCAGCAGTTCAACCAGGGCAAGGTCGCCTTCGCCGGCACCGACTTCGCGCTCAAGCCCGCCGACGTCGACACCTCCAAGACGGTCTGCACCGGCGGCAAGGCGATCGACCTGCCGCTGGTCGCGGGTCTCGTCTCGCTGGTCTACAACGTCGACAACGTCGACAACCTGGTCCTGGACGGCCCGACCTCCGCCAAGATCTTCGACTCGCAGATCACCAAGTGGAACGACCCCGCGATCGCCGCCCTGAACCCGGGCGTGCAGCTGCCGGACGCCGAGATCCAGACCGTCCACCGCTCGGACGACTCCGGGACCTCGTACAACCTCACCTCCTACTTCGCCAAGACCTCCGGTGGCGCCTGGAGCGCCGCGCCGGACAAGGCGTGGAAGGGCAAGGGCGGCCAGTCCGCCCAGGGCAGCGCCGGCGTCTCCGCGCAGATCAAGCAGGTCAAGAACTCCATCGGCTACGCCGAGCTGTCCTACGCGCAGAGCAACAACCTCAAGAGCGCCAAGATCGCCACCGGTGCGGCCAAGCCCGTCGAGGCGACCGCGGCCAACGCCGCCCTCACCTTCGCCTCCTCCACCGTCGTGGGCACCGACGGCGACCTCGCCCTCTCCCTGGACTACGGGACCAAGGCCGACAACGCCTACCCGATCATCCTGGTGACCTACGAGATCGCCTGCGACAAGGGCAACAAGCCGGAGAACCTCGAGAACCTGAAGTCCTTCCTGACCTACGCCATCAGCGACGCCGCGCAGAAGGCGATCGGCGACAAGGGCTACGTCCCGCTCCCCGCCGCCATCAGCGACAAGGTCAAGGCCGCCGTCTCCTCCCTGGCCTGACCCGACAGGAGCACCGGTGGGACGGCCCCGTGAGCGAGGGGGGCCGGGGTCGTCCCACCGGAACGCACCGACCCAGCACCAACGTCCGGGGCACCGCCGCCATGGTGCCGTCCCCCTTCCGGGGCGGCACCACCAGACCGGAGTAGACAATGACTTCATCCTCCCCTGCCGCCCCGCGAGGCAGGGAACGCCGACCGCGCGACAGCCGCTTCGGCGACAAGATCTTCATGAACCTCGCCCGCGGTTCGGGCATCCTGCTGCTGGTCATCATGGCCGCGATCGCCGGCTTCCTGGCCTGGCGCGCGGGCCTGGCCCTCAGCACCAACGAGGGCAACTTCCTCACCACCTTCGAGTGGACGCCGGACGCCACGAAGCCGGTCTTCGGCATCGCCGTCCTGGCCTTCGGCACCCTCGTCAGCGCCGTCATCGCGATGACGATCGCCGTCCCGGTGGCCATCGGGATCGCGCTGTTCATCTCGCACTACGCGCCGCGGAAGATCGCCCAGCCGTTCGCCTACCTGGTCGACCTGCTCGCCGCCGTCCCCAGCATCGTCTACGGCCTGTGGGGCGCGCTCTTCCTGGTCCCGCACATGGACGGCCTGACCAGCTGGCTCAACCAGTACCTCGGCTGGACGTACCTCTTCGACCAGACCAAGACCGGCACCCCGCGCAACCTGTTCACCGTCGGCATCCTGCTGGCGATCATGGTCCTGCCGATCATCACGGCGGTCTCCCGCGAGGTGTTCCGCCAGGTGCCGCGGATGCAGGAGGAGGCGGCGCTCGCGCTCGGCGCGACCCGCTGGGAGATGATCCGCACCGCGGTGCTGCCGTTCGGCCGCCCCGGCATCATCTCGGCCTCGATGCTCGGCCTCGGGCGCGCGCTCGGCGAGACCATCGCCGTCGCTGTGGTGCTGTCCGCGAGCAACGTGCTCTCGCTGCACATCCTCGACGCGGGCGGCGGCACCTTCGCGCAGAACATCGCGCTGAAGTTCGCCGAGGCCGGCAACAACGGGCGCGACGCCCTGATGGCCTCCGGCCTCGTCCTGTTCGTCATCACCCTGCTGGTGAACGGTGCCGCGCGACTGATCATCGCCCGCCGCAAGGAGTACTCGGGGGCCAACGCATGACCGCGGCAACGACTTCCGTCACGGCCGACGCCCGGCCGCTCAGCCGGTCCCTGACCGCCAACCGGCTGCCCAAGTGGGCCCCGGCCGCCGTCGCGGTCGGCTCGATCGCGGTCGGCTGCGGGACCGGCGCCGCCGCGGGGCTGGAGAGCCACCTGCAGTGGGGCCTGATCTCGGCCCTGCTGTTCCTGCTGGTCAGCTACGGCGTCTCGGCCCAGGTCGAGGGCCGCCGCCAGGCCAAGGACCGGTTCGCCACCTCGGTGGTCTGGGTCGCCTTCATCCTGGCCGTCGTCCCGCTGATCTCCCTGACGGTCTACACGGTCCAGCAGGGCATCGGCGTGGTGAACGGGAACTTCCTGAGCCACTCGATGAAGGGCGTGATCGCCTCCGGCCCCGGCGGCGGCATCTACCACGCGCTGCTCGGCACCATGCAGCAGGTCGCCCTGGCCACCGCAATGGCCGCCCCGGTGGGTCTGCTGACCGCCGTCTACCTGGTCGAGTACGGCCGCGGCACGCTCGCCAAGACCGTCACCTTCTTCGTCGACGTCATGACGGGCATCCCGTCGATCGTCGCCGGTCTGTTCGTCCTCTCGCTCTGGAACATCGCCCTGGGCTTCAGCTACTCGGGCTTCTCGGGCAGCCTCGCACTGGCGATCCTGATGATGCCGGTCGTGGTCCGGTCCACCGAGGAGATGCTCAAGCTCGTCCCGAACGAGCTGCGCGAGGCCTCGTACGCGCTCGGCGTGCCGAAGTGGAAGACCATCCTGCGGATCGTCCTCCCCACCGCGATCGGCGGCATCACCACCGGCGTGATGCTGGCGGTCGCCCGCATCACGGGCGAGACCGCCCCGGTGCTGATGCTGGTCTTCGGCGCCGACGCCATCAACAGCAACCCGTTCGACGGACCGCAGCAGTCCCTGCCGATGTACATCTGGCAGCAGTACTCGGTGGTCAACAACGACTTCGGCTACGCCCGCGCCTGGGGCGCCGCGCTGGTGCTGATCGCCTTCGTGATGGGGCTCAACCTCATCGCCCGGGGCATCGCACGCTGGCGCTCGCCCAAGGGCGGACACTGAGCGACCGACTGACGTACGAAGACAGACGAGAGAAGCAACGATCATGGCCAAGCGCATCGACGTCAGCGGACTGTCCGCCTACTACGGCACCACCAAGGCCATCGAGGACATCTCGATGAGCATCGAACCCCGCTCGGTGACCGCCTTCATCGGCCCCTCCGGCTGCGGCAAGTCCACCTTCCTGCGCACCCTCAACCGGATGCACGAGGTGATCCCCGGCGCCCGGGTCGAGGGCAAGGTCCTCCTGGACGACGAGAACCTCTACGCCTCGAACGTCGACCCGGTCGCCGTCCGCCGTTCGGTCGGGATGGTCTTCCAGCGCCCGAACCCGTTCCCGACCATGTCGATCTACGACAACGTGATCGCCGGGCTCAAGCTCGCGGGCGTGCGCAAGAAGTCCGTCCTGGACGAGGTGGTCGAGCGCTCGCTGAAGGGCGCCAACCTCTGGAACGAGGTTCACACCCGGCTGAACAAGCCGGGGGCCGGCCTCTCCGGCGGCCAGCAGCAGCGGCTGTGCATCGCCCGCGCCATCGCGGTCGAGCCGCAGGTCCTGCTGATGGACGAGCCCTGCTCCGCGCTCGACCCGATCTCCACCCTCGCGATCGAGGACCTGATCGGCGAGCTCAAGTCGCAGTTCACCATCGTCATCGTGACCCACAACATGCAGCAGGCGGCCCGCGTCAGCGACCGCACCGCCTTCTTCAACCTGGCCGGCGTCGGCCAGCCGGGCAAGCTGGTCGAGCTGGACGACACCCAGCGGATCTTCTCCAACCCGTCGGTCCAGGCGACCGAGGACTACATCTCCGGCCGCTTCGGCTAGGCCGTACCCCCGCCACGAGCCGACGGACCGCGGTGTCCGGAGGCGAACGGCGAGCACACAGGCTGCTCCGCGGTGCTGCATGGCGGTGCCGCCGTGGAGCATGAAGAAGGGCCCGCCCCCGAGATGTGGGGGCGGGCCCTGTCACGTGCGGGGCCGGTCAGCCCCAGAACAGGTGGGCGAACCAGTACACCAGCGCTGCGACGATGGCGGCCGCCGGCATCGTGATGAACCAGCCGAGCACGATGTTCTTGGCGACGCCCCAGCGCACCGCGCGGATCCGCTTGGTGGCTCCCGCGCCCATGATCGCCGCGGTGATCACGTGGGTGGTGGAGATCGGAGCCTTGAAGACGAACGAGGTGACGTACATGACCGTCGCGGCGGTGGCCTCGGCGGCGAAGCCCTGCGGCGGATCCAGCTCGATGATCTTGCGGCCGAGCGTCCGCATGATCCGCCAGCCGCCCGCGTAGGTGCCCAGCGAGAGCATCGTGGCGCAGGAGATCTTCACCCACACCGGGATGCCCTCGCCGGAGTGGTGGCCGGAGATGGTGAGCGCCATCACCACGATGCCCATGGTCTTCTGCGCGTCCTGCAGACCGTGCGCCAGCGCCATCGCGGCGGCCGAGGCGGTCTGGGCGACCCGGAAGTTACGCTTGGCCTTGTGCGGGTTGGCCCGGCGGAAGATCCACAGGATCGCCAGCATCACCAGGAAGCCGCCGACCAGGCCGACCACCGGCGAGACGATCATCGGGATGACGATCTTGTCGAGGACGCCGCCCCAGATCACGTCGATGCCGCCGGCCATGGCCGCGCCCACCATGCCGCCGAACAGCGCGTGCGAGGAGGAGGACGGCAGGCCGAAGTACCAGGTGACCAGGTTCCAGGCGATCGCCCCGACCAGTGCGGCGAACAGGATCACCATGCCCCGGTCGCCGGTGGGGGTCTCGATGATCCCCTGGGAGACGGTGTGCGCCACGCCGCTGCCGAGGAAGGCGCCGGCCAGGTTCATCACCGCGGCCATCGCCAGCGCGGCCCTGGGGGTCAGCGCCCGGGTGGAGACCGAGGTGGCGATCGCGTTCGCGGAGTCGTGGAAGCCGTTGGTGTAGGTGAAGAAGAACGCAACGCCGACGACGGCGATGAGTGCTGCCATGTCCACGAGGGTCAGGACTCCTTGACGGCGATGGTCTCCACCGTGTTGGCGACGTGCTCGAACGCGTCCGCCGCCTCCTCAAGAACGTCCACGACCTGCTTGAGCTTGAGCACCTCGATGGCGTCGTACTGGCCGGAGAACAGGTGGGCGAGCAGCTTGCGGTGGATCTGGTCGGCCTGGTTCTCCAGCCGGTTGACCTCGATCCAGTACTCGGTGAGGTTCGACATGCTGCGCAGGTTCGGCATCGCCTCGGCGGTGAGCTCGGCGGCCCGGGCCAGCACCTCGATCTGCTGCTCGATCCCCTTCGGCAGCGTCTGGATGTCGTAGAGGACGACCAGGTCGACGGCCTCCTCCATGAAGTCCATGATGTCGTCCAGCGACGAGGCGAGGTTGTAGATGTCCTCGCGGTCGAAGGGCGTGATGAAGGACGAGTTCAGCTGGTGGAACACGGCATGGGTGGTGTCGTCCCCGGCGTGCTCGGCGGCGCGCATGCGCTCGACGATCTCCGCGCGGGCCGACACGTCTGATCCCAGCAGTTCCAGCAGGAGCTTCGAACCGACGACGAGGTTCTCCGCGGCGGCAGAGAACATGTCGTAGAAGCTCGTCTCCTTCGGGGTCAGGCTAAAACGCACGGAAATCTCCGATGTGCGGGGTAGGGACTGAACGATGCTAGGTGCAACCAAGCGCAATCGCGCAAACGGGGTGGTGATGGTGGAGGCGGAACCTCCTCTTCCGTTCGGCTGCCGCACCAGCTGACCCGGACCGCACACCCAGGTGCGGACGTGAGCCCCCAGTCTGACGGAACCTCGCCCGGATTGTCCCCGTGGTACGTACGGAAGACGGGGGCGCCGCTCAGACGGGTGAACCGCGCGGCGGCCCGCCCGCAGCCCGTTCGCAGACCATCCGGAACCCGTTCGCAAACCGTCCGGAACCCGTCCGGAACCCTTCGGCACATGCCGCGTCGGCCGTCGGAACACCACGGACGGCCCCGGTGTTGGACACTGGTGGCCGACGCAGCCACCAGGCATCCAGACGAAGGCGGGCCGATGACCACGACGCAAGCGCGCACCGAGCCGGACCACGGGCACGGCACCGACGCGCAGGCCGACGCACCCGCCGCCCCCGCGGCCGCCGCAGGACATCAGGGCGGGCACGGTCCGCACGGCTACAGCGCGCAGAAGGACGCCCACCTCAAGCGGCTGCGCCGGATCGAGGGCCAGATCCGGGGCCTCCAGCGCATGGTCGACGAGGACGTCTACTGCATCGACGTGCTCACCCAGGTCTCGGCCGGCACCAAAGCGCTGCAGTCCTTCGCGCTGTCCCTGCTGGAGGAGCACCTGCGGCACTGCGTCGCGGCCGCCGCCGAGGAGGGCGGTGCCGAACTCGACGCCAAGGTCGCGGAGGCCACGGCCGCGATCGGCCGGCTGCTGCGCAGCTGAGGCCGGGCCGGGCGAGCGGGTCCGGGCCGCGCACGCCCCCGGTCGCCGACACCCCCGAGCCGCGAACGCCCTACCCGTCGGCCTGCCGCCAGGCCTCGCCGTCGGTCCGCCCCGGCTCGGTCCGGTCGAGCAGCACCTCGTCGATCCGCTCGGTCGGCAGCCGGTCGCCGGTGCTGGCCGTCGCGGCGATCATCAGCTCGCCGGCCAGATCGATCTCGTCGAGGGCCGCGTCGTCGTGGCCGCCGCTGCGGCCGCCCGTGGACGACACCACCTGCACCACCCCTTCAGTGCCTCGCCAGCCCGGGCGGCAGCCACCCGACGTCCAGCCTAGGCACTTCGGAGCCCGTCCACATGGCACGGACGGGCCATCTCGACGCCGCCGAAACGGGTGACCGCCGCTCCCCGGGCGGCCACCCGCTCCGGCGGCGCCCCGGTTCGCCCCGGCGCCGGAGCCCTGCCCCGGCGGCCTACTTCGGACTTTCCGAGGGCTTCATCGCGTAGATGTCCGAGGCCGGCGGCTCGGCCGCCTCCACCGGCTTGCCGAAGTCCGTCACCGAGGTGGTCGACGTCACCTTCACCTGGTCCTTGGCCTCCTTCGAACCGGCCACCCCGGCGAAGGTGAACACCTCGACCACCTTGTGCAGCCGGCCCTGGTCGTCCAGCCAGGCGTCGTACGGGACCTCCTTCACGGTGAAGGTCTGGGCCCCCATCCGCAGGCCGTCCCCGCCGCGGCCGCCGGTCGCGTCGGCCGCCTTGGCCAGGTCCAGGGTGCCGCGGTAGTGGTGCAGCGCCACCCCGTCGACGGTCTCGGTGCCGACCGCGTCCGCCTTCTGCGCCCCGCGCAGGGCGCCCGCCGCCGAGGCCGGGTCGGTGGCGCCGCTGCTGACCAGGTTGCCGTCCGGCAGCTGGCGCACGTCCAGCTTGACCCACTTGCCCTCGGGCACCTTGGCGCCGCTGTTCTGCAGGTAGACGGTGCCCGGCAGGACCACCTCGACGATCTTCCCGGTGGTCGCCGCGCCCGGCGGCACCTGGACCTCCAGTCGGCCGATCCGCTTCACGTAGTCGTAGCCGCCCGTCCCGGTGAAGACGGCCTTCTTCTCGGACGACTCGGTGACCAACTCGGTGGCGGTGTGCGCGGAGCCGGTGCGGCCGGTGATGTCGGCGGTGTTGCGCACCGCCGTCAGCGGGTCCGCGGCGAGCTGGTCGGGGGCACCCGACTGCTGGTCGGAGGAGCCGCCACCGGAGCCGGCCGCGCAGCCGGCGGACAGGCCGGCCAGGGCGGCGGCGAGCAGGGCGGCCCTGGCCGCCGAACGCAGATGCGGCCGCGGACGGCGCCCCGGCCGTCCGCCACGCTGCTGGTCGGTCATCTTCATCCTCGCGACAACCCCCTCGGGCCCGACTGCCCTGCCGACACCACCAGGTGAACAGAGCTCTTTCCGGGCAAACGAGTTGAGCCGCGAAGGGTTACGCGGAAGAGGTCTTGTGGACGGCATCGCGCGCCCGGCGCCCGGCGCGTTACGGTGAACCACGTGCACAGTGAGCTGCCGGCCTCCCCCGGCACCGCCCGGATGCCCGAACACCGCGTCGCGGTCAGCGAGCGCGGTTCCTTCGCCTTCGCGACCTGCAGCTGCGGCTGGTTCTCACCGGCCCGCCGCTCGCGCGACCTGGTCCGGCGCGAGGGGGACGACCACCTCGCGCTCGCGGAGAGCGGCGGCGGACCGGGGTAGCCGGACCGGGCGGCTCACGCGGCCAGATCGGACTCCGGCGGCTGCTCCTCGGAGCGCACCGCCCCGCGCTCGCGCCCGCGCCGCCGGCCGCGCGGGCCGCCGCCGGCGCGCTCCGGCGCCCGGATCAGTGGGGCGAGGGCGGTCCGGCCCAGCGCGTGGCAGAGCGGGACGAGCACCGCCATCGCGATCGGCGCCAGCAGCAGCACCACCGCGGCGGCGAGCGCGAAGCCGCCGATCACGTCGGTCGGGTAGTGCACGCCCATGAACATCCGGCAGAAGCCCTGCAACAGGGCCAGGCCCCCGGCGATCCAGCCGAGCCGCCGGTTCACCAGGAACAGCGCCACCGCCACGCCCATCGTCATGGTCGAGTGGTCGCTGACGAAGGAGTGGGTGCCTGCCTTGCCGTCCACCAGCACCAGCAGCCCGCTGTGGTCGACGAACGGGCGCGGACGGTTCACGATCGCGGCGATCGGCAGGTTGGCCAGCTCGGCGATGGCGACGGAGAGCGGCACCCAGAGCAGCCCGGCGACGGCCACCGGCGCGTCCGGGCGGCGTCTCGCCTGCAGCCAGGCCACCAGGCCCAGCATCGCCAGGCCGATCAGGATGCCGTACTCACCGATCCACGAGACCAGGTGGTCCAGCCACTGCGGGGAGCGCTTGGCCAGTCCGTTGACGGCGTAGAGCAGGCCGAGGTCGGGGTTGGTCGTGTCGGCAAGCGGCGTCGACACGCCGCACCTCCTTCTGGTCCGCTGCAGCTGTTCGATCCGGTCGGGGCCCTTCCCGGCGCGGGAAGCTGACGGTGGGCCATCGGGACCAACGTCATCGCCGGGGCACAGCGTTCCACGGAAACGCGCGGTTATGGAAACTTGACTCAGCGTCCACAGGGCACTCACACCTCGGGGCCACGGGCGGCTCAGTTCTTCGCCGCCGGCGGCCCCGCCCCGGCGGGGTCCGGGCCGGTCGGGGCGGGCGGCGCGGCGGCCACGGGCGGTCCGGCGGCGGGCCGGGTGGCGGCGCTGCCGGGGCTCACCAGGGCTGCCGGGGCCACCGGGGCCACCGGGGCCGAAGGGGTGGTCGCCGCGGTCGGGCCGGTCGGGCCGGTCGGCGCCGTCGAGCCCGGGCGGCTCGGGGCGCTCACGGAGCCGTCCGCGTTGCGGGCCGGCAGCGCCTGGGCGCCGTCCGAGGTGACCCGGGTCGCGCCGATGTACTCCCTGGTGTCGATCTTGTCGTAGCGGATCACCGCGCCGGTGTGCGGCGCGTTGATCATGTAACCGCCGCCGACGTAGATCCCGACGTGGTGGATGCTCCGCGGATCGTTCAGGTCCGTCGCCCAGAACACCAGGTCGCCCGGCCGCAGCTGGTCGCGCGACGGGTGCGGCCCGGCGTACCACTGGTCGTTCGCCACCCGGGGCAGCGTGATGCCCACGCTGGCGTACGCCGCCTGGGTCAGGCCCGAGCAGTCGAACCGCCCGTTCTGCGAGGGCAGCCCCTCCCCGCCCCACAGGTACGGCGTCCCGAGCTTGCTCTGCGCGAAGTAGATCGCCCCGGCCGACTGCCCGGACACCTCCACCGGCGCCGTGGGCACCGAGAAGCTGCGGGCCATCGCCTGAATGTTCCTCACATAGCCCTGGGTCTCCTTGTACGGCGGCACCCCGTTGTACTTGGTCACCGCGTACGGGCCGGCGTTGTAGGCGGCCAGCAGGTTGGCCTGCCGGTCGCCCGGGACCTTGGCGACGTCCTTCGCGAGCGCGCAGTCGAAGGTGGCCGCCGAGGCGATCGCGTCCAGCGGGTCCCAGACGTCCTTCTTGCCGTCCCCATTGGCGTCCGTGCCGTACGCCGCCCAGGTATCGGGCATGAACTGCGCCATTCCCTGTGCCCCGACGCCCGATTGGGCCTTCGGATCGAAACCGCTTTCCTGGTAGAGCTGTGCCGCGAGCATCGGCGGCGAGATCTCCGGGCAGAGCGCGCCCCACTGCTGGATCGGCGCCTGGAACGCCGCCGGGACCGTCCCCGGCGAGAGTGCGGCGCGATTCGCCGACTGCTGCGGCGTCCCACTCGCCGCGAACGTCCCCACCGTCACCAAACCGAGCAACCCGAACGTCACAACTCCCGCAGCGGCGGCGGCCGTACCGGCCTTCCGGAGTACCATCAGCACCATCCCGACGAATCGTCAGTCGAAGTGTTCCGGAAGGCGTTGCTCACCGCAATCATCAGAGATACAAAGAGTGAGCGCTATCCTTCGTACGGTGGACATCCTCGCGTACGTGCCCGGTGCCTCACGACCAATCCGCGAGAAGTAGCCAAGTCGACATCAGATCTGGCCAAGAATAGGTACCGACCCTTCGCGCGGGCGGGGTCAGGGCCCTTGAATTTGCCTGATCGGGCGGTGAGATGGAAATGAACCTGAGCAGCGTGCACACGAACGCGATCGGCCACCTGGCCGAGGACCCTCCAAAGAAGCCGAATATCGACACCATCATCGGCGGGATCGCCCCGGACTGGGGCCCGTTCGCGACCCTCGGGTCGGAGGCCAGGGTGATGGTCGAGGTCATCATGGCCGTCGCCATCCTCATCTGCCTCGGCATCGCCGTCTGGGGGGCGGCCAAACAGCGGATCGGTGCGACCGCGATGCGCGACAGCTTCGGCGCCGAACAGGGCAAGGGGCTGATCGTCGCCGGTCTGACCGGCGTGTTCATCATTGGATCACTCGGCACTCTGTTCACCATTGTCTACGGCATGGCGATCTGACGATCGGACAGCAGTAGCCAGGCCCGCCCGCCCCGGGGCCAGGTCCCCGTCCGGACCGCCCCGAGCCCACCTGCCAGCAGTCCACCCCCCGTTCCCACCCTCCGTCCGCGCCCGCCCCCGGCGGAGGGCCCCCGGAGCCCCCCGGCTCCCCGCACCAGGAGGGCCGCCGTGCCGTTGTCCGACGACCAGCCGCACACCCGTACGCGGCTGCCGGTCGGCGAACAGCCCTCCTCCCAGCCGACCCCGCGTCAGGCCCGACCGCTCCGCACCCTGCTGACCGTCCTCGTCGTCGTCACCCTGCTCGTCGTGGCCATCGCCATCGCCAACCGCGACAAACCCGACCCCGGCAGCACCGGCCGCTCCGCCGACCACGCCGCCCCCACCGCGCCCGCCGGCGCCGGCCCCGCCCCCAGCGGCGACCAGCCCGTCGGCACCACCACCAACGGCATCGGATCCGGCTACCCGCACACCGACCAGGGCGCCCAGTCCGCCGCCGCCAACTACGCGGTGGCGATCGGCTCCGCCGACATGTTCCGCGCCGACAGCCGCCACGCCATCGTCGCCACCATCGCCGACCCGGGCGCGGTCTCCGGCCTGCAGAGCCGCCTGGACCAGGGGTTCTCTCCCGAGACGGCGGCCAGGTTCGGGGTCGATGCCCAGGGACAGCCGCCCAAGGGGATGGCGTTCGTCAGCCGGACCGTCCCGGTCGGGACCAAGAGCAGCAGTTACACCGCGGAGAGCGTCAAGGTCGACGTCTGGTGCACCGGGTTGTTCGGACTGGCCGGCGAGCGTTCCACCAGGCCGGTGTCCGAGGAGTGGTTCACCCTGACACTCAGCCTGCGGTGGACCGGGACGGACTGGAAACTCACCGACTTCAGCCGAGCAGCCGGTCCGGCGCCGGTTCCGCCGGACCAGCAGGCCGCAACCGCCGAGGAGATCACTGGTGCCGTCGAGCAGTTCGGAGGCTTCCGTTATGCCCGCTGACGGTTGTTCCGGTTTCGTACGGCGGGGCATGAGTCGCCTGGCCGGCGGGGCGCTGTTCGGCGTCCTCACGGTGGTCCTGACGGCCCACCGCGCCATGGCTGAGCCGTCGCCGACCCCGACCTCAGGGGCGACCAATACGAGTTGCCCGGGTGTTCCCCTGCCCGGTAACGACGTCTACTGCGCTCCGGGCGGATCCGGCTCGCTCCCGGGCAGTGGGACCGTCGGGAGTGTGACCGATCCGTTGGGGTCGTTGGCCAAGGGGTGTGCCCAGGCGGCGGCTTGGGTGGTGCGGAAGCTGTCGAGCGCGATCGACGGGACGACGCAGGTGGACTTCACCAATGCGTCGTTCCTGCAGCAGTACGCGGTGGTGTTCGCCGTGTCGACGGTGATCACGCTGGTGCTGTGGCTGCTGGCGGTGACGAAGCGGGCGGTGCGGGGGGCGCCGTTGGCGACGGCGTTCACGGAGGCGATCGGCTTCCTGTGGCTGACCGTCGTGGCGTCCGCGTTCACGCCGCTGATCCTCTACACCGTGGTGAGCGTGACGGACGGGCTGACCAAGGCGATCGCGGTGGGGACGAAGTCGGACACCGGGTCGTACCTGGGCGCGTTCGCCGACACCCTGGAGAAGGGTGACATGGGCGGTGGCCCGCTGATCCTGATCATCGTGTCGCTGGTGGCGGTGCTGGCGGCGGCGGTGCTCTGGATCGAGCTGCTGATCCGGGCGGCGATGCTGTACGTGGGCGCGCTGCTGGGTACGGCGGTGTACGCGGGGTTGGTGGACAAGCAGCTGTGGAAGCACGTGCGCCGGTGGGCGGGGGTGATGGTGGCGGTGGACCTGGCGAAGCCGATCATCGTGGTCATCCTGGGCCTGGCGGGTGCGGTGGCGACGGGTGCCGGGGCCAGCGACGACTTCGCGCGGGTGCTGTCGGGGCTGGCGATCCTGTTCCTGTCGATCTTCGCGAGTGCCGCGGTGTACCGCTTCGTGCCGGGCTTCGGCGACGAGATCATGAACATGCGCCATGCCCGGGCGAGCGCGGTGTCGGCCGGATCGGCGATGATCAACGGCACCGCGAACCTGATGAAGCAGGGCATCACCACCCACGGTGACCGCGGGCCGGTCGGCGCGGGTGGCGGCGGCGGGGGTGCGGGCGGCGGTTCCGTCGCGCCGGGCATCGCCGCGCACGCCGGGCGGACGCCGGCGCCACCACCGCAGGCCGGGCCGCCGCAGACCTCGGTTCCGATCCGCGACAGCAACTCAGCGAAGGGAGGGTGACGGGTAAGTGAGCAGTGAACCGCTCGGCCAGTACGGAGCCCAGTACGCCCAGCCGTACGTGCACCAGCGCCGCACCTACCTGATCGGCAAGGCCCGCCCGAACGCGCCGATCGGCCGCAACCGGGAGTCCGGCGAGATCGTCCTGATCATCTTCGGGGCGTTCCTCGGCATGCTCTGGGGCCTGCTGATGCCGATCCTGCCGCTGCGGATCGGCGGCCTGATCGGCCTGCCGATGGTGGCCATCGCGGCGGTGTACGTGCCGTACCGCAGGCGGACGTTCTACAAGTGGGCGGAGATCAACCGCACCTACCGCCGGACGGTGCGGAGCGGCCGGTCGGTGTGGCGCTCGGACGTGATGGACGCCGGGACCCGGATGGACGGCCGCGAGGTGGAGGTCGGCCCGCCGCCCGGGGTGGGGCGGCTGCGCTGGCTGACCGCGCCGTTCGGGCCGGACGAGGTCGGGGTGCTGATGCACCTGGAGCGGCGGACGGTGACGGCCGCGATCGAGATCGAGGGCCCGGGTGTAGGCCTGCGCGACTCGGAGGACCAGGAGGCGCTGGTCGACCGGTTCGGCACGCTGCTGAAGCACGTCGCCAACGGGGACGGCTTCGTGACCCGGTTGCAGATCCTGGCCCGGACGCTGCCGGCCGACCCGGACGCGCACGCCAAGGACGTCGAGCGGCGCGGGGACCACGACGCGCCGCGCTGGCTGCAGGACTCGTACGACCAGTTGCAGTCGATGGTGTCGACCTCCTCGGAGCAGCACCGGGCGTACCTGGTCGCGTGCATGCACTACACCCGCGACCTGGCGGCCGAGGCGCACGCGATGGGCCGTACGGCGACCGGCCGGCGGGCCCGGGACGACGAGGGGCTGGCGGCCGTGATGGCGCGCGAGCTCACCGACATCTGCGCCCGGCTGGCGGAGGCGGACATCCGGGTGCGCCAGCCGCTGGGGCAGGCCCGGCTCTCCTCGCTGCTGCACTCGATGTACGACCCGGACCACCCGATCGACCACATCCAGGCGATGTCCCGGCGCAACGCCTGGCCGGCCGAACTGGACGCGACCAACCCGCAGTACCTGGAGGCGAAGACCCGCGAGTCGGCGACCCGGGAGCCGTGGTGCCACGCCACCGCGTGGATCAAGGAGTGGCCGCTGACTCCGGTGGGGGTCAACTTCCTGGCGCCGCTGCTGGTGCACACCCCGGACGTGATCCGGACGGTCGCGGTGACGATGGACCTGGAGCCCACCGACGTCGCGATCGAGCGGATGCTGACCGAGAAGACCAACGACGAGGCGGAGGCCAGCCGCGCGGCCAAGATGAACCGGACGGTCGACCCGCGCGACCTGGCCCACACCGGCCGGGTGGACCAGCGCGGCGACGACCTGGCCTCCGGCGCGGCCGGCGTGAACCTGGTCGGCTACATCACGGTGTCCTCGCGCAACCCCGACGCGCTGGCCCGGGACAAGCGCACCATCCGGGCCTCGGCCGGCAAGAGCTACCTCAAGCTGGAGTGGTGCGACCGCGAGCACCACCGGGCCTTCGTCAACACCCTGCCGTTCGCGACCGGCATCCGCCGCTGACACCCGGTCCGCACCGCTCCACCACCGCCCGTCGACCAGACCAGGAGGCCGTACATGGCGCTCGGCAACCTCTCCGAGGCGTTCACCAGCCTGATGTTCGGCAAGGTGGAGACCACCCGGCTGCCGGTGCGCACCTCCACCGGCCAGGCGCAGGCGGTCTACCTGCCCACCGCCGCGCCGGGGCTGGGCGACTCGGGCGTGATCATCGGCCGTGAGGTGTACAGCGGCAAGGGGTACGTCTACGACCCCTTCCAGCTGTACGGGCAGCAGCTGCCGGCCCCGCACTGGCTGGTGCTCGGCGAGTCCGGCAACGGCAAGTCGGCGCTGGAGAAGACGTACGTGCTGCGGCAGTTGAGGTTCCGCGACCGGCAGGTCGTGGTGCTCGACGCGCAGGGCGAGGACGGCGTCGGCGAGTGGAACCTGATCGCCAACGCGCTGGGCATAAAGTCGATCCGGCTCGACCCGATGGCCGCCCGGGACGGCGGGGTGAAGCTCAACCCGCTGGACCCGGCGATCACCCAGACCGGCCAGCTGTCGCTGCTGCGCACCATCGTCGAGGTGGCGATGGGGCGGGGCCTGGAGGAGCGGGCCGGGTTCGCGCTGAAGGCCGCGCACGCCCATGTGGTGGCGACGGTGACGGACCGCCAGCCGGTGCTCGACGACATCATCGACACCCTGCGCAGCCCCGAGCTGTCCTCGGTGGAGTCGCTGGGCGTGGCGGTGGACGAGGTGCAGTCCTGGGGCCTGGACGTGGCGCTGGTGCTGGACCGGCTGGTCGACGGCGACCTGCGCGGCATGTTCGACGGGTCGACCACCGACGGCATCGACCTGGACGCGCCGCTGATCGTCTTCGACCTCTCGCACATCGACCGGAACTCGATCGCGATGCCGATCCTGATGGCGATCGTCGGCGTGTGGCTGGAGCACACCTGGATCCGGCCGGACCGGAAGAAGCGCATCTTCCTGGTCGAGGAGGCCTGGCACATCATCAACAGCCCCTTCGTGGCGCAGCTGTTCCAGCGGCTGCTGAAGTTCGGCCGCCGGCTCGGGCTCTCCTTCGTCGCGGTGGTGCACCACCTGTCGGACGTGGTGGACGGCGCGGCGGCCAAGGAGGCGTCGGCGATCCTGAAGATGGCCTCCACCCGGACGATCTACATGCAGAAGGCGGAGGAGGCGCGGGCCACCGGCCGGGTGCTGGGCCTGCCGCGCTGGGCGGTGGAGATCATCCCCACCCTGTCGCCGGGCATCGCGGTCTGGGACGTCAACGGCAACGTCCAGGTGGTCAAGCACATCATCACCGAGGCCGAGCGGCCGCTGGTGTACACCGACCGTGCGATGACCGAGGACGCGGTGGCCGAACGGGACCGGGCCGAGCGGCAGTTGGCGGCCGAGCCGGGAGTCTGAGCGGCCGGCGGGGGTCCGGGCGGCTCTGCAGGGCGGCGCCGGGAGGCTCGGACAGGCGGCGCCGGGAGGCTCGGACGGGGGCAGCGGCCCTGGTCGGACGGCGACGGTTCGTCAGGAGGTAATCCTCTCGTTACGTTCGACATCCTGACAGCTACGCGCGTTGACTCTAGGCTTCACAGGCGCAACACATCGCTCAGACGCCCGGTCCAGTCCACAGCGGGCGCTCCTCCAAGGTGCAGGGGACCCTCATGCTCACCGTCAGATCCCGACGCGCGGCGCTCGCCGTCGTCGCCGCCGCAGGTCTGTTCGGCACGGTGGCCGTGCCGACGGCCGCGCAGGCCGCCGACGCCAACGCCAAGCGTCACAAGACCGTCAACCTCCAACTGCTGGCGATCAACGACTTCCACGGCAACCTGGAGCCCCCGGCCGGCTCGTCCGGCACCATCCGGGAGATCGACCCGGCCACCGGCAAGGAGGTCTCGACCCCGGCCGGTGGCATCGAGTACCTGGCCACCGAGCTGCGCAAGGCGCGGATCCCGGCCGACGACTCGATCACCGTCGCGGCCGGCGACATCATCGGCGCCAGCCCGCTCACCTCGGCGCTCTTCCACGACGAGCCGACCATCGAGGCGATGGACAAGCTCGGCCTGGACGTCACCTCGGTCGGCAACCACGAGTTCGACGAGGGCGCGCAGGAACTGCGGCGCATGCAGGACGGCGGCTGCCACCCGGTCGACGGCTGCTACGAGCCCGGCCGCACGTTCAAGGGCGCCAACTTCAACTACCTGTCGGCCAACGTCACCGACGAGAAGACCGGCAAGCCGCTGCTGGCCCCCTACTGGGTGACCAAGTCCCAGGGCGTGAAGGTCGGCTTCATCGGCGTCACCCTGGAGGGCACGCCGAACATCGTGACCGCCGAGGGCGTCAAGGGCCTGAAGTTCGCCAACGAGGTCACCACGATCAACAAGTACGCCGCCGAGCTCAAGGCCAAGGGCGTCAACTCGATCGTCGCGCTGATCCACGAGGGCGGCTACCCGGCCAGCAGCGTCTACAACTACGACTGCGGCCCGGCCGGCCAGGGCATCTCCGGTCCGATCGTCGACATCTCCAAGAAGCTCGACCCGTCGATCGGCGCCATCGTCACCGGCCACACCCACAACGCGTACGCCTGCACCATCCCCGACCCCAACGGCGTCCCGCGCTCGGTCACCAGCGCCGCCTCCTTCGGCCGGCTGTACACCGAGATCGACATGAAGCTGGACAAGACCACCGGCGAGATCGTGCGCCCGACGGTCAAGGCCGAGAACCACGTGGTGCACCGCACCGTCGAGAAGGCGCCCGACATGACGGCGCTGGTCGACCACTACTCCAAGCTGGCCGCCCCGATCGCCAACCGGCCGATCGGCTACATCGCCTCGGACATCAACGGCCGCGGCAACAGCGACCTGGAGAAGCCGCTCGGCGACCTGATCGCCGACGCGCAGGTGGAGGGGCTCGCCCCGGCCGCCAAGGGCGGGGCGCAGATCGCCTTCATGAACCCCGGCGGCATCCGCGCCGACCTGGTCTACAAGGCCTCCGGCGCCGAGGGCGACGGCGTGGTGACCTACGGCGAGGCGTTCACCGTCCAGCCGTTCACCAACATGATGCAGGTCAAGACACTGACCGGCGCCCAGCTGGTGCAGCTGCTCCAGCAGCAGGTCAGCGGCTCCAACGAGGCCGCGCCGAAGATCCTCCAGGCGTCCTCGGGCCTGCGCTACACCCTGGACATGCGCAAGACCGGCGCGGACCGGGTGGTCGTCGACTCGATCCGGCTGAACGGCGCTCCGATCGACCCGGCCGCCAAGTACCGGGTCGCGGCCAACGAGTTCCTGGCCGGCGGCGGCGACGGCTTCCCGGCCTTCGCGGCCGGCACCGACAAGCTCGTCGGCGCCTCCGACCTGGACGTCTTCGCGGCCTACCTGGGCGCCCACAGCTCGGCGGCCTCGCCGCTGAAGGCCCCGGCGCAGGACCGGATCAAGGTCATCGGCCCGGGCGTCGACATCGACTGACCGTGAGCCGGTACGGGACGGGCGGGGCGCTGTCGGGGCGCCCCGCCCGTCCTGCGTTGTCCGCGGTCCCGCCCTATTCGGGGGTGGGGCCGCCGGGCAGCCGGACGGTTGCCAGCGCGCCCGGGCCGCCGTCCCCGGCCGGGCCCAGCGACACCTCGCCGCCCGCCTCCCGGACGCTCTGCGCGACGATCGACAGGCCCAGGCCGGAGCCGGGCAGCTGCCGCGAGGACGGCGAACGCCAGAACCGGTCGAACACGTACTGCAGTTCCTCCGGCGGAATGCCGGGGCCGTGGTCGCGGACGGTCAACACGCCCTGCTGGAGCCGGACTTCGATGGTGCCGCCGGGTGGGCTGTACTTGACCGCGTTGTCCAGCAGGTTGATCACCGCGCGTTCGAGCCCGGGGGCGTCGCCGTGCACGAACCAGGGGTCGGTCGCGGTCTCGAAGACCAGCCCCGGGCCGCGCAGCTTCGCCCGCTCGACCGCCCGTCCGGCGATCTCGTGCAGGGCCACCACGGTGGGGTTGTGGACCGGCTTGGGGGAGTCCGGGCGGGACAGCTGGAGCAGGTCCCCGATCAGGACGGTGAGCTCCTGCATCTGCGCCTTCATGTTGCCCAGCAGCTTGGTCTTGGTCGCGGCGGGCAGCGGGCGGCCCGTGTCGTTGCTGCGGATCAGCAGGTCGACGTTGGTGCGCAGCGAGGTGAGCGGGGTGCGCAGCTCGTGCCCGGCGTCGGCGATCAGCCGGGTCTGCCGCTCGCGGGAGTTGGCGAGGGCGGTGCTCATCGAGTTGAAGGAGGTGGAGAGCCGGGCGATCTCGTCGTCCCCCTGGACGGGGATGGTGGTGCCGACCTCCTCGGTGCGGGCGATGTGCTCGACGGCGTCGGTGAGTTGGTCGACGGGCTTGAGCGCGGACCGGGCGACCACGCGGCCGGCGATGGCGGCGAGGATGATCCCGCCGAGGGCCACGCCGCCGAGGATGAAGGCGAGTTGCCGGAGAGATTCCTCGGCGGCCTGCGTGGAGGTGGCGACCAGCACCAGTGCGGTCGGATAGCCGAGGACCTCCGAGGGGGCGCTGGTCACCAGGACCATGGCGGGCTTGCCGTTGGTGTAGTGGCCGTCCCGGATGATCGACTGGCCGGGCTTGAGGTTCAGGACCTTGCTGTCGTCCGTCTGGACCAGGATCGCCTTGCTGGCGCTCATCGGCAGGCAGACCAGCGGGGGCCGGGCCGGGCCGAGCAGGACGTACTGGGTGTCCCGGGGGACGGAGGCTCCGACCGGGGGCTGCCGGACGTTGCCCTGGAGGTTCCGGAGGGCGGCCTGGGGGGTCGCCGCGCAGTCGCTGATGTTGATCGGGGGGAGCTGGACCCGGATGTTCTGGAGGTCGCTGCGGATCAGCCCGTACATCCGCTGTTCCACGATGAACCAGCAGGCCAGCGCCGACAGGGCGATGGCCACCGCGACCGCGGCCGCGCTCAGGAAGGTGAGGCGGCTGCGGAGGGAGCGGGAGCGGAGCCAGTGGGTGAGGCGCCGGCGGCGGGGGGCGCCGGGTGGAGCCAGTGGCGGGGGCGGGTAGGGCGTGGGGGAGGTCACGTGGTGGCGCCGGCGGCCGGGCGCAGGGCGTAGCCGACGCCGCGTACGGTCTGGATGAGGCGGGGCATGCCGCCCTGCTCGGTCTTGCGGCGCAGGTACATCACGTAGACGTCCAGGGAGTTGGAGGAGGGTTCGAAGTCGAAGCCCCAGACGGCCTTGAGGATCTGTTCGCGGGTGAGGACCTGGCGGGGGTGGGAGAGGAACATCTCCAGCAGCATGAACTCGGTGCGGGTGAGTTCGACGGGCTTGCCGGCGCGGGTGACCTCGCGGGTGGCGGTGTTCATCCGCAGGTCGCCGAAGGCCAGCACCTCGCTCTCGTCCTCGGCGGCGGCGCGGGCGGCGGCCTCGGTGGCGAGGGCGTTGCGGCGCAGCAGGGCGCGGACGCGGGCGAGCAGTTCGTCGAGCTCGAAGGGCTTGGCGAGGTAGTCGTCGGCGCCGACGTCCAGGCCGGTGACGCGGTCGCCGACGGCGTCGCGGGCGGTGAGCATCAGGACGGGGACGGTGTCGCCGCGGGAGCGCATCCGGCGGACGGCGGTGAGGCCGTCCATCCGGGGCATCATGATGTCCAGCAGGACGAGGTCGGGCCGGTCGCGTTCGACGGATTCCAGGGCCTCGTAGCCGTCGGTGGCGGTGGCGACCTCGTAGCCCTCGAAGGCGAGGCTGCTCTCCAGGGCGTCCCGGAGGGCGGGTTCGTCGTCGACCACGAGGAGCCGGGCGGAGGGGTGGCCGGCCTCGGCGGGGGTGCGGTCGTCGGCGGACGGGGTCATGGGCTGCTGCCCTTTCTCGTCGGGTGGAGGGCCTGCTGGGAGTACCGGGGGTAATTGTCCGTCTTACAGGTTCTGGCCGGCCTCCAGTTTCGGCAGAACCTGCTTGATGTCGTTGATCGGGATGGCGAAGCCGAGGCCGACGCTGCCGGCGCTGCTGCTGCCGCCGCCGGCGGTGGAGCTGGCGCCGCTGGGGGCGTACATCGCCGAGTTGATGCCGATGACCTGGCCGTTGGCGTTGATGAGCGGGCCGCCGGAGTTGCCGGGGTTGAGGGCGGCGTCGGTCTGGAAGGCCTTGTAGGTGGTGGTGCTGCCGCTGTTCTGCTGCGGGAGGTTGCCGCGCGTTCCGGGCAGGTTGGGCAGGCCGGGCAGGCTGGGGAAGCCGAAGCCGCCGTTGCTGCTGGTGGTGCCCTCGTCGAGCTGGACGGTGACGTCGCGGTTCTCGGCGCTGATGATGCCGGAGGTGACGGTGCCGGTGAGGCCGTCGGGGTTGCCGATGGCGACGACGGGGTCGCCGACGGCCACGCCGGAGGAGTCGCCGAGGGTGGCGGGGGTGAGGTTCTTGCCGCTGCCGGCGGTGATCACGGCGACGTCGAGGGACTTGTCGGTGCCGGTGACGGTGGCCGCGGCGGTGGAGCCGTCCTTGAAGGTGACGGTGATCTGGCCGCCGTCGGCGGCGGTGTCGATCACGTGGTAGTTGGTGAGGATCCGTCCGCTGGTGTCGAGGATGACGCCGGTGCCGGTGGCGGTGCCGTTGCCGTTCTTGACGGTGATCTGGACGACGCTCGGCGAGACGGCGGCGGCGATGGCCGGCACGTCGGCTCCGCCGTCGGAGCGGGCGGAGACGGGGCTGGCGACGGTGCTGGTGCGGGTGGCGGAGCCGTGCTGCTCGGCGGCGACGAACCCGCCGGTGACGCCGCCGATGACGGCGGCGACCGCGGCGACGGCGGTGACCAGGGCGAGCCGCCCGCGCAGCAGGCCGCGCCGGGTGCGGTTGCCGTGGCCGCCGTGGCCGCCGTGGCCGCCGGGCCGGCCGGCGGTGGGCGGCTCGGGGGGCATGGGCGGGGGCGGGGAGTCGAAGCCGCCGGCCGAGTGGTCCTCGCGGTACCCGTAGGCGGTCGTGGCGGCGCTGCTGCCGAGGACGGTGCCCTCGACCACGCGGGGCTCGTACGGGCCGTACTGCTCGTCGTGGTGCTGCTGCTGTTCGCTCATGCAGACCAAAGTCCGCCTGGTGGATGAGGATGGCATGAGAACCGGCTCAGAAGGGTCCGAGAAGCCCGTTGGGTTCTCATAAAGCCTGGTCAGGCGGTGTGCGGCGGCGGGTGGAGCGGAGTGCGCTACTCCGCTTCCCCGGTCGGGACCGCCGCGGCGCCGCCGCAGCCGCAGGAGCGGCGGATCACCAGGCGGGACGGGAACTTGCGGACCCGCTCGGTGTCCGATCCGGGCACCATCAGCGAGTCGTCGAGCACCAGGTCCACGGCGGCCCGGGCCATCGCATCGCGGTCGGAGGCGACGGTGGTCAGCGGCGGGTCGGCGAGCGCGGCCTCGGGGACGTCGTCGAAGCCGGCCACCGCGAGGTCCTCCGGGACCTTCAGGCCGACCTCGCGGGCGGCCCGCAGCACGCCGATCGCCTGGTCGTCGGTGGAGCAGAAGATCGCCTGCGGCCGGTCCGGCGAGCGCAGTACCCCGAGCGCGACCTCGTACGCGCCGTAGCGGTGGAACGGCGCGTCGATCAGGTGGGGCTCGGTGGGCAGGCCGTGCGCGTCCATGGCGCGCTGCCAGCCCTCGACGTGGTCGATGACCGGGTCGCCGGGGGCGGGGGACTCGACCGGGCCGCCGAAGCAGGCCACGTACGGGTGCCCGTGCACCTCCAGCAGGTGGCGGACGACGGCCTCGGCGCCGCCCACGTCGTCGGTGACCACCGCGACGTCGTCGATCGCCTCGGGGCGGCGGTGCAGCAGCACGACCTTGGCGCCCTCCATCGCGGCGAACTCCTCGGCGGCGCGCTGCGAGGGGCCCTGGCTGACCAGGATCAGGCCGGAGACGCGCATGCCGAGGAAGGCCCGGACGTAGTGCACCTCGCGGTCGTCCACGTAGTCGGAGTTGCCGATCAGCACGAGCTTGCCGCGCTCGGAGGCGGCCCGTTCCACGGCGTGCGCCATCTCGGCGAAGAAGGGCTGGCGGGCGTCCGGGACGACCATGCCGATCAGGTTGGTCCGGCGGGAGGCCATCGCCTGGGCGACGCTGTTCGGCCGGTAGCCGAGCTGCTCGATCGCGGCGAGGACCTTCTCCCGGGTCGCGGGCGCGACCGGGCGCGGCCCGTTGTTGATGACGTAGCTGACGACCGCGGTCGAGGTACCAGCCAGCCGGGCTACATCGTCGCGCGTCACTTTGGCCACGGGGGGAGTCTACGCGTGTGGCGTGCGCGTCGGCAGTGGGACCTGGGGCTTTCCGGCAGGGCTTTCGGCAGGTGCCGGGGGAGCGAACCGGACAAGCCGGGCGGGGTCGGCCCGCCCGGCCGCCGGTCAGGCCTCCAGCGGCGCCGAGGGGCGCTGGGCGAGCTCCGGGCGCTCGCCCTTCTCCGGCTTCTCCGGGACGACGAAGCGGTAGCCGACGTTGCGCACGGTGCCGATCAGCTGCTCGTGCTCGACGCCGAGCTTGGCGCGCAGCCGTCGGACGTGCACGTCCACCGTCCGGGTACCGCCGAAGTAGTCGTAGCCCCAGACCTCCTGCAGCAGCTGGGCCCGGGTGAAGACCCGGCCGGGGTGCTGGGCGAGGTACTTGATCAGCTCGAACTCCTTGAAGGTGAGGTCGAGCGCCCGGCCCTTGAGCTTGGCGGAGTAGGTGGCCTCGTCGACCGAGAGGTCGCCGTTGCGGATCTCCATCGGGCTGTCGTCGGTACTGATGTGGAGCCGGCCGAGTGCGAGCCGCAGCCGGGCCTCGACCTCGGCCGGGCCGGCGGTGTCCAGCAGGACGTCGTCGATGCCCCACTCGGCGGTGACGGCGGCGAGGCCGCCCTCGGTCACCACCAGGATCAGCGGGCAGCCGATGCCGGTGGAGCGCAGCAGCTGGCAGAGGCTGCGGATCTGCGGCAGGTCGCGCCGGCCGTCGACCAGGATGACGTCCGCACTGGGGGTGTCCACCAGGGCGGATCCCTCGGCGGGGGCCACCCGGACGTTGTGCAGCAGCAGGCCGAGGGCCGGCAGCACCTCCGCGGAGGGTTGCAGAGCGTTGGTGAGGAGGAGGAGAGAACTCATACCCGGTAGTCCCCTTTCCGGGTCGTCGCGGTCGCGTTACGGCTGCCGCCACAGCCGGATGGCGCACGTGCTGAGGGCGGGGGGAGGAGGACGGACGCCCGAGGAGCGCCGGAGGACCGGCCGGTGCGCAGGACGCGACGGCGCACGCGCCGAGGGTCCCGCAACCCCTGGCGCACCGTTTCTGCCCTGTTCATCCCGCGAACCCTCCGGTTTGTTCCGGTCCCGGGCGGCGGCCCGGGTGCCGGGTGGAC
Source organism: Kitasatospora sp. NPDC088264 (assembly GCF_040685715.1). NCBI lineage: Bacteria > Bacillati > Actinomycetota > Actinomycetes > Kitasatosporales > Streptomycetaceae > Kitasatospora > Kitasatospora sp. NPDC088264. Next base: position 29,896 of record NZ_JBFBIR010000043.1, read on the forward strand.
ACCCCGGCCGGCCGGGGCACGTCGTCGTGCCGCGTGGGGCGGGGCGGTTCCCGCGACGCGCCGGGGGTGGGCCGACGAATCGCAAGAATGTCCGTACTGGCGTCCTGAAAGCACAAAAGGACCCGGGGGCGACTCTGCCCGGATCCCTCTTGGACGTCGAGAATAGCCGACGGCCCTCCGCGCCGGGAGGGCTCGAATCCGGCGGTTCGCCCAATCCGGGCGCGCGCCGGGTGAGCCTGGACACAGCTTCGAGCCGTCCTCCGGGCCCCCTCGGCCAGGGCGATTGCCCCTCGTGGCGGCGGACACGCCATCATGGGACGCACATCGGCGGCGCCGTGCGAGTCCATCTTTCGGGTGGTCGGGCGGCCCGGTGGCGAGCCGGACCGGGGCACCGGGGCCGGGCGAGGACGACGAGAAGGGGTGGCCCGATGGGTGCGACCACGGAGCCCGCGAGCGGCGCCCGGGTGCGCGGGACGATCCGCTACTGGGCGGCCGCGAAGTCCGAGGCCGGGCTGGCCGAGGAGCCGTACGAGGCGGTGACCCTGGCGGAGGCGCTGGCACAGGCCAGGCGGCGGCACGCGGACCGGCCGAAGCTCGTCCAGTTGCTCGGGCACTGCTCCTACCTGGTCGACGGCTCCCAGGTCGGCGGCCGGGACCACACGGCCGTGCCCCTCACCGAGGGCGGCACGGTCGAGGTGCTGCCCCCGTTCGCGGGAGGCTGAGCGGCGTGACGGACATGAACAACGCGAACCAGGGCGGCTACGGCGAGTGGCCGCAGCAGCCCCCGCCGCCCCAGCCGCCCTACCGGCATCCGCAGCAGCAGCCCCACCCCCCGTACCCGCAGCCGCCGTACCCGCAGGCCCAGGCGCCGCAGCCGGGGCAGCAGCCGCCGTACGGCTACCCGGGGTACGGGCAGCCGCCGATGGATGACGCGGCGACCACGCTGCTGCCGCCCGTCCCCGCGCTGGACGACGCCACGGCGACCACGCTGCTGCCGCCCGTGCCGCCGATGGACGACGCGGCCACCACGCTGCTGCCGCCCGTGCCCCCGATGGACGACGCGGCCGCGACGACGCTGCTGCCGCCGGTGGTCGTGTCCGGCGCGATGCCGACCGCTCCGCCGGCCTGGACGCCCGCCCCGCCGCCGCCGGCGGCACGGCATGCCGCGCCGCCGCAGGCCCGGCACGCCGCTCCGGCACCGGTCCCGCGGCAGGCGGCCCCGCCGACGGCGCCCCCGCAGCAGGGGCAGGGAGCGCCCGCCCTCGACTCGCCGACCATGACGCTCAAGCGCCCGGTCGCCCCCGGCGGCCCGGCGGGCGCCCCGGCCGCGCCGCCGTACGCGGCCGTCCCGGCGCGGCCCGCGCCGGTGGCACCGCCCGCCGGCCCGCGCGGCCGGACCGGTTCGCCGATCATCGATCCGGGCCTTCAGCCCGCGCTGATCACCGCCGGCGTGGCCGCGCTGCTGGCCGGCGGCGCCGCGCTCGGGCAGGTGGCGCTGGCACTGGTGGTGGCGCTGCTCCAGGTGCTGACGGCGGCCGGCTGGTTCCGGCTGAACGGGATGTGGCCGGCCCGCCAGGGCATCGCGCTCGCCGCGCTGGCCGGGCTGACCGCGGACGCGGCGGTGCTGCTGGCGGACTCCGAGGGCAGCGTGGCGGCGGTGGTCGGCACGCTGGGCGGGTTCTTCCTGCTGGTCCTGGTGCTGCAGACGTTCCGTCCCTCGGACCCGAAGGAGCGGTTCTACGCGCTGACGGTGCTCGGCTCGGCCACGGTGGTGACGGCGCTGTGCACCTCGCTGCTGGTGGCCGACTGGGTGCCGGCCGGGGTGGGCGCGGTCGCGCTGGCCACCGTGCTGGCGGCGGCGCCGTTGCCCGGCCCGAAGCTGCTGGGCCCGGTGCTGGGCCTGGCGGCGGCGGTGCTGCTGGGTCTGCTGGTGGGCGCGCCGCCGGCGCTGGGGGTGCTGGCGGGGCTGGGTGCGCTGGTCGGCCGACGGGTCGCGGCGTACGACTTCCCGTCCCGGTTCGTGCACATGACGGCGGGCGTGGCGCTGCCGCTGGCGGTGGCCTCGCCGCTGATCTGGATCGCCACGGACCTGCTGGCCGGCTGACACCCGGCCGACGACGGCGAGTCCCGCTCCGGAACCATGCTCCGGGGCGGGACGTCGTACGGTCGGGCGGGAACGGCCTTGGCCGGGGCCGCCATGGAACGCCGGGCAGGGAACGCCGGGCGAGGAACACCGGACGAGGACAGCGAACGACGACGGCGACCGGCGACGACGGGGAGTGCGATGCGCGGATGGCTGAAGGCGACGATCGGCCTGGTGGTGCTCTCCGGCCTGCTGGTCGGTGCCGACCGGATCGCGGTCGGGGTGGCCGAGGACCAGGCCGCCGACCGGATGGTGAGCAGCGGCCGGATGAGCCAGCGGCCGGACATCTCGATCGAGGGCTTCCCGTTCCTCACCCAGGCGCTGTCGATGAAGCTGGACGACGTCCGGATCTCCTCCGACGGCCTGACCGTCGGTGACGGCGGCCGCCAGGTGGCGCTGCGCTCCTTCAAGGCCCGGCTGTCCGGCGTCACGGTGAGCGACAGCCTGAGGAGCGCCACGGTGGACAGCGGCACCGGCAGCGGCCTGATCTCGTACGCGGACCTCGCGCAGCTGCTGCCGCCGGCCTCCCAGCTGATGTCGGGGGCGGGCAAGCTGCCGGTGGGCGGCAACACCCGGCTGGCCCTGTCGTACGGCGGGCCGGGCAAGATCAAGGCCGCGCTGGGGCCGGTCGCGGTCGGCGAGGGCTCGGTGCACAGCAGCGGGAGCACCGTCACCGCGGACGGCTTCCAGCTCAGCGCGCTGGCCGGGATGTTCGCCGGGGTCACCGACCAGCGGCTGAAGCCGATGAGCTTCACCCTCGACTCGCTCCCGGCCGGGCTGAAACTGGCCGACAAGGACGGGGCGACGCCGCTGCCGGAGGGCCTGCAGCTGACCTTCGAGGGCAAGGGCGTCAACCTGCTGGGCTGACCGGCCGGTCACTTCCGCTCCCGTGCCGTTCCCTCCCCCCGTTCCCTCCCCCCCGCTCCCTCCCTCCGTTCCTTCCATTTCTTCCGTCTCCTGCGTTCCGCTCCGCGAGACGCGCCGTCCGGTGCCTCTCGCGGAGCGGTGTCGTTTCCGCCCGTTGTGGGCCGCCCGGGGCCGCCGGCCTCGGGCGGGACGGCGGCCCCGCAGGCCATGAAAGGGTCAAATCTCGGTATTCGGGCTATTCAGTCTCGACATTCGGTACGCTGATGACAGCGGGCCTCCGGTGTCCCTAGCATCGTCGACATGAAGCGACAGACGGATCTCACGAAGCGGCGGGCGGTCGACCTGTGCCGCGTGGCCGCCTGTCTGTGTCGAATGCGCTAACTCGGCGTTTTGGCTGGGCAGTTGAAGCCCGCCGCCGATTTTCCCGGTGACCTTGCCCGGCCACCCCGGCCGGCCGTCGCCGCCGCACCCCGCAGCTCCCCGCCGGTCGGCCCGGACCGCCACCCCCGTCCCAGTATTCGGACAGGAATTCGGACCGCAGTCGCCCGGGCACCCAGCAGCACCTCCCGAGCAGAACCTTCCGCACACCGCCCTCGGATGGAGAACACCACCATGAGCCGCAGCGACGTCCTGGTCGACGCCGACTGGGTCCAGGCCCACCTGGACGACCCGAAGGTCGTCATCGTCGAGGTCGACGAGGACACCTCCGCGTACGACAAGAACCACATCCGCAACGCCGTCCGGATCGACTGGAAGCAGGACCTCCAGGACCCGGTCCGCCGCGACTTCATCGACCAGGCCGGCTTCGACGCGCTGCTCAGCGCCAAGGGCATCGCCAACGACGACACCGTCGTGCTCTACGGCGGCAACAACAACTGGTTCGCCTCGTACGCCTACTGGTACTTCAAGCTGTACGGCCACGGTGACGTCCGCCTGCTGGACGGCGGCCGCAAGAAGTGGGAGCTGGACTCCCGCGACCTGGTCGCCGAGGTGCCGGCCCGCGAGGCCACCGAGTACCGGGCGCAGGCCGCCGATTCCTCGATCCGCGCCTTCCGCGACGACGTGCTCGCGGCCATCGGCCAGCTCAACCTGGTCGACGTCCGTTCGCCCGACGAGTTCTCCGGCAAGCTGCTCGCCCCGGCGCACCTCCCGCAGGAGCAGTCGCAGCGCCCCGGCCACGTGCCGAGCGCCCGCAACATCCCGTGGGCCAAGAACGCCAACGACGACGGCACCTTCAAGAGCGACGACGAGCTCAAGGCGCTGTACGAGGCCGAGGGCATCGACCTGGCGAAGGACACCATCGCCTACTGCCGCATCGGCGAGCGCTCCGCGCTCACCTGGTTCGTCCTGCACGAGCTGCTCGGCCAGGAGAACGTCAAGAACTACGACGGTTCGTGGACCGAGTACGGCAGCCTCGTCGGCGTGCCGATCGAGCTCGGCAGCAACTGAGCCCGCGGCTCGACCGTCGTCAGAAGGGAAGACAAGACATGTGCGGTGCGAAGGCCGGCGGCCCGGACCTGGCAGGAGTTGACGTGGCGAACGAGACGATCATCCAGGGTTCGGTGACCCGCGACGGTGAGCCGGTCAACGGCTACGTCCGGCTGCTCGACGAGGGGGGCGAGTTCACGGCCGAGGTGCCCACCTCGGCGACCGGCCAGTTCCGGTTCTTCGCCCGCCCGGGCAAGTGGACCCTGCGCGCGCTGGTGCCGGGCCAGACCGTGGACCGTCAGGTGGTGGCCTCCCAGGGCGCCGCCGTCGAGGTCGCGATCGCGGTCTGATCGGTACCCGATCCGCCCGTTCCACCTGAGCCACCCGAACCACCCGATCCGCCTGGTCCACGGGCGGAGTACACCGAGGGCCCTGCCGCGGCAGGGCCCTCGGTCGTACCGTGGAGACGTGCAGACAAGGCGGCGGCGGCATTACTACTTCGCCCTGATGGGCGTCTGCCTGGGCCTGTTCGTGCTGGCCTGGGGCGTGGTGAGGTTCTTCTCCGTGCCCGCCGCCATCGGCATGTGCGTGGTCGCGATGGTGATCCCGCCGGTCGCCGCCGTGTTCGCCAACAAGCGGGACCCGGACGACGACTGGTGGAACGACCCGCGCTGGGACGACCCGAAGTGGGACGAGCCCGGCCACGACCGGGACCGCCCCGACCACGAGGAGCACCCGTAGCCGTCAGTAGACGAGTGCCTGGACGTTGTCCGCCATGATCTCGCTGACGAAGACCTGCGCGCCCGCGATCCGGACGCCCTCGACGGTGTCCTGCTGCACGATCCCCCGGCGGGCCGCACACTGGGTGCACAGCGTCACCGAGCCGCTCGCGAGGATCGCCTCCAGCAGGTCCGGAAGCGGTGCCGCGTGCGGCAGTTCGAACTCCGCCGCCCGCCCCGGCAGGGCGAACCAGGAGGACTCCCCGGTCAGCCAGAGCGAGACCTCGATCCCGCTGGCGACGGCCACCGCCGCGACGGTGAACGCCTGCGAACACCGCTCCGGCGCATCGGCCCCGGCGGTGACCTTGATGACGAGTTTCTTCGACATGGCGCCACCTTAGAGGGCTCGCGGCCCCCGCTCGCCGTCATCCCGGGATCCCTTGGGGAAACCTTGGACGGCGGAGGAGAATCGGCGCGAACGATGACGTGGTGGGGCTCACCGCGACCGGTCGATGACCGGCGGATAGAGTGAGCGGCAGCAAAATCCACCACACTGTCGCCGCCTGGGAGCCACCCGTGTCCGGTCTGGAAATCTTCTTCGACGGTCTGCTGGCCCTCATGGCCGTGCTGATCACCTGGTTCGCCATCTTCTCGGTGATGAAGCTCTACCAGGGCCAGCGCTGATCCTGCCGTACGGTTGAGGCAGCCCACACCGACGACGACAGCGACCAGGAACATGATCGAGATCCCCTCTGACCTCCACAAGGACGTCGTCCCGCTCGCCTTCCTCCTCGGCACCTGGGAGGGCGCGGGCGTCTATGCCCCGTTGCCAGATGAAGAGGGCCCTGGCACCGAGAAGTGCAACTTCGGCCAGGAGATCGTGATCCGGCACGACGGCCGGCCCTTCCTGGAGTTCCGCTCCCGCACCTGGGTGCTGGACAACGAGGGCGAGAAGGTCCGCCCGCTGGAGAACGAGCACGCGTTCTGGCGCATCACCAGCAACCACGACGGCACCAGCGGCGTCCGCGGGATCGAGATCTCGTCCGTCCGCGACGACGGCACCGTGGAGATCTGGTACGGCGAGCTGGCCGACGGCAAGCCGCAGATCGACGTCTCCACGGACGCGGTCGCCCGGATCGAGGGCTCGCCGGAGTACTCGGGCGGCAAGCGGCTGTACGGTTTCGTCAACGAGGAGCTGCTCTGGGTCGGCGAGAAGGCCGCCCCGAACGTGCCGCTGCGCCCGTACATGTCGGCCCAGCTGAAGAAGGTGCTCAGCCCGGCCCAGCTGATCAAGGACATCAACGACCTGCCGGACGACGGCATCGCGTTCTTCAAGTGAGCCCGGCGCTCCGCTGAGCGGTACGGCTTTCGCGTGAGGTAGGGACCGGCCGCCGGCCGGTCCCTACACTTGCCTCAGGACCCCCGACCTTGGCAGGGACAGCACCGTGGCGGACACCGGCACCACCGACTGGCAGCTCTCCGGCGACTGGAAGGCCGACCTGCGCGAACGCGGCTACCGGCTGACCCCGCAGCGGCAGCTCGTACTCGAAGCCGTCGACCGCCTCGACCACGCCACCCCCGACGAGATCCTCTGCCACGTCCGGCAGACCGCCAGTGGCGTCAACATCTCCACCGTCTACCGGACCCTGGAGCTGCTGGAGGAACTCGGCCTGGTCTCGCACGCCCACCTCGGCCACGGCGCCCCGACCTACCACCTGGCCGGCCGCCACCACCACCTGCACCTGGTCTGCCGGGACTGCGACAAGGTCTCCGAGACCGGCACCGAGATCGCCGAGCCGCTGATCCGCAGCCTGCGCGAACAGCACGGCTTCGACACCGACCTCAAGCACTTCGCCATCTTCGGCCGCTGCGCCGACTGCACCGCCAAGCTCGCGGACGGCCGGTCGTAAGCTGGCCGGTATGAAGAGCCCGCTGCTGAGCCTGCCCGGAGCCGTCCCCGCCGAAGGCGCCGACGAGGGCGTCGCCGCCCACTACGGCGACATCTTCCGCGAGCAACGCAACCTCGCGCGGGGCACGGGCTTCGTGGACCTCTCGCACCGCGGCGTGCTCACCGTCACCGGCCAGGACCGCCTGGCCTGGCTGCACCTGCTGCTCACCCAGCACGTCAGCGCGCTGGCGCCGCAGGAGGCCACCGAGGCGCTGGTGCTCTCCCCGAACGGGCACGTCGAGCACGCGCTCTACCTGGTCGACGACGGCACCACCACCTGGGCGCACGTCGAGCCGGGCACCCAGGAGGCGCTGCTGGGCTACCTGGAGAGCATGAAGTTCTTCTACCGGGTGGAGGTCGCCGACGCGACCGCCGAGTACGCCGTGGTGCACCTGCCGGCGGGCTCCACCGCCTCCGTCGAGGGCGCCGCGGCGGTGCGCGAACTCCCGTACGGGCGCGACCTGTTCGTGCCGCGCGCCGAGCTGGCGAAGCTGACCGCCGGGTACGGCCCGGCGGCGGGGGTCTGGGCGTACGAGGCGCTGCGGATCGAGGGCCACCGGCCGCGGCTGGGCTTCGAGACCGACCACCGGACCATCCCGCACGAGGTGGACTGGCTGCGCACCGCCGTCCACCTGCAGAAGGGCTGCTACCGCGGACAGGAGACCGTCGCCCGGGTGCACAACCTGGGCCGGCCGCCGCGCCGCCTGGTCTTCCTGCACCTGGACGGCACCGAGGAGACGCTGCCCCCGCACGGGACGCAGGTGCGGCTGGCCGCGGAGCCGGACGGGCGCCCGCTCGGCTTCGTCACCTCCTCGGCCCGCCACCACGAGCTGGGGCCGATCGCGCTGGCGATCGTCAAGCGGAACGTCCCGGTGGACGCGGTGCTGCTGGCCGGGACGGTGCCGGGCACCCAGGACGTGATCGTCCCGCAGTAGCCCGTGCGCCCGGCAGCGGTCAGACCTCCACGAGGACGGTGAACGGGCCGTCGTTCACCAGAGCCACCTGCATGTCGGCGCCGAACCGGCCCGTCTCCACCTTGGCGCCGAGCGCGCGCAGTCGGGCGACCACCTCGTCCACCAGGGGCTCGGCGACCGGGCCGGGGGCGGCGGCGTTCCAGGTCGGGCGGCGGCCCTTGCGGGCGTCGCCGTAGAGGGTGAACTGGCTGATCACCAGCAGCGGGGCCCCGAGGTCGGAGCAGGACTGCTCGACGCCCTCGTCGTCGGCGGGCAGCAGCCGCAGCGTCCACAGCTTGCGGGCCAGCTGGGCGGCCTTGGCCGGGGTGTCCTCGTGGGTGACGCCGACCAGGACGCAGAGTCCGGGCCCCTCGATCGCGCCGACGGTCTCTCCGGCCACGGTCACCCTGGCCTCGGTCACTCGCTGCACCACTGCTCGCATGCCGCCATTGTGCCGGAGGCCCGGAGCGTGCCCGACGGGCACCCGGCGCCGTGCCCGACGGGCACCCGGGGCGTGCGGGAGGGGCGCGTGTACAGGTGGTGCACGCTGGGTGGTGCGCGCCTGCGCGGGGTCGGGCGCCGCTCTTCCTGCGGAAAGGTCCGGTCATATCAGCCACCCCCGTTCGCCAGGGGGCCGTTCGGGTGCACGGGCGGTGCGCCCGCGCCGGGCGGGGTGGCACGCTGGTGGACCGTACGGAGGGCCCGGCGCGCCATATGGTCCGCCGCACCGGGCCGGGCTCGGCCGGGCGGTCGAGCCCGTAGGTCAGGCGTTCTGGCGGCATCGCCCCGGTGGGTGGTTCCGGCCGGGAACCGGAACCTTCGGGGGCGGCCGGGCGTGCCAACGGACGGGACGCGTGAGCCCGTCGGGGGACGGGCCGGACCGGCGGCAGGGACGCAGTGCCGCGAGCGGGCGGGATCGGACGACGGCAGGTGGGTTGGTTGATGGACGCGAGCAGCGCGGCGTGGGACCGGTCCGGGCACGTGGCGGAGGTCGCCGGGGGCGCCGGGGCCCTGGGCACGGCGATAGAGCCCGATCTGGAGCGGCTGGGCCTGGACCAGCTGCGGATCCTGCGCCGGGAGACCCTGGAGCAGGAGGCCGACCTCTCCTACCTGCGGCGGCTGCTGCACGGGCGGATGGACATCCTGCGCGCCGAACTCGACCGCCGGCCCGGCGGTCCGGTCCGGGCGGCCGGGCCGGCCGGGGCGGGCGGGCCGGCCGGGGCGGGCGGCGCCGACGGGCCCCCCGGCGACCTGCTGGACCGCCTCCCGGCCATCCTGACCGACGCGCCCTCCACCGTGCGGCGCTCGGCCCGGCACGTCACGCTCGGGCCGCCGCGCGGCCACGAGTCCCAGCTGGAGGCGGCCGAACTGATGGGGGACGTCCAGCTCGCCGACCTGGCCGCGCACCCGGCGGAGGAGCTGCTGGCCGCGCTGGAGCGGCTGCGCGCGCACGAGCGCGAGGTGTCCGGGCGGCGGCAGCGGCTGCTGCGGACGGCCGACGGTTGCAGCGCGGAGATCACCCGCAGGTACCGTGATGGGGAAGCACGGGTCGAGGACCTGCTCGCAGGGGGGCCGCTCTGACCGGGTGAGGTACCACGGGCGGGCGGGGCCCGGCTCGCCCCCCGGTCCACCCTCACCCCCGGAAGGCTCCCGCCATGTCCCAGTCCGCCACCCCGCCCGTCGTCCTCGCCGAGGTCATACGCTCGGGCTTCACCGAGGGCCGCCACCACGGCTCCCTGGTGCTGCTCGCCGCCGACGGCTCGGTGGAGTTCGCGCTCGGCGACCCCGACGCGCCGGTCTTCCCCCGGTCGACCGCCAAGCCGTTCCAGGCGGTGGCCACGCTGCGGGCCGGGCTGGCGATCGAGGGCGAACTGCTGGCGCTGGCCGCCTCCAGCCACTCCGCGGAATCGTTTCACCTCGACGGTGTCCGGACCATCCTGAGCTCCGCGGGGCTCGACGAGTCCGCCCTGCGCACCCCGGCCGACCTCCCGCTCGACGAGACCGAGGCGGAACTGCTGCTCGGTTCCGGCGGCCGCCGCGCCCCCGTCCTGATGGACTGCTCCGGCAAGCACGCCGGCTGGCTGGCCGCCTGCGTCGCCAACGGCTGGGACACCGCGAGCTACCTCGACCCCGGGCACCCGATCCAGCGGCTGGCCCGTGAGGCCCTGGAGGAGGGCACCGGCGAGACCGCCACGCACGCCGGGGTGGACGGCTGCGGCGCGCCGCTGCTGGCCGTCACGCTGACCGGCCTGGCACGCGGCTACCGCGGCCTGGTGCTGGCCGCCGAGGGCACGGCGCCCCGCCGGGTGGCCGACGCGATGCGCGCCCACCCCGAGTACGTGGCCGGCACCCGCCGGGCCGACACCTGGCTGATGCGGGCCGTCCCCGGCGCGCTGTCCAAGATGGGCGCCGAGGCCGTCCAGGTGGTGGCGCTGCCGGACGGGCGGGCGCTCGCCTTCAAGATCGACGACGGCGGCGAGCGGGCCCGCGGCCCGGTGCTGGCGGCCGCGCTGCGCCGGCTCGGGGTGACCGGCGCGGACGAGACCGTCGAGCGGATCGGGGCGGCCCCGCTGCTGGGCGGCGGTGCCCCGGTCGGGCAGGTGCGGGCGGCCTTCTAGCGGCCTCCGCGGCCTCCCTCGGCCGCCCCGGGGTGCGCCGGCGGCCTCCCCGGGGCCTGCCAGGGGCCTGCCGGCGGCCTTCCAGGGGATGCGGGGAGGCCGGAGGCGGCCGTCGGCGTGCGGGCGGAGCGGTGGCGGTGCACGGTGGACCGGGGGCCGTCGCACAGCTGAGGGAGTCCGCCATGACTGACCACGTGTACCGGGTGACCGAGATCGTCGGATCCTCGACCGAGAGCGTCGACGCCGCGATCCGCAACGGGGTGGAGCGGGCCTCCCGGACGCTGCGCAACCTCGACTGGTTCGAGGTGACGCAGGTCCGGGGCCACCTGGAGGACGGCGGGGTGAAGCACTACCAGGTCGGGCTGAAGCTCGGCTTCCGGCTGGAGGACTGAGCCCGCTTCCGCGGCCCGCCCAGGCCCGTCCGCAGCCCCGCCGCGCCGGCCCCGCGCCCGGTCAGCGTTCGGGCAGCACCAGCGGCACCCCGGTGCGCGGGTGCGCCAGCACCTCGACCGGGTGGCCGTACACCTCGCTGAGCAGCGGGGCGCGCAGCACCTCGGCGACCGGCCCGTCCGCGACCGTCGCCCCGGCGTTCAGCAGTACCACCCGGTCCGCGTAGGCCGCCGCCAGGGACAGGTCGTGCAGCACCACGACCACGCCGTCCCCGGCGGCGGCGCGCTCCCTGGCGACCCGCAGCACCAGCTCCTGGTGGCGCAGGTCCAGGGCGGCGGTCGGCTCGTCCAGGAGCAGCAGCGACGCGCGCTGGGCCAGCACCCGGGCCAGTGCCACCCGGGCCCGCTCGCCGCCGGACAGCGCGGTGAACGGGCGCCCGGCGAAGGCGGCGGACTCGGTGGCGGCCATCGCCTCGGCGACCACGGCCTCGTCCTCGGCGGCGGACGCCGTGCCGGTCCAGGGGGCGCGGCCCATCCGGACCACCTCGTCGGCGGGGAACGGGAAGGACAGCGCGGCGGACTGCGGCAGCAGCGCGCGGTGCAGGGCGAGCTCGGCGGCGCCGTAGCCGGCCAGCGGGCGGCCGCGCAGCCGGACCTCGCCGCCGTCCGGCCGGACGTCGCCGGCCAGGACGGACAGCAGGGTGGACTTGCCGGCGCCGTTCGGCCCGAGCAGCGCGACCACCTCTCCGGCGGCGACCCGCACCGACGCGCCGTCCAGCAGGGCGCGCCCGCCGATGGTCAGCCGGACGGTCTCGGCGGTCAGCAACTCGGTTCCGGGCAGGGGCCGTTCGGGCACCTGCCGGGGGGTTCGCAATCTCATGCCCAGCCTCCCTGCCGACTCCTGGTCCGGCGCAGCAGCCAGAAGAAGAACGGACTGCCGATCAGTGCGGTGAGCACCCCGAGCGGCAGCTCGGCCGGCTCGGCGACGGTGCGGGCGGCGAGGTCGGCGGCCACCAGGACCAGCGCGCCGCCGAGCGCCGAGGCGGGCAGCAGGAAGCGGTGGCCGGGCCCGGCCAGCATCCGCAGCAGGTGCGGGACGACCAGCCCGACGAAGCCGATGATGCCGCTGACCGCGACGGCCGCGGCGGTGAGCAGCGCGACGACGGTGATCAGCACCAGCCGCATCCGCTCGACGTCCACCCCGAGGTGGCGGGCCGGGCGTTCGCCGAGGGCCAGCAGGTCCAGCTTGCGGGCGTACAGCGGGGCGACGGCCAGGCCGACGGCGGCGAACGGCAGGACGGCGAGCACCTTGCCCCAGGTGGCCTGGGAGAGCGAGCCGAGTTGCCAGAAGGTGACCTGGCTGATCGCGGCGGAGTCGGCGGTGAACAGGAAGATCCCGATCAGCGCGCCGCAGAAGGCGTTCACGGCGACCCCGGTGAGGATCAGCGTGACCACCTCGGTGCGGCCGCCGGAGCGGGCCATCAGGTACACCGCGAAGACGGTCAGCAGGCCGCTGGCGAAGGCGAAGGCGGTGATCGTCCAGCTGCCGAGGGCGTCCAGGCCGAGCACGATGCAGGCCACCGCGCCGACCGCGCCGCCCGAGGAGACGCCGATCACGGCGGGCTCGGCCAGCGGGTTGCCGAACACGCCCTGCATCAGCGCCCCGGCGCAGCCGAGCGAGCCGCCGACGAGCAGGGCGAGCACCACCCGGGGGAGCCGGACGTTCCACAGCACCGACTCGGGCACCCGGTCCAGGGCGTGCCCGCCGAGGCCGAGCCGGTGGGCGGCGGAGGCCAGGATGTCGCCGAGCGGGATGCGGTAGGCGCCGATGCCGGCGGCGAGCAGGGCGCAGAGCACCAGGGCGGCGGCGAGCCCGGCGGTGATCAGGGTGGTCCTGCTGACGGCGGGCGCGGTCTTCGCCCGTACGGCGGTGGTCACTTGGCGTCCGCCGGGTAGAGCTGGGCGGCGATCTCGCGGAGCACCTGGGGGGTGCGCGGGCCGTAGCTGAGCAGTTGGCCGTCCTCGATCGAGACGATCCGGCGGTCGAGGCCGGCCGGGGTCTGGGCGACGCCGGGCAGCTTGAGCAGGCCGTCGACGCCGCCGACCGAGTCCAGGCCCTTGCTCATCACGAGGATGGCGTCGGGCGCGGCCTTGACCAGGGCCTCGCTGGTGAGCGGGGTGAAGTCGCCGGTGAGGCCGGCGGCGGTGCCGGCGTCCTGGCCGCCGACCGCCTCGATCAGCGAGCCGGCGCCGGAGGCGGGCCCGCCGAGCAGGTAGACGGAGGCGCTGCCGCGCAGGTAGAGGAAGGCGACCTTGGGGTGGCGGGCGGCGGCCGGGGCGGCGGCCCTGGCCTCGTCGATCCGCTGTTCGGTGCGTTCCTTCAACTGCCGTCCGGCGTCCGGGACTCCGAGGGCGGCGGCGACGGTGTCGATGCGCGGGCCGACGTCGGCGAGCCGCTTGGCGTCGTCCAGGACGAGCAGCGGGACGCCGGCCGCGCGGATCTGCGCGATGGCCTCGGCCGGGCCGGTGGAGCGGTCGGCGAGGACGACGGTGGGGTGCAGCGACAGCACGCCCTCGGCGGACACGTCGTGGGCCTGGGTGATCACCGGCAGGGCGGCGGCCTGCTGGAAGGTGGTGGAGACGTCCCGGGCGACCACCTTGGGGCCGAGGCCGAGGCTGAACACCAGCTCGGAGAGGCTGCCGTTGAGCGGGATGATCCGCTCGGCGCTGGTGACGGTGACCTGGCGGCCGTCGGCGGAGGCGGTGGTGGCCGGGAGCTGCGGGACGGGTTCGACGGGCAGCGGTTCGACCGCGTCGGGGGCCCGGGAGGAGCTCGCCGCGTCTGCTCCGCCGGCGGTGCCGGACGGGCCGCAGGCGGTGAGGGCGAGCAGCAGGCCGAGGGCGAGCAGCAGGCCGAGGGCGAGCAGCAGGAGGGCGGGCCCGCGGGCCGCCCCGGTTCGGATCGTACTGCTGCTCAACGTGCTTCCCTTCACTGGGAGTTGTCGCCGCTCCGGTCCTGGTGGAGGGGTCGCGGCGGGACTCTTGACTCATATATTAGGTTAGCCTTACCTGAGTTCCGCAAGGGGGTCGGCGCCACGCCCGACCCCTCCCTTGCCGCGTCCTTCACCGCCACTGACCGCACCCCGCCGAGGAGTGATCCGCCGTGCCCCTGTCCAGCCGGCTCCGCCGTCTGGCCGCCACCCTGGTGGCCGCCCTCGCCGCCCTGCTGGCGGTGGGCCTGTCGCCCGGCCCGGCGCACGCGGCGGAGGGCAAGGTCGCCGGCGGACGGCTGGACTGGGGCATCAAGCAGTCCTTCCTGACATACATCACCGGGCCCATCGCCAAGGGGAGTTGGACGCTCAACGGCGGCGCGGCCACGGTCGGCGGCAGCACCTTCCGGTTCCACTCCGCGACCGGCGGCTACGACCCGGCGACCGGTGCGCTGACCGCCGCCTTCTCCGGCGGGGTCCGGTTCACCGGGCACCAGGAGAACGGCGCCAACGCGCTCGACCTGAGCCTCGGCCGGCTCACCGTCCGGGCCGTCCAGGGCGGCGCGGCCGGGCTGTACGCCGACGTCAGCAGCAAGTCCAAGGACACCGGGCAGGTCAGCAGCGCGAGCCAGGCCAAACTGGCCGAGCTCTCACTGGCCGGCGTCGACCTGCGCGGCGCGGCCGGCACCCTGACGCTCAGCAACGTGCCGGGCACCCTCACCGACGCCGGGGCCAAGGCCTTCGGCAACTTCTACCCCGCCGGGACGGCCCTGGACCCGCTCACCCTCTCGGTCAACCTGCCCGCCGCGCAGCCGACTTCGTCGACCCCGTCGCCGACCGCCGCGGCCACCCCCTCGGCGGCCGCCGTGCCGACGCCGTCGGCGACCGCGGAGACCCCGACCGCGGAGACCCCGACCGCCCCGCCCGTCGCCCAGGCCCCCGCCCGGACCGAGTTCGCGAACGGCGCCCTCGACTGGGGCGTGCGCCGCACCTTCCGCGACTACGTCACCGGCGCGATCGCCCAGGGCCGCTGGGAACTCGGCGCCGGCGCGGCGGACGGCGGCGCCTACTTCCGCTGGACCCCGGCCAAGGGCGGCTACGACCCCGCCAACGGCGACCTCACCGCTGCCTTCACCGGCACCGTGCGCTTCACCGGCCTGCGCAGCGGCGACACCTACGGCCTGGACCTCACCCTCGCCAACCCGGGCGTCACCGTGGCCGGAGGCCAGGGCCGACTGGTCGCGGACGTCTCCGGCCGGACCCCGGACGGCGCCACCCAGCAGCTCACCGGCGTCGAGCTGGCCGCCTTCGACCCGGCCGGCCTCAAGCCCGAGGGCGGCCTGCTGAAGGCCGTCGAGGTGCCGCTGAAGCTCACCGAGGGCGGCGCCAAGGCCTTCGGCGGCCTCTACCCGGCCGGCACCGAGATGGACCCGCTGAGCTTCGCCGTCGCGCTCGACCCGGCCGCCGCGCTGCCCCCGCTGCCCGACCTCGGCAGCGCCCCGGCCACCGCGCCGAGCGCCACCGCGACCCCCGCCACCGGCCCCTCCGCCGCGCCCGTCGCCGCCGCCTCCTCCCCGGGCGGCTTCCCGGTGGCGGCCGTGGCCGGCGGCGCCGTGCTGGTGGCCGCGCTCGCCGTGACCGGCGGCCTGCTCGTCCGGCGCCGCCGCGCGGCCGCCGCGTCGGGCGCGGGCGCCGACGGCGGCCCCGGTGCCGCGCCGGGCCCCGGCGACGCGGCCTGACACCCCGGAGCGTCCCCCCGCTCCCTCCCCCCGCCCCATCCGAACGGAGTACCCACCATGTCCCGCAACCGCACCCGGCTGGCCGCCCTCGCGGCCGCCACCGCCGGCCTCGGCCTGACCGCCCTCGGCGCCCCCGCACTGGCCTTCGGCGCGGGTGGTCCCGGCAGCGTCACGTACGACACCGGCTCGCTGGACTGGGGCGTGAAGGCCAGCTTCCGCAGCTACGTCAGCGGCCCGGCCTCCCAGGGCGGCGCCATCGAACTGACCGGCGGCGCCACCACCAACGCCGACGGCACCTTCCACTTCGGCCTGGCGAACGCCACGTACGACCTCGCCACCCACGCGCTGAGCTCCTCCTTCACCGGCGGGGTCCGCTTCACCGCCCACCACGGCGCGCTGGACGTCGCCCTCAGCGACCTCAAGGTCACCACCGCCGGGACGACCGGCACGCTCACCGCCGACACCGCTTCCAAGGAGTCGATGGGCGCCACCGAGGTCACCCGACGGGACGACGTGCCGCTGGTGACGTTCACCGTCGGGCGGGACACCACCACCGGGGTGCCGACGGCGGCGAAGCTGACCGAGCAGGGCGCCAAGGCCTTCGCGGGCTTCTACGCGGCCGGGGCGGACATGGACCCGCTGTCGCTGCTGCTGAAGCAGAGCCCGGCGACGCCGTCGCCGACCGCCACGGCGACCGCCACCGCTTCGCCGACGGCCCCGACCCCGACGTCGACGCCGTCCGCCACGGGCACGCCGACCGCCTCGCCGTCCGCCACCGGCACGCCGACGGCCACGCCCTCCGCCACGCCGTCGGCCACCTCGACGCCGTCCGCGACGCAGTCGCCGAGTGCCACCGCCTCGCCGTCCACGAGCGCCACCCCGTCCGCGACCGGGACCCCGGCGCCCACCGGCGCCCCCGGTCGGCTGCCCGTGCTGAACGGGACCCTCGACTGGACGGTCAAGGAGAGCTTCCGCGCGTACCTGGCCACCCCGATGGCGAGCGGCAAGGTCGAGTTCGGCGGCGGCGCGGCCGACTACCGCTTCGGCGGCGCCACCGGCGGCTACAACACCGCCGACCACTCGCTGACCGCCGCCTTCGACGGCTCGGTCCGCTTCCTCGGCCACCCCGGCAAGGACGGCTGGGCGCTCGACACCACGCTCTCCAAGCTGGGCCTGACGATCGACCAGGGCGGCGCCTTCCTGACCGCCGACGTGAACGGCAAGTCCCCCGACGGCAAGGCGACGTCGCTGAGCGGCGCGCGGATCGCCAAGCTGGACGTGCCCGCCTCCGCCCTGAAGCCGGTCAACGGCGTGGTGACGCTCTCCGGCGTCCCGGCCACGCTCACCGCCGAGGGTGTCCCGGTGTTCTCCAACTACCCGGCGGGCACGGCCCTGGACCCGGTCAGCGCCACCCTGGCGTTCGACAAGGACGCCAAGCTGCCGGCCACCCCGCCGACCGCCGGGTCCGGTGCCGGTGCCGGTGCCGGTGGCGCCAACCAGCCTGCCGGAGGCCAGGGTTCGGGCACCGGCACGGTCGGCGGCGCCTCGCTGACCACCGGCGGCGGCCTGGCCGGTGCGGGCGGTGCGGGCGGCGTGCTGGCCGCCACCGGTTCGGAGACCCCGGTGGTCCCGCTGCTGGCCACCGCGGCCGGTCTGCTGCTGGTCGGCGGCAGCGCCACCGTGCTGGTGCGCAACCGGCGCGGCGCGCGCTCCTGACGCACCCCCGGGACGCGCGGCGGCCCCGGCGAGCAACCGCTCGCCGGGGCCGATCCGTTGGCGCACCCGGGCGGGTGCGCCTCAGGAGAAACGTTCAGGCGCTCAGGGGGTAGCGCGCGTCCAGGTCCCGGAAGACCGCGCCGTTGAGCACGAAGGCCCGCTTGCACTCCTCGACCACCCGGCGCCGCTCCACCTCGTCCATCGCCAGCCCGGCGGCGTCCAGCCGGGCCCGGTACTCGCGCTTGAAGGCGGCCGGATTGTCGACCTCCTCGAAGACGTAGAACCGCACGCCGTCGCCCTTGCGCTCGAAGCCCCAGGTCTTCTCGGCGATGCCGCGGATGATCTGACCGCCGGACAGGTCGCCCAGGTAGCGGGTGTAGTGGTGCGCGATGTACCCGGCCGGCCACGTCTCGGCCAGCTCCTCCACCCGCGCGACGTACGCGGCGGTGGCGGGCAGCGGCGCCAGGCCGTCCCGCCAGTCCGGCCCGCGCAGGTGCGCCAGGTCGCGCTCGATGGCAGCGGTGCGCAGCAGCGCCCGGTCGATGAAGGGCCCGGCGAGCGGGTGCTCGGCCAGGTGTCCGGCGCGGTTCTCCAGGGCCCGGTAGACGTACCAGAGCTGGCCGGTGAGGTCGGCGTAGGCCTCGACCCCGAGCCGTCCGCCCAGCAGGTGGCTCATGAACGAGGACTG
This sequence comes from Kitasatospora sp. NPDC088264, assembly GCF_040685715.1. Lineage (NCBI taxonomy): Bacteria > Bacillati > Actinomycetota > Actinomycetes > Kitasatosporales > Streptomycetaceae > Kitasatospora > Kitasatospora sp. NPDC088264. The sequence continues at coordinate 48,094 of NZ_JBFBIR010000043.1, forward strand.
CTCCGCAGCCTCGTGCTCCTCGCTGCTGGCGGTGCGGAGCGCGGTGGAGAACGGGACGGGCTCGGGCGTGGGCATGCGGCCTCCAGGATCGGATTCGGCCCCGACTGTTTTGGTTAGCCTAACCTAACAAGCCGTCTTGCCGACAGGCTGTCGGCAAGACGGCCGCGCCCGGCCCCGGACACGGCGAAGGCCGGGGCCCGCGGACGAATCCGCGAACCCCGGCCTCCGGCTGCCCCGACCTACCTCGAACTGCTCAGAACTATCTGATCGAACGAGATCGGAACGACGGCTCAGTGACCGCCCTGCTCCGCCAGACGCTTGATCGAAGCGGTGACCTCGGCCTCGGCCTCGGCGCGGCCGACCCAGTTGGCGCCCTCGACGGACTTGCCGGGCTCCAGGTCCTTGTAGACCTCGAAGAAGTGCTGGATCTCCAGGCGGTCGAACTCCGACACGTGGTGGATGTCCCGCAGGTGCTCCCAGCGCGGGTCGGTGGCCGGAACGCACAGCAGCTTGTCGTCGCCGCCGGCCTCGTCGGTCATCTGGAACATGCCGATGGCACGGCACTTGATGAGGCAACCCGGGAAGGTCGGCTCGTCCAGGATCACCAGCGCGTCCAGCGGGTCGCCGTCCTCGCCGAGCGTGCCCTCCACGTAGCCGTAGTCGGCCGGGTAGCGGGTCGAGGTGAAGAGCATCCGGTCGAGCCGCAGCCGGCCGCTCTCGTGGTCGACCTCGTACTTGTTACGAGAGCCCTTCGGGATTTCGATAAGGACGTCGAATTCCAACGGTTCCTCCAAGGTAGGGACTGACAGAATCCAAGTGTCTCCTACGGGAGTGAGTGCTCAGGAAAGGGGCCGGTCGGTGGGAACAGGGGTCGGGGCGGCGCGCCGCCGCAGGGGGACAGCCGCGGGACTGTTCGGAGCGGCCCTGCTGGTCGCCGGAACGGTCCTGACCTCGGGCGGAGCGTACGCGCAGCCCTCCCCGGGCCCCGGCGGCCACAGCACCGAGCACGGCGAGGGCGACGGCCGGGACGGCCGCGACGGCGGGAAGGGCGGCCGGGGGAGGGGCGACGGCAAGCCCAGGCCGGGCGACACCCCGGCCACCCGCCCGGGCGAACAGCCCACCGCCCCCGGCACCACCGGCGGCTCCACGCCCACCGGCACCGGCTCCACGGGCCCCACCGGCTCGGCCCCCGCCCCGGGCGGCGGCGCCCGCCCGGCCCCCGCCCCCGGCGCGGTCCTGGCCACCGTCGAGGCCGGCGGCCCCGCCGCCGCACCCACCGCCCAGGGCCTCCAGCAGGCGCTCGCCGCCGCCGTCGCCGACAAGAGCCTCGGCACCGTCACCTTCGCCGTCGCGGACGCCGCCGACGGCCAACTCCTGTACGGCTCCGGCGAGAACACCCCGGCCACCCCCGCCTCCACCACCAAGCTGGCCGCCGCGATCGCGGCCCTGTCGCTGATCCCCGGCGACACCCGGCTGACCACCCGGGTGGTCCGGGGCGCGGACCCCGGCACGATCACCCTGGTCGGCGGCGGCGACCCGACGCTCACCGCACTGCCCGCCGACCAGGTCCAGATCGGCGGCCGGGCGGCCGACGCCGACACCGCCCCCGCCTCGCTCGACGCCCTGGCCCGGCAGACCGCCGCCGCCCTCAAGGCCGCCGGCACCACCACCGTCAAGCTCGACTACGACCTGTCGATGTACGCGGGCAACCCGCAGCACAAGAACCACGACGGGCAGAACATCGCCCTGGTCGTCCCGTTGATGGTCGACGAGGCCAAGGTGGACCCCAAGAGCCGTGACGATGCGCCGGCCCGGGTCGCCGACCCGGCCGGGAAGGCCGCCGAGATCTTCGCCGCTTTGCTCAAGGCCCAGGGCGTCACCGTCGACGGCACGGCCAGGCCCGCCGCCGCCCCGGCCGCTTCCGCCGCCCCCGTCCTCGGCCGGGTGGACTCGCCGACCGTCGCCCGGCTGGTCGAGCGCATGCTCACCACCTCCGACAACCAGATCGGCGAGGCGATGGCCCGTCAGGCGGCCCTCGCCGCGGGCCAACCGGCCAGCTTCGAGGGCGCCGCCACCGCCGTCACCCGGGAACTCGCCAAGCTCGGCGTGCCGATGGCGGGCGTGTCCCTGAACGACGGCAGCGGACTGCACCCGGGCAACGCCGTCCCGCCGGCCGTCCTCGTCCGACTCCTCGCCCTGGCCGCCTCCGACCAGCACCCGACCCTGCGCCCGGTCCTCACCGGCCTGCCCATCGCCGGCTTCACCGGCACCCTCGGCAAGCGCTACGGCACCGGCTCGGGCGCCGCCGACGCGGCCGGCCTGATCCGTGCCAAGACCGGGACCCTCAGCGGCGTCAACACCCTCGCCGGCACCGTCGTCGACGCCGACGGCCGCCTCCTCGCCTTCGCCGTCATGACCCGCACCACCGCCCCCGCCGACACCGCGCGCGCCGCCATGGACCGCATCGCCGCCCGCCTCGCCGCCTGCGGCTGCCACTGACCCGCCCCCGCCCGCCCGCGGCCCCCGCCCCGCCGGGGGCGGGGTGAGGGTGTTCGTGGCGGGTGGCTGCCGCTGGTGGGTGGGAGCACGTACGGTGAGGGCATGACGAGCGCGAGTGGCGGTGCTGGCATGGTCGACTGGAATCTCGCGGTCGCAACCGCGACCAGGTTGGTGCGGCCGGGGCCGGAGGTGAGTCGGGCGGAGGCGGCGGCCGTGGTCGCCGAACTGCGCCGGCACGCGCTGGAGGCCGAGGAGCACGTCCGGGCGTTCACGGGGATGCGGTCGAGCAGTCTGACGGCGGCCACCGCGACGCCGGTGCTGGTGGTGGACCGCCCGGGCTGGGTGCGGGCGAACGTGGCCGGCTTCCGCACGGTGGTCCAGCCGCTGGTGGAGAAGCTCCAGGCGCGCCGGGCGAGCAGCCCGACGGCCGGGGTGTTCGGCGCGGTGGGGGAGAAGGCCACCGGGATCGAGGTGGGCGCGCTGCTGGCGTTCCTGTCCGGGAAGGTGCTCGGCCAGTACGAGACCTTCGCCCCGGCGGAGCCTTCGCTGGAGGCCCCGGACAGCCCGGCGGCGCTGTTCGACAAGCCCCGGCTGGGGCCGGAGGGCCCGGGGCCGGGCCGGCTGCTGCTGGTGGCGCCGAACATCGTGCACGTCGAGCGGGAGCTGGACGTCGACCCGTCCGACTTCCGGCTCTGGGTCTGCCTGCACGAGGAGACGCACCGGACGCAGTTCACCGCGGTGCCGTGGCTGCGCGACCACATCCAGTCCGAGGTGCAGTCCTTCCTGGCGGAGACCGACGTGGACCCCGGCGCCCTGCTGGAGCGGCTGCGGGACGCGGCGGGTTCGCTCGGCGGCGGGCTGCCGGGTGCCGGGGGCCGGGACGGCATGCCGTCGGCGGGGCTGATGGAGGTCGTCCAGTCGCCGGCGCAGCGCGAGATCCTGGGCCGGCTGACGGCGGTGATGTCGCTGCTGGAGGGCCACGCGGACGTGGTGATGGACGGGGTCGGCCCGGCGGTGGTGCCGACCGTGGCGGAGATCCGGGAGAAGTTCCAGCAGCGCCGGGACCGCGGGGCGAACCGGCTCGACCTGCTGTTGCGCCGGCTGCTCGGGATGGACGCGAAGCTGCGCCAGTACCAGGACGGCGCGGTGTTCGTGCGCGGGGTGGTGGAGCAGGTCGGCATGGAGGGCTTCAACCGGGTCTGGACCTCTCCGAACACGCTGCCGACCAAGGAGGAGATCCACGATCCGGCCGCCTGGGTCGCCCGCGTCGCCCGCTGAGGCGGGCACGGACGAGGCTCGGACGGGGCTCGGACGGGGCTCGGACGGGGCTCGGACCCCAAGCGCCGGGCGGTGGTCGGTGGTGGTCAAACCCGCTCGTACGAGTGGTCCAATCGGGCAGACGGAGGGTGAAGATACGTTTCTCCATTCACCCGAACGTGGGACGGTGGTCGTACCGGTGGCGCGGGTGGCGTAGCGGGGTGCTCCTTTCTGCCACCATCTGTGAGCGCCCGGTAACAGGGCGCTCATGAAGCTGCGCGGCCCCGCCGCGCGAGCCGCCGTCCTGTCCCCTCCGTCGAGGAGTCGTCCGCCGTGGGTCCACACCCCGCAGTCGCAGCGATACGCCTGGCCGTCCGCCGCACGCTCACCGACCTCGCCGCCGAGGCCGGTACCACCTTCACCGCGCCCGTGCGTGAGCCCCGCCAGCGTCCGGCCGGGGCGCCCCTGGTGGGCGCCGCCGTCGGCACCACCCTGATCGGCAACGCCGCCCGGCACCCGTCCGGACTGCCCCGGACCCCGGCCGCCCCCGGCTCGCCGCTGGTGCTGGTCGCCGTCAGCGGCGGCGCCGACTCGATGGCGTTGGCCATCGCCGCCGCCTTCGAAGCCCCCAAGATCGGCCTGCGGGTCGGCGCCGTCACCGTGGACCACGGCCTGCAGCCCGGCTCCGCCGACCGGGCCGCCCAGGTGGCCGAACGGCTGCGCTCGCTCGGCCTGGACCCGGTCGAGGCGATCCCGGTGCGCGTCGGCCGGTCCGGCGGCCCGGAGGCCGCCGCCCGGGACGCCCGCTACGCGGCCCTGGACGCGGCCGCCGAGCGGCTCGGCGCGCTCGCGGTGCTGCTCGGCCACACCCGGGACGACCAGGCCGAGACGGTGCTGCTGGGCCTGGCGCGCGGTTCGGGCTCCCGCTCGCTGGCCGGGATGCCGGCGCAGAAGGGCCGCTACCGCCGCCCGCTGCTGGAGCTGGACCGGGCGGCCACCCGGCAGGCCTGCTCCGCCCAGGCGATCCCGGTCTGGGACGACCCGCACAACTGTGATCCCGCCTACACCCGCTCCCGGGTCCGGCACGAGGTGCTGCCGGTGCTGGAGAAGCACCTGGGCGGCGGGGTGGTCGAGGCGCTGGCCCGCACCGCCCGGCTGTTCCGCGACGACGCGGACGCCCTCGACCAGTGGGCCTCCCTGGCCGAACGCGACCTCCGGACGGGTGAGGGCGCCCTGGACGCGGTGAAACTCGCCGAGCTCCCGCCCGCGGTCCGCCGCCGGGTGCTGCGCCGGGCCGCGCTGCGGGCGGGCTGCCCGGCCGGGGACCTGTTCGCGCGGCACCTGGAGACGATCGACCTGCTGGTCACCGGATGGCGCGGCCAGGGGCCGCTGCACCTACCCGGGGGCGTCGAGGCCACCCGCAGGTGTGGCACGCTGGTCTTTCGGCGGCAGGGCGACTGACGGGCGGGCATGTCCCGGGGTAGTCGGCCGCCGGCCACACAGACCCCGAACGTTTGAGGACGTATCCCCGGTGGACCAGAACGACATGGGCGCTGACCTCGCGAAGGTGCTCATCAGCAAGGACGAGATCGACGCCAAGCTCCTGGAGCTGGCCGAGCGCATCGACCGGGACTATGCAGGCAAGGATCTGCTGATCGTCGGCGTCCTCAAGGGGGCTGTGATGGTCATGGCCGACCTCGCCCGGGCCCTGCACTCGCAGGTCACCATGGACTGGATGGCGGTGTCCTCCTACGGCATGGGCACCAAGTCCTCCGGCGTGGTCCGCATCCTGAAGGACCTGGACACCGACATCGCCGGCCGGGACGTCCTGATCGTCGAGGACATCATCGACTCCGGTCTGACCCTGTCCTGGCTGCTGGGCAACCTGAGCTCGCGCGGCCCGGCCTCGCTGGAGGTCTGTGCCCTGCTGCGCAAGCCGGACGCGGCCAAGGTCGAGATCGACGTGAAGTACGTCGGTTTCGACATTCCGAACGAGTTCGTGGTCGGCTACGGCCTGGACTACGCGGAGAAGCTGCGTAACCTGCCCTTCATCGGGACGCTCGCCCCGCACGTCTACGGGGGCTGAGGGCTCCGTTCGGGCTACGGGTGGGAACAGGAGCCGGTTCCCGCCCGTTGGACCGGGGGGACCAAGAACGACGGCCGTGTCGCTGCGCTCCCGCCATGGGCGGGTGCGACTGCGGTACGGTCCATTAAAACCGCTCTTCACATGAGCACCGACCAGGATGCGCCGGCGGCACCCAGCCCGCGGCGCCGCTGAGTGGCAGGAGGGACGGGGCGGCAACGCCCCGCATGGATGGACGTCAAGCGATACTTCCGTGCGCCGATCATGTGGATCGTGCTGGCCGTCCTCGCCGTCATCGTTTTGATGCAGGTCGTTTCGGATTCGAACGGCTACAAGACGGTGGACACCGGTCAGGTCGTCGCGGCGATCGACGCGAAGCAGGTCAAGTCGGCGCAGATCACCACTGGTGACTCGAACACGATCAAGATCCAGCTGAAGGACGGCGCCACGCTGTCCAACGCCGGTACCGGCAAGACGCCGTCCGGCAGCAAGTTCCAGGCCTCGTACATCGGCGACCAGGGTGTTGCGATCGCCGACAAGCTCCAGGCCCAGATCAACGACAACGACCAGAGCACGCTCGCCGAGGGCTACACCATCAGCCCCGAGAAGCAGAGCACCTTCGTCAGCCTGCTGCTGTCGATGCTCCCGATCGTCATCATCGTCCTGGTCTTCCTGTTCCTGATGAATCAGATGCAGGGCGGCGGCTCCCGGGTCATGCAGTTCGGCAAGTCCAAGGCCAAGCTGCTCACCAAGGACACCCCGAAGACGACCTTCGCGGACGTCGCGGGCGCCGACGAGGCGGTCGAGGAGCTCCACGAGATCAAGGAGTTCCTCCAGGAGCCGGCCAAGTTCCAGGCCGTCGGCGCCAAGATCCCCAAGGGTGTGCTGCTCTACGGCCCGCCCGGTACCGGCAAGACCCTGCTGGCGCGTGCCGTCGCGGGCGAGGCCGGGGTGCCGTTCTACTCGATCTCCGGCTCGGACTTCGTCGAGATGTTCGTGGGTGTCGGCGCCAGCCGCGTCCGCGACCTCTTCGAGCAGGCCAAGGCGAACGCCCCGGCGATCGTCTTCGTCGACGAGATCGACGCCGTTGGCCGGCACCGCGGTGCGGGTCTGGGCGGTGGTCACGACGAGCGCGAGCAGACCCTCAACCAGCTGCTGGTCGAGATGGACGGCTTCGACGTCAAGGGTGGCGTGATCCTGATCGCGGCCACCAACCGCCCCGACATCCTGGACCCGGCGCTGCTGCGCCCGGGCCGCTTCGACCGCCAGATCGCGGTCGAGCGCCCCGACCTCCAGGGCCGGCTGGACATCCTCAAGGTGCACCAGAAGGGCAAGCCGATCGCGCCCGACGTCGACCTCTCGGCCGTCGCCAAGCGCACCCCCGGCTTCACCGGCGCGGACCTGTCGAACGTCCTCAACGAGGCCGCTCTGCTGACGGCCCGTTCGGACAAGAAGCTGATCGACAACGGCATCCTGGACGAGGCGATCGACCGCGTCGTGGCCGGTCCGCAGAAGCGCACTCGGATCATGTCCGAGAGGGAGAAGAAGATCACCGCGTACCACGAGGGCGGCCACGCCCTGGTGGCGGCGGCGTGCCCCAACAGCGACCCGGTGCACAAGATCACGATCCTCTCGCGCGGCCGGGCCCTCGGCTACACCATGGTGCTGCCGGACGAGGACAAGTACTCCACCACCCGCAACGAGATGCTCGACCAGCTGGCCTACATGCTGGGCGGGCGCGCGGCGGAGGAGCTGGTCTTCCACGACCCGACCACCGGCGCGTCGAACGACATCGAGAAGGCCACCGCCACCGCCCGGGCCATGGTGACCCAGTACGGCATGACCGAGCGGCTCGGTGCCATCAAGTTCGGCTCGGACAACGCGGAGCCGTTCCTGGGCCGTGAGATGGGCCACCAGCGCGACTACTCGGAAGAGGTCGCCGGGCTGGTGGACGAAGAGGTCAAGAAGCTCATCGAGAACGCGCACAACGAGGCCTGGGAGATCCTGGTCGAGAACCGCGACGTGCTCGACAACCTGGTTCTGGAGCTCCTGGAGAAGGAGACCCTGAACAAGGAGCAGATCGCGGAGATCTTCGCCACGATCGTGAAGCGCCCGGCCCGGCCGGCCTGGACGGGCTCGTCCCGTCGCACGCCGTCCACCCGGCCTCCGGTGCAGTCCCCGAAGGAGCTGGCGCTCACCAACGGCGCCGCCGCGATCGACACCGCCCCGGTGGACATCGTGAAGCTCCCGCCGCTGCCGACGTCGGAGCCGCCCGCCGAGGGCTGATCCCGCGCACCGTACGGAATGGATGCCGCGTCACCGGGGTTTGTACCCTGGAGACGCGGCATCCGTGCTGTTCAGCAAAGTCGTCCCAAGTAAGCGAGGCCCGCATGATCGACCCGGTGACGCTCGACGGTCCACCCACCGTCGGGACCTTCGACCAGAAGCGGGCCGAGAACGCCATCCGCGAGCTGTTGCTCGCCGTGGGTGAGGACCCGGACCGCGAGGGGCTGCTGGAGACCCCGGCCCGGGTCGCGCGCGCCTACAAGGAGATATTCGCGGGCCTCTGGCAGGAGCCCGAGGACGTCCTCACCACCACCTTCGACCTCGGGCACGACGAGATGGTGCTCGTGAAGGACATCGAGCTGACGTCCGTCTGCGAGCACCACCTGGTGCCGTTCCGCGGTGTGGCGCACGTCGGGTACATCCCGTCCGCCAGCGGCAAGATCACCGGCCTGTCCAAGCTGGCCCGGCTGGTCGACGTCTACGCCCGCCGCCCCCAGGTGCAGGAGCGGCTGACCAGCCAGGTGGCCGACGCGCTGATGCGGATCCTGGAGCCGCGCGGGGCGATCGTCGTGGTCGAGTGCGAGCACATGTGCATGTCGATGCGCGGCATCCGCAAGCCCGGCGCCAAGACCATCACCTCGTGCGTCCGCGGCCAGCTGCGCGACCCGGCCACCCGGGCCGAGGCGATGAGCCTCATCATCGGCCGATAGCGGACCGGCCGGCCGGTCCCCTCGGACCGGCCGGCCGTCACCCGGCTGCGTCACCTGCCCGCGTCAGCCGAGCCGCTCGCCGATCCACTCCAGCGAGGACGGCAGCTCACGGGTCCAGCTGTCGAAGTTGTGGCCGCCGTCGTCCAGGTAGAGCGAGTCGACCTTGAACTGCGGGTTGGCCGCGGCGACCTGCTGGGCGTGGTCGACGAACTGGAGGGTCTGCGCGAAGTCTCCCTCCTTGCGGGAGGAGACCACCAGCAGCGACAGAGCGGGGGCCGGGAGGTTCGTCAGCCGCCAGTCGAGGTCGCTCTGCTGGGCCAGGGCGGCGTCGCCGGCGAACAGGTCACCGCCGGTGAACTGGTCCGCCTTGACCTTGTACTCGCCGTGCAGGCCCACCCCGATGCCGTAGACGTTCGGGAAGCGCATCGCCAGCCGCAGCGCGCAGCTGCCCCCGGTCGAGTAGCCGAAGACGGACCAGGAGGCGGCCGAGCGGCCGGTCCGGTAGCTGGTCCGGAGCGCCTCCGGCAGGTCCTTGGTGAACCAGGTCTCGGCGCGCGGGCCGCCGGGGACGTCCACGCACTCGGTGTCGCGCGGCGGGGCGACGGTCGGGCGGGCCATGACCACGACGGTCGGCGGCATCTTGCCGGACTTCCGCAGCTCGGCCGCGGTGCGCAGGAGCGGCAGCTCCTTGATCAGGTTGAGCGAGGTGCCGGGGAAGCCGGAGATGGCGACCAGGACAGGGAAGCGGACCAGGGCGAACTTCGGGTCGAAGTACTCGGGCGGCAGGTAGACGAACAGCTGGTCGGACAGTCCGGTCTCCTTGCCGGTGACCCGGACCGATTCGACCTTGCCGACCTCCTCGGGCGGGCCCTTGGGCAGGTCGGCGACGGTCTCCAGACCGCCCTCGTCGGTCGGCTGGAGCTGCGTGTCCGAGGCCGGGGCGTCGCCCTTGTGGTTCTCGTTGCTGGTCAGCGCGAGCTTGGCGCTGCCGGGGCTGAGCAGGTCGTCCCACGAGGTGTAGAACCCGAAGGAGTTGTTCACCGCCAGCGCCAGCACGGCCACGACCGCGACTTGAGTGACGGTCAGCAGGCCGATCCGGCCCAAGACGGGCAGCGGGCGCTGGCGCGCCAGTCGCGGCCAGAGCCACAGGGTGGTGACGAGAGCCGCAGCGCCGAGTGCGAGCAGCGAGTTCACCAGCGCTTCGCTGGTCAGTTCCATGCCGTCGGCCTTCCGGTGGGACACTGTCGGTGCACGCCTCATCGTCTGGCGGTCCGTCAGCTCCGGCCACCGCGGCTAGGCTGTCCGGATGCCCGGGCGAGCTGGGAGGGCGGGGGGAGCCGCAGGCAACCGGCGCCCTAGAATGCGGCGTCCACCGTACGTACGGCGTACCGGAGGACCCTGCCGCGCCACGCGGCGGCAGGCCCTCGGCTCCGTCCCCGGCTCCACCGCAGCGCGCCCACGGCACCGGTTTACCGACCGTTTCCGGGTCCTTGGTATGCGCATTGCCTGATGAAGGAAAAGGCATTGAAGGTCCATCACACGTGCTCCCCCGGAGTGACCGGACGGCGTCCCGCAGCCTCTACGCTGAGCTTCCATGAGCGTTCCCGTGTCCGTTGAGCCGAGCCCCGAGCAGCCGCGTCGTCGACGCGGCCTGCAGACGCTTCGCACCCAGGCGGCGGCTGTTCCGAGGGCCTGGCTGCCCGGCGCGGTCGGGTACGCCTGTCTGCTGATCGGCCTGGTCGACATCGCCAGCGCGGTGTTCCCCAAGCTCCGGCACTCCAAGATGCACACCTTCACCGGGCAGCTGCCCGGCGGCACCACCTCGCTGGCCGCGGTCGGGACGATGATGGTCGGCCTGCTGCTGGTGCTGCTCGCGCACGCGCTGCGCCGGCGCAAGCGGCGGGCCTGGCGGGCGGTGTGCGTGCTGCTGCCGGTCGGCGCCGCGCTGCACATCGTGCGCTGGCACCAGATCGGCCCGGCGGTGGTCTCGCTGGCGGTCTTCGTGGTGATGCTGGTGCACCAGCGCGAGTTCTACGCCAAGGCCGACCCGCGCACCCGCTGGCGGGCGCTGGTCAACCTGATCGTGATGGGCGCCGTCAGCGTGCTGCTCGGCCTGCTGATCGTGAGCACCCGGACCAAGTACGAGATCGGCTACCCGGCCCTGCCCGAGCGCCTCCAGCACGTCGTGTACGGGCTGTTCGGCTTCGAGGGGCCGATCCGATACAACAACGTCCGGATGTCCGACCTGGTCGCCTACCTGCTCGGCGGGCTGGGCCTGCTGACCGCCTTCACCACCGCCTACCTGGCGCTGCGCCCCGGCAAGCCCAAGCCGGAGCTGACCCCGGAGGACGAGGAGAAGGTCCGCGAGCTGCTCACCCGGCACGGCGAGCGCGACTCGCTCGGCTACTTCGCGCTGCGCCGCGACAAGAGCGTGCTGTTCTCGCCCACCGGCAAGGCCGCGATCTCCTACCGGGTGGTCTCCGGCGTGATGCTGGCCTCCGGCGACCCGGTCGGCGACGTCGAGGCCTGGCCGGGCGCGATCAAGGTGTTCATGGCCGAGGCCCGCGAGCACGCCTGGGTGCCGGCCGTGATGGGCTGCAGCGAGGTCGGCGGCGAGGTCTGGACCCGCGAGGCGGACCTCGACGCGCTGGAGCTGGGCGACGAGGCGATCGTCGACACCGCCACCTTCTCGCTCGCCGGCCGGGCCATGCGCAACGTCCGCCAGATGGTCAAGCGGATCGAGCGCAACGGCTACTCCTGCCAGGTGCGCCGGGTCAGCGACCTCACCCTGGAGGAGAAGCACCGGATCGCCGACGCCGCCGCCCGCTGGCGCGGCACCGACACCGAGCGCGGCTTCTCGATGGCCCTCGGGCGCTTCGGCGACCCGCTGGACGACGACTGCGTGGTGGTCACCGCCCACAAGGCCCCGGAGGAGGGGGAGGGCGGCGACGACCTGAAGGCCGTGCTGCACTTCGTGCCCTGGGGGCCGGACGGCATCTCGCTGGAGCTGATGCGCCGCGACCGCGCGGCCGACCCGGGCCTGAACGAGCTGCTGATCGTCGCCGCCCTCCAGGCCGTGCCCGCGATGGGCGTGCGCCGGGTGTCGCTCAACTTCGCGATGTTCCGCTCGGCGCTGGCCCGCGGCGAGCGGATCGGCGCCGGCCCGGTGCTGCGGGCCTGGCGCGGACTGCTGGTGTTCCTCTCGCGCTGGTTCCAGATCGAGTCGCTGTACAAGTTCAACGCCAAGTTCCAGCCCGAGTGGGAACCGCGCTTCCTGGTCTTCCCGAACACCCGGGACCTGCCGCGGATCGGCTTCGCCGCGATGCAGGCCGAGGCCTTCATCACCCTCGGCATGCCGCGCTTCGGCCGCCGGCGCCAGCGGGAGGGCCTGATGCCCACCCCGGGCGCCCGCGACGTCACCGAGGCCGCCTGAGGCACCGCCGCGACCAACGGGGCCCCCGCCGAGAATCCTCGACGGGGGCCCCGTTCGATAATGGGCGCATGAGCAACTCGCCGTCCTTCTCGCTGCCGGCCGGACTGCCGCGGCTCGACCGCTGCGCCGTGATGGGTGTGGTCAACGTCACGCCCGACTCCTTCTCGGACGGCGGCCTCTGGCACGACCCCGCCAAGGCGATCGCGCACGGGCTCGCCCTGCGCGCCCGCGGCGCGGACCTGGTGGACGTCGGGGGCGAGTCCACCCGGCCCGGCTCGCAGCGGGTGCCCGAGGAGGAGGAGCTGCGCCGGGTGCTGCCGGTGGTGCGCGAGCTCGTCGCCGCCGGGGTCGTGGTGTCGGTCGACACCATGCGGGCCTCCGTCGCCGAGCAGGCCGTGGCGGCCGGTGCCGCGCTCGTCAACGACGTCTCCGGCGGGCTCGCCGACCCGGCGATGGCCCGGGTGGTCGCCGACACCGGCGCGCCGTTCGTGGTGATGCACTGGCGCGGCCAGTCCGCGGACATGGAGCGGCTGGCGGTCTACCGGGACGTGGTGACGGACGTCGTCGCCGAGCTGGCCGTCCGGGTGGACGCGCTGCTGGCGGCCGGGGTCAAGGAGGACCAGCTGATCCTCGACCCGGGCCTCGGCTTCGCCAAGACCCCCGAGCACAACTGGGCGCTGCTCGGCCGGCTGGACGCGCTCACCGCGATCGGCCGTCCCGTCCTCGTCGCCGCATCGCGCAAGCGGTTCCTGGGTACGCTGCTGGCCGACCCGCAAACCGGGGCGCTGCGCCCGGCCCGGGAGCGCGACGACGCGACCGCCGCGGTGTCGGTGCTGTCGGCCCAGGCCGGCGCCTGGGCGGTGCGGGTGCACGACGTGTCCGGCACGGCGGACGCCGTCCGGGTGGTCGCGGCCTGGCAGCACGCGGCCCGGCAAGGGGTGAGGGAGGGTCTGTGACAGGTGACGGCAGGCTGAGCGGCGGAACGGCCGGCCAGGCCCGCGAGGCGGACCTGGAGGCGGTGCTCGCGGCGAACCAGGCGCTCTACCAGGCACTGGAGGAGGGGGACCTGGAGGCGGTCGAGGACGCCTGGCTGGGGGCCGCGGACGCGGACGACAAGGGCGGCGTGGTGTGCGTGCACCCCGGCTGGCCGGTGCTGCGCGGGCGGGCGCAGGTGACCCGCTCGTACATGCTGATCATGATGAACACGGAGTACATCCAGTTCTTCCTGACGGATGTCGAGGCCGAGGTCCACGGAGATGTGGCCCTTGTCACGTGCACCGAGAACATCCTCTCCGGCGGCGAGGCGGAGGAGGAGGGGGAACTCGGTCCGCTGGTCGGTGGAAAGGTCGTGTCGACGAATCTGTTCCGCCGTACCCCGGGCGGGTGGAAGCTCTGGTCGCACCACGGTTCACCCGTTCTGACCAGCGGCGACGACGAGGACGAGGACTGATTCGGGCGGCCTTTGGAAAACGCGGCCGGGAGGTCGCCCGGGAATTCCCGAGTGGTCACCGAACGTTCACGTCAATCGCCATTCCGGTGCGCGTGGCGACGGTTCGTGCCGGGTAGGACGGTCAGACGTTGTCAGCGCCCGCGGGTAGATTCGAAACGGAGTGGCGGGTGTGCTGCCCGCCTTCGCCCCGCTCGTCCATGCCATTCTCCGGGTGGGGCCCGTCCGACTGGGAGCAGTGATTCGTTTGCTGGACCGCGTCACCCTGCGGGGGCTGCGTGCCCGGGGCAACCACGGCGTCTTCGAGCGCGAGCGCATCGAGGGCCAGACCTTCGTGGTCGACCTCGTGCTGTACCTGGACACCCGCCCCGCCGCGTCCGGCGACGACCTCACCCGCACGGCGCACTACGGCCTCGTGGCCGAGGAGGTCACCGCGATCATCGCGGGGGAGCCGGTCGACCTGATCGAGACCCTGGCCCAGCGCATCGCCGACCAGTGCCTGAAGCACGAAGCGGTCGAGGAGGTCGAGGTGACCGTGCACAAGCCCGACGCCCCGATCACCGTGCCGTTCGACGACGTGACCGTGACCATTCACCGGGGCCGCGCATGACCGCCGCCGTGCGCCCCGTTCCAGTTGCAGAGGGATCTCGATGAGCACCAGCGACCCGACCGCCTCGCCGACCACGTTCGACCTGGAGAGCCGGGTGGACTCCGCCGACACCACACTGCACAGCCAGCGCTGCGCGGTGATCGCACTCGGCAGCAACCTGGGCAACCGCCTGGACACCCTCCAGGGCGCCGTCGACGCGCTCGCCGACACCCCCGGGCTCAAGATCAAGGCCGTCTCCGCGGTCTACGAGACCGAGGCCGTCGGCGGCCCGGACGAGCAGCCCAACTACTACAACGCGGTCGTCGTGCTGCGCACCTCGCTGCCGCCGCGCGACCTGCTGGAGCGCGGCAACGCGATCGAGGACGCCTTCGGGCGGGTCCGGACGGTGCACTGGGGTCCGCGGACCCTGGACGTCGACATCCTGGCCTACGAGGGCGTGCTCAGCGACGACCCGCAGCTGCTGCTGCCGCACCCGCGCTCGCACGAGCGGGCCTTCGTGCTCGCCCCCTGGCTGGACGCCCAGCCGGAGGCCGAGGTGCCCGGGCACGGGCAGGTCGGCGAACTGCTGGACGCGCTCGGCGGCCCGGGCGCGCAGGGCGTCCGGCGGCGGGACGACATCCGGCTGACGCTGCCGGAGTGACCGGCCCCGGCCCGGCGGCCCGGTGAGGGCGGCCGGGGAACTCGACCGGGGGGCCCGGCCGTACGAGTAGGTGTCCGCCGTTCGCGCGGGTGTCCGCCCGGTCGGGCCCGGTACGGTGGCCTGGCGCCGCCGTGCCGGGCCACCGGGCGGCGGCCGGCTCTGGTAACCCCGGGAAGGACCTCCTCCGAGTGAAGCTGCTTCGCCTACGCCTGCTGGTCGGCATCACCGCTGCTACCACGGCGCTGTCCTGGGCCGGTGCCAAGCTCTGGGCCTCCCTGGACACGCTGCCGGCCGTGCCGGTCGCGGCGCCGGTGGTGCTGGCGGCGGTGGCGGTGGTCCTGTTGGCGACCGCCCTCTCGCTGCGGTCCCGGCTGAAGGCGGTGCGCGAGCGGCAGCCCGGCGCGAAGGGCGTCGACCCGCTGCTGGCGGCCCGGGCGGTGGTGCTGGGGCAGGCCAGCGCGCTGGTCTCGGCGGTGGTCACCGGCGTCTACGCGGGCGCGGGGATCTTCCTGCTGGGCGAGCTGGACGTGTCGGCGCGCAAGGACCAGGCCGTCACGGCCGGGCTCGCGGTGCTGGCGGGGGCCGCGGTGATCGCGGCGGCGCTCTGGTTGCAGCACGTGTGCAAGCTGCCGGAGAACCACGACGATCCGGGCGGCCCGGCGCCCTCGCCCCGCTGAACAGGTCTTTTTTCGTGATCTTGAGTGAAACGCCGGGCACGTGCGGTAAAACTTGCGCACTGTCAAGGGCGGAAGAGGACCCTGGGCTGACACGGCCCCAATTCGCACGCTAGTTTCTTGGCATGTCTCGCGGACGCCACCGTCATTCCTCCGTCCTCGGCCGGATCTTCCCCCCCACCGCCGCCGGCGTGCTGCTCGTCGCCGCGCTGGCCGCTCTGCTCTTCAGTCAGGACGCCGTCCTGGTGCGTTCGGTGGGTGTCGCGGCGGTGGTCGCGACGCTCGGCTTCGCGCTGCTGCTGCGGCAGCGGGACAAGGCGGCCCGGGCGGCCGCCGAGATGGCCGCGGCGCAGCGGCTGCGGGCCGAGGAGCGCTTCGAGGAGCAGCTGGCGGAGGCCGAGTACGCGGCGGAGGTCGCCGAGGAGCGGGCCACCCGGTTCGGGCGCCGGCTGACGGCGGAGAAGTCGCGGCTGGCGAAGGCCGAGACCGAGATCGCCCGGCTGCTGCGGGAGCGGGCCGTGGCGGTGGCCGAACAGGCGCTCAAGGAGGCCGAGGCGGCCCAGCGGGCGCTCGCCGCGAGCCGCCCCAAGTATCCGGCCAGCCCGGCCGCGTTCGTCCGTGCCGCGTCCGTGCTGCGGCTGCTGGAGCGGCGGGCGGCGGAGCAGGAGGCGCGGCGGGAGCGGACGGCGGGCTCGGAGGTCGCGCTGCGGGCGCGTACGGCGCCGGCCGCTGCGGCCCCGGCGCCCGCGCCCGCTGCGGTGGCGCCCTCGGTGCCGGCGCCGGTGGCCCCCGCGGTGCCCACTCCGGAGCAGGCTCCGGTGGCACAGGCACAGGCACAGGCACAGGCACAGGCACAGGACCAGGACCAGGCACAGGACCAGGCCCCGGCGCCGGTGCGGCCCGCGCCGGTGCGCCCGGCGCTGACCGCCACGGTCGGGCAGCTCGGCGGGACGCCGTCCGCTCCGGTCGCGGCGCCCGCGCCGGTGGAGCGGCAGCGGCCGCGGTCGGCGCAGTCCGGGGCGGTGCGCGGGCCGGGCTTCAGCTTCTTCGGCCGGGGTGCGGGCGCGGCCGTGCGGGCGGCGGCCCCGGCGCCGGCGGTGGGCAGCGTCGCCGAACTGGGCGAGCGCACGGACCTGGCCGACGTGGTGGGCGACGAGGCGGTGGCCGCGCAGGCGAAGGCCGAGGCGCAGGAGGCCCAGGAGGCTCGTGAGGTGCAGGAGGCCGTGGCCGGCTCGCAGGCGTCGCAGCCGGCGGCCGAGCCGGCGCCGGGTGCGCCCGCGGTGGTGGACCTGACCCCGGAGGACGAGACCGAGCTGATCCAGCTGCCGGAGCTGCGTGCCTCGCGCTAAGGGCCCTCTTTCGGATCACGCCGGGCGCGCGACGTGATCCGAAAGAGAGCCCCTAGGGCCTGAGCCCGGGCCGGGTGCGCGAAAGCGGCGCGGGACGTCGGTGTGACCGATGTCCCGCGCCGCTCTCGTTCCGGCGGTGTGCCGGGCCGGGAGGGGCCCGGCGGGGCGTCAGAGCTGGACGCCGAAGTCCTGGGCGATGCCCGCCAGGCCGGAGGCGTAGCCCTGGCCGACGGCGCGGAACTTCCACTCGCCGCCGTTGCGGTAGAGCTCGCCGAAGATCATGGCGGTCTCGGTGGCGGCGTCCTCGGAGAGGTCGTAGCGGGCGATCTCGGCGCCGCCGGCGGCGTTCACCACGCGGATGTACGCGTTGCGGACCTGGCCGAAGCTCTGGCCGCGGGCGACCCCGTCGTAGATGGTGACGGGGAAGGTGATCTTGACGGCCTCGGCCGGCAGGCCGGCCAGGTTGACGTTGATCGACTCGTCGTCGCCGGCGCCCTCACCGGTGCGGTTGTCGCCGGTGTGCACGACGGTGTTGTCCGGGCTGCTGGTGTTGTTGAAGAAGACGAAGTGCCCGTTGGAGAGCACCTTGCCGTCCGCGTTCAGGACGATCGCGCTGGCGTCGAGGTCGAACTCGGTGCCGGTCGTGGTCCGGACGTCCCAGCCCAGGCCGACACTGACCGCGGACAGGCCCGGGGCCTCCTTGGTCAGCGAGACGTTGCCACCCTTGGAAAGGCTCACTGGCATGGCGATTGCAGTCCCTTCGTTCGCTTTTTCCGGGACAACGCAATACCCCGGTGGGTTGGTTCCGCGAAGTCCGTGAATTCTTCGTGGACGCCAATCCACTGGCAAAGGCCTGACAATGCCCTGGTCAGATCCGGGGGAACCGGCCCTGCAGCGACCAGATGTTCGGATTGTCGGCCAGCTCGGGGTGCATATCGAAGAGGTCGGCGAGGGTGTCCTGGAGGAAGTCCCGGGCCTCGCGCCGCAGCTCGCCGTGGCGGACCACGGCGGGCGGCTCGTCCGGCAGCCAGGTCGCGGTGATCTCGACCCAGTTGAAGCGGCGGGCGAACCGCAGCAGCTCGGTGTTCTGGGTGAAGTCGAGGTCCGCGGTCTGCACCCGGGCGGCCCGGCCGCCGTCCGGGTCGCGGTCCAGCTCCTCGGCGATGTCGCACAGCGCCCAGGCGAAGTCGAGCACCGGCACCCACCCCCAGCCGGTGGACAGCTCGGCGCCCTCGGCGTCCAGGTAGACGTCGCCGCAGAACAGGTCGTACCGCAGGGACCGCACCGGGGCGGAGCGGTAGTCCGTCTGCGGGGGGTCGGGGAAGCGGTTGGAGAGGGAGTAGCCGAGCTCGATCACGTACGCCATTGTCCGGGCTGCGGGCGGTGGAGCGGAACCGGGCCGCCGGCCGTCGCGGATAACCGGGTGACCGGGCGGTGCGGGCGCGGGATGATGGACGCATGCCCGAGCCCATCCGCGTACGGGGGTCGGTGGTCGTCCCCGACACCGAGCTCGTCTGGCGCTTCTCGCGTTCCTCCGGCCCCGGTGGCCAGCACGTCAACACCTCCGACAGCAAGGCCGAGCTGCGCTACGACCTGGCGGCGTCCAAGGCGCTGCCCGAGGTGTGGCGCGAGCGCGCGCTGGAGCGGCTGGCCGGGCGGCTGGTGGACGGCCGGGTGCTGGTGATCCAGGCCTCGGAGTTCCGCTCGCAGTGGCGCAACCGGGAGGCGGCCGCGGCCCGGCTGTCGGCGGTGCTGACCGAGGCGTGCGCGCCGCCGCCGAAGTCCCGCCGGGCGACCAGGCCGAGCCGGGGGATGGTCGAGCGCCGGTTGTCCAACAAGCGGCGCCGCTCCGAGCTGAAGCAGGGGCGGCAGTCGCCGCGGGGCGGCGAGTAGCCGGGGCGGCTCAGCCGAGGGCGCGGTAGCCGCCGCGGAAGTAGAGCAGCGGCCGGCCGGCCGGGCTGGGTACCGCGGCCTCCAGGACGCGGCCGAGCAGCAGGGTGTGGTCGCCCGCCGGTATCCGCTGTTCGGTGCGGCACTCGACGGTGGCGAGCGCGCCGTCGATCAGCGGGGCGCCGGAGCGGGGGCCGCGGTGGTGCGGGGTGTCCGCGAACAGCAGCCGGTCGCTGAGCCGGCCCTTCATGGCGAAGCGGGAGCCGAGCGCCTTCTGCCCCTCGGTGAGCAGCGAGACCGCCCAGGTGTCGGTGCGGGAGAGCACCTCGTCCATCCGGGAGTCCTCGCGGACCGAGATCAGGACCAGCGGCGGCTCCAGCGACACGGACAGGAAGGACGTGGCGGTCATGCCGACGTCCTCGCCGTCCTCCGGATCGTGGACGGTCACCAGGCTCACGCCGGAGGCGAGCTGGGAGAGTGCCGCCCGGAACTCGTCGGGCGTGGCGTGGGAGGCAGCTTCGGGCTGCGGGGACGAGTACACGTACCGCACGGTAGTCGGCGTCCGCCGGAATCGGCATCGGGCCGAGGTCGTAGGACCAGCGGCGCACGGGGCGGGGTTGCGGCCGGGTTCGGGACTCACCCTCAGGAGTGAAGCAAGGGGCCTGCCGGGCGGCAGCGGGCTTCAGCGCGAGGCCGATGCGGTCGACCAAGGGAAATATTCCGATAGCGCTTTATGTCCCGCTATGGGGCGGATGAGCTGATTAAGGGTGCATTAGTGTCGTGTGATTTAAGTCACAAGTGATGGCCTATTGCTGACCGAGCGTGCCGAACGCTGTGCTCCCTGTGATTCAGTTCTTCTGGCAATCGGACGATAACCAATCAAGAACTATCCGAAGCAGCCGGGGAGCCCCCGCATGGAAGCCGAGTCGGAGCCGTACGTCCGTCTCGCGACCCTCCGCACCTTGCACCGGGTCGTGGCGGACCTCAACGCTGCCCGCAGCCTGGCGGGCACGCTGCAGGCCGTCGTCGAGGGTGCGGTGCACGGGCTCGGCTTCGACGCCGCCGCGGTCAGCCTGGTCCGCCCGGACGGGGACCTCGTGGTGGCGGCCGTCTGGGAGCTGGAGGAGAGCACCATGGGCGGCCCCTCCGTCCTGCTCGGTCAGGTCGGCTCCCGGGAGTCCTGGGACCGACTGCTCGGCGTCAGCGACCACTGGGGCACCCTGCGCTTCCTGCCGTACGACCGCGGCTGGGCCGTCGCCAGCGACATCCCGCGCTGGATCGGGGACGGCCCGCTGCCCGTCTACGCCAACGACTGGCACCCCGCCGACGGGCTGCTCGCCCCGATGTACAGCGCCGGCGGCGACCTGCTCGGCGTCCTCTCGGTGGACCGCCCGCGCAGCGGCAAGCGGCCCGGGGCGTGGACCCGCGAGGCGCTGGAGATGTTCTCGCTGCAGGCCTCCATCGCGATCGGCAACGCCCGGCTGCGGGCCGAGATGCAGCGCGCGCTGGCCCGCCTGGAGAAGGAGCAGCAGGCCCTGCGGGCCAGCGAGGAGAGCTTCCGCCAGGCCTTCGAGTACGCGCCCAGCGGGATGGCCATCACCGAACTGCACGGCGCCGGGCGCGGCCAGCTGACCAGGGTCAACGACGCGCTCTGTCGCCTGCTCGGCCGACCCCGCGCGGTGCTGCGCCAGCAGAGCTTCGCCGACCTCGTGCACCCGGAGGACCGGGCGCTGCTGGAGCGCACCAGCGCCGAGAGCGGCCGGGCGGAACTGCGGCTGTCCCGGCGGGACGGCGGCTACCAGTGGGTGTGCCTGCGCAACTCGATCGTGGCGGACGCGGCCGAGGGCCCGAGCTTCCTGCTCACCCACGTCGAGGACATCGAGGACCGCAAGCGGCACGAGTTCCAGCTCGCCCACCGGGCCAGCCACGACGCGCTCACCGGCCTGCCGAACGGCGCCGAACTGAAGGCCCGGCTGGGCCGCCGGCTCTGTGCCGAGCCGCAGACCGTCGGGGCCCCCGCCGGGCCGGGCGAGCCGGCCTACCCGGCGCCGTACGGCTACCCGGCCGACTCCTACAGCGCGCACGCCGCGTACGACCGGTTGGAGGGCGCGGACCCGTACGGCGGGCCGGTGCACGGCTACGGGACGCCCGAGGGCGGCCCGCCGTACGGCCTCGCCCCGGGCTACGGGGAGCACGTGCACGCGGTGGTCCCGGCCGACCAGGGCCCGGGCGGCGAGGCGTGGTCCGCACCGTTCCGCTCCGGCGTCGCGGCGTCGCTGGACAAGGGGCTCGCGGTGCTCTTCTGCGACCTGGACGGCTTCAAGTCGATCAACGACCGGTTCGGCCACAACGCGGGCGACGCGGTGCTGGTCGAGGTCGCCCGGCGGCTGAGCCAGGCCGTCCGGGACGGCGACACGGTGGCCCGGCTCGGCGGCGACGAGTTCGTCGTGCTGGCCGACGGGATCGGCCGCGAGGAGGCCAAGGACCTGGCCCACCGGCTGCGGGGCGCCATCATCCCGCCGATGCGGATCGACGGCCGGGCGATGCGGGTGGGGGTGAGCCTCGGGGTCGGCTGGGCGGGCTGCGGGATGAGCATCGAGGAGGTGCTGCACACCGCGGACGAGCGGATGTACGACGAGAAGCGGGCCCGGGGCGGCGCGGTGCGCGGCGCGCGGGGCGAGCGTTCGCACCGACGGGCGGGCTGAACCCGCCGGTCCTGGTTACCCACGGGTTGTCAAGGGCTCTTTTCCGGCTGTCACAAAGGACAGGTAGGGTTCCCGGGTACGACAGCGTCCATGATCTGCGCCGGCGGCCCCGCATCCCGGCGGCGCGAACCGGATGGGGGAGTTGACCACCGTGACGACCGCCGGCAACAACGGAGCGCCCGAGGGCGGTGCCCCGCAGGACGACGACCCGTTCGGCTACCTCTACCGCCCGGCGGAGGGTGCCTCCGGGCAGCCGGCCGAGCCACAGCAGGGCGTGCCCCGGACGCCGTACAGCCGTCCGATGGAGGTCGGCCGGGCCCAGTACGGGCAGCAGCCCTACCAGCCGCGGCCGCAGCAGCCCCAGTACGGCCAGCAGGCGGGGCCGCAGCAGGGCTACCCCGGCGGCCAGCAGCCGTACCCGCCGCAGCAACAGCAGCCCGAGTACGGCACCGCGCCCACCCAGCAGACCCGTTACGCCGAGCACTCCCGGCCGCAGCCGGGGGAGGACCGGTCGAGCAGCGGCCGGAGCAAGGGCGCGGTGATCGGCGCGGTCGCGGTGGTCGCGGCCATAGCGATCGGCGCGGGGATCGCGCTCTCCACGGGCGACCCGGACGGCGACAAGACCGCCAAGGGCGGCGCCCAGACCACCGCCGCGGCTCCCCCCAGCACCCCGGCGACCGGCAGTTCGTCCCCGACCGCCTCGGCCTCGGCGAGCACCACCGCCCCGGCCGGCCCGTTGACCGTGGACGCGGGCCAGCTCCAGGCCCAGAACGCGCCGTCCGGCAACGGCGTCAAGGGCGCCAAGTCCGCCGACGGCAGCTACCTGACGCTCCAGCCGGGCGGCTCGGTGACCTGGAGCGGCGAGGTCGCCGCGGCCGGCACCTACAAGCTGAACGTGCACTACAACAACACCGGCGGGGACCTGAAGGGCGCCGCCTCGGTGAACGGCAAGGACTGGCCGAGCGGGCTGCTCTTCAAGAACTACGCGTCCGGCAAGGACCCGGCGTCCTCCTGGTTCAACACCTGGATACTCCCGCAGCTCCAGGCCGGGGCGAACACCATCACCTTCACCGTGCCCTCCGGTTCGATCCTGATCGACCAGATCACCCTCGAACCGAATGCGACCGGTTGATCGGCAGAGCGGCTGACCGGCTGACCGGCTGAGCCGGAACGCGAGACGGCCGCCCGTCCCCGTGGGGGAAGGGCGGCCGTCGGCGTTCCGGCGGGCCGTCAGGCGGGCTTCACCACGTCGAAGCGCTCGCCGCCGAGGACCCAGCGGCCGCGGCGCATGACGGCGACCAGGTCGTAGCCCTCGGAGTCGAGCACGACCAGGTCGGCCTGCTTGCCGGCCTCCAGCGAGCCGATCGAGTCGGCGAGGCCCAGCAGGCGGGCCGGGGTGGCGGACAGCGACTCGACGGTCTGGTTCAGCGTCAGGCCGTTGACGGTGAGCGAGCGCTTGAACGCGACGTCCAGGGTGAGCGTGGAGCCGGCGATGGCGCCGCCCGCGACCAGCCGGGCGACGCCGTCCTTGACCTCGACCTGGAGCGGGCCGAGCGGGTAGAGGCCGTCGCCCATGCCGGCCGCGCCCATCGCGTCGGTGATCAGGGCGAC
>NZ_JBFBIR010000044.1:0-69768 GCF_040685715.1 Kitasatospora sp. NPDC088264
TCCTCGTACTGGGCCGTACTTGGACGTTTCGCCGGTGCGTCCAGGCGGGATGCCCGGCGTCGCGCGCCCGGCGGGAATTATGAAACACGCCCTAGCTCGGCCGGTCGCCCGGGCGGCCCGGGTCGATGCCGGGCGGCGGCGGGGTGGTGCCCGGAGCGGCCTGGGTGGTCGGCCGGGCCGGCTGGTTGGCCAGCACGTCCGCCCGGCCCGCCTGGTAGGCGCTGCCGCGCAGTTTGGCGCTCTCCTGCTCGGCGTGGTCCAGCCAGCGCTCCCAGCGCTGGCGCATCGGCAGGATCAGGCCGCCGCCGACACCCACCACCAGCACACCGGCGATCGTGGCGAGCGCCGCGATCAGCACCGGTCCGGTGATCGCGGTGGCGATCCCGGCCTGGCCGAGCGCCGCGATCACGCCCAGCGCGACGATGAACGCCCAGGCGATCGTGGCGACCGTCCGGCCGTACGAGGCGCCGGCGAGCGCGTTGCGCACGATGTCGCGGACGCCGTTGGCGATGGCCATCGCGACCACCACGATCGCGACCGCCACGATGCCCCTGGGCAGCCAGGCGACGATGCTGTGGATCATCACGCTGATCGGGTTCGGGCCGAAGACACCGAACGCCAGTTGCAGCACCATCAGCAGGATCGCGTAGTAGACGATCTTGCAGATGATGCCGGTCATGTCGTAGTTCGACCCGCTCAGGTGGCGGGCCATCCCGGCCCGCTCGGCGACCCGCTCCGAGCCGACCTTGCGCAGCACACGGTCCAGGACCTTGGCGATCGCCTTCGCCACGATCCAGCCGATGACCAGGATCGCCAGGAAGGCGATGAACTGCGGGATGAATTTCGCGATCTTGGACCAGGCGTCGGTGAAACCCGATCCGAAGTCCACGGAGAGTGCGAGCTGCTGAGCCACGGAGTCCTCCACTCGGTGACACGGCGCCACGAGCGGCGCGTGCGACCCCCCACCCTTCGTGGATAGCAGCACCCCGCCCGGCCCGCGCGCGCCTGGTCCCCGGGCTGCTCCCCCCGGGTGAAACGGGCCCGTAGACGCCCCGCGTAAAGTGATGTTCAAGGGCACGGGACGGGGGCGGGACGGGACGGGACGGTGCGGGTGTGAGCAGCGACACGGTGGACGGCGGCACGACGACCGGCAGCACGGCCGGGCACCCGGCACTGCGCTGGCGGGTGCGGCCCGAGGCGGCGTGCGCCGCCGTCCTGGTGCTGCACGGCGGCGAGGAGCACAACCTCTCCCGGCCCGGTCCGGTCAACCTGCCGCTGTTGCGGATGCGCGGCTTCCTGCGCTCCCTCGCCAAGGACACCGCCGGCGCCGACGTGGCCGTCGGCACCGTCCGCTACCGCCACCGGGGCTGGAACGGGCAGCGCGCCGATGCCGCGCTGGACGCCCTCGCCGCCCTCGACGAGCTGGCCCGGGAGCTGGGCGAGGTGCCGACCGTCCTGATCGGGCACTCGATGGGCGGGCGCGCGGCCCTGCGGGCCGGCGGCCACCCGGCCGTCACCGGCCTGGTCGCCCTCGCCCCCTGGTGCCCGGCCGAGGACCCGTGCGAGCAACTGGCCGGACGGGACGTGCTCCTGCTGCACGGCGACCGCGACAAGGTCACCCCGCCCGCCGAGACCCGGGCCTTCGCCGCCCGCAGCCGGGCCGCCGGCGCCCGCGTCTGCGGCTACACCGTCACCGGCAGCGGCCACGCCATGCTCCAGCGCATCCCCGACTGGCACCGGGCCACCACCCGCCTGGCCACCGCCCTGCTCGGCCTGCGCCCGCTCCCCGCCGAGACCGCCTCCGCCCTCGCCCTCCCGCCCGCCTCCCCCGAGGCCCTCACCCTCGCCCTGCCCCGCCAGCCGCGCGACTGACCCGGCGCGGACCGGCGGGCGCGCAGCGGCGCGGGGTCAGCGGGCCAGGCGGCCGAGGAGCGCGGAGGCCGCGGTGATGCCGAGCACGGTGGCCAGGGTCAGGACGGCGAAGTCGAGCGGGAGGTGGGCGCGGGTGCCGATCAGCAGGCCGCGCAGGGCGTCGACCTGGTAGCTGAGCGGGTTGGCCCGGCTGACCACCTGGAGCCAGCCCGGCATCAGGTCCACCGGGTAGAGGGCGTTGGAGCCGAAGAAGAGCGGCATCGTGATCGCCTGGCCGATGCCCATCAGGCGGTCACGGGTGAGCACGATGCCGGCGATGGTCATCGAGAGGCAGGAGAAGAACGCCGAGCCGAGCAGCACGGCGACCACGACCCCGAGCAGCCGCAGCGGGTTCCAGGTCATCGCGACTCCGAGCAGAGCGGCGATCACCACCACGACGACGGCCTGGATCACCGCCTTCACCCCGGCGGCGAAGGCCTTGCCGGTCACCAGCGCGGCGCGCGGGGTGGGGGTGACCAGCAGTTTGGTGAGCACCCCGGAGTCCCGCTCCCAGATGATCATGATGCCGTAGAAGATCGCGATGAACATGGCGGACTGGGCGATGATCCCGGGGGCCAGGAAGTCCAGGTAGGGGATGCCGCCGGTGGGGATGGCCTTGAGCCGGGTGAAGGTCTCCCCGAAGATCAGCAGCCACAGCGCGGGTTGCACGGCCCGGGTGTAGAGCTCGGTGCGGTCGTGGCGCAGCTTCTGCAGTTCGACGGTGCACATCGCCAGCGTCCGGGCGGGCACCAGCCGCCAGCCGGTGCGGGCGCGCGGGGGGACCAGCAGCAGGCCGAGGTCGGGACGGGCGGCGGTCGCGGCGGCAGTGGCAGCGGCAGTGGCAGTGGCGGGGCCCGGGGGCTCAGCCGACGCGGGAGGCGGTGCGGCGGGTACGGCGGACATCGCTGAACTCTCCTTCCGGAGCCTCGCCGGGGGCCAGCTCGCGGCCCGCGAAGTGGCGGAACACGTCGTCCAGACTGGGGTCGGCGAGCTGCGGGTCCTGCGCGCGGACCACGGTCTTCAGCTCCTCGGTGGTGCCGAGCGCACGGATCCGGCCGCGGTCCATCAGGGCGATCCGGTCGCAGTAGCGGTCGGCCTCGTCCATGTAGTGGGTGGTGACCAGCACGGTCATCCCGGTGGCCTGCCGGACCGCCTCGACGCACTCCCAGACGCCGGTGCGGGCGATCGGGTCCAGGCCGATGGTGGGCTCGTCCATCACCAGCAGGCGCGGGGCGCTGACCAGGGCCTGGGCGAGCTCCAGCCGGCGGACCATGCCGCCGGAGTAGGTGCCGGCCATCCGGTCGGCCGCCTCGGCGAGGCCGACGGCGGCCAGCGCCTGGGCGACCCGCTCGCGGCGCTCGCCGTGCGACACGTCGAAGACGCGGGCGAACAGCGCGACGTTCTCCCGACCGGTCAGCCCGCCGTCCGCGGAGAGCTGCTGCGGCACGTAGCCGAGCAGCCGGCGGACCTCCATCCGCTGCCGGGCGGGGTCGTGGCCGAAGACCCGCACCATGCCGGCGCGGACCGGCAGCAGGGTGGTGATCGCCCGGATCGTGGTGGTCTTGCCCGCGCCGTTGGGGCCGAGCAGGCCGAACACCTCGCCGGTGCGCACCGTCAGGTCGACACCGTCGACGGCCTTGGTGCCGGCACCCTTCCCGCGCCCGTGGTGGAAGGTGTACTCCAGACCGCGGCAGGCCACCGCCGCGTCACCGTCGTCCTCCGGGAACGTCATCGCTCCTCCTCCCCCGGCTCACCGGGCCGGGTGCGCAGGCCCGTCGCCACCTCGCGCAGCGCGGGCACCGCGGCGGCCAGGGCCGCCCGGGAGTCGGCGGGCAGCCCGGCCACCACCTCCCCCACCAGCGCGGTGCGCCGGGCCCGCCAGACCGCGAGGCGTTCGACGGCCTCGTCGGTGGCGTACAGCAGGGCGGCCCGGCGGTCGGCCGGGTCCACCTCCCGGCGCAGCAGCCGCAGCGCGACCAGCTGGTTGACCAGGGTGGAGACCGAGTTGCCGGCGAGGCACAGCTCCTCGGCCGCGTCGGACACCCGCAGCCCGGGGGTGTCCATCACCAGGCGGAGCAGTTCGATCTGCGCTCCGCGGAGCCTCGGCTCGGTGAGTCCCTGCCGCAGCCGGCGGCGGACCAGGCGCTGGATGCCGACCAGCAGGGCGGAGAGTTCGTCGGCCACGTCGGGATCGGGGGTCGCCAGGAGGTCGGCGGCCGGTGCGGGGGCGAGCGTTTCCGGTGTCGCACTCATACCTCCGATTTTAGCTCTCAGTGAGAGGTATTCGTCCAGAGGGCGGACGAGGTGGACCGGAGGACTGCCGGGCGGGGCGCGGCTGTGCCAGGATCCCGGGTGACCGTGTACGGACACCTACCCGCCCTCACCGCTGGGGACCATCATGAGAAGACTCGCGCGCCGTGTGCTGTCCGCGGCAACGGCGCTGTCCGCGTTGCTCGTTGTGCCGGTGGCCACTGCGGCGCCCGGCACTGCGGCGACCACCCCCGCGAGGGCCGCCGCCCCGGTGCCGCTCAGCGGCGCGCAGTTGGCGGCCTCCTGGGCGGGGCCGCTCAGCACCCGGGGGCGGTACGTCGTCGACGCGTCGGGCGACCGGTTCAAGCTGAAGTCCGGCAACTGGTCCGGCGCGCAGGGCACGTGGCAGGGCAGCGGCTCGACCACCGATCCGGCGAACAACCAGGCCGGCCAGGTCTCGTACAACCTGCCGCTCGGCCTCGACCGGGCGCCGCTGTCCGAGATCATGGCGGGCTTCCACAGCCTCGGGCTGAACAGCGTCCGACTGCCGTTCGCGGACGCGATGATCCGGGACACCGCCGCCGTCCCGGACGCCGCCGTCGCCGCCAACCCCGGGCTGCGCGGCAGCACCCCGCTCCAGGTGTACGACGCGGTGGTGGCGGCGCTCACCGCCGACGGGTTCGCGGTGATCCTCAACAACCACACCACCGGGTACCGGTTCTGCTGCGGCCTGGACGGCAACGAGCGGTGGAACAGCGGCCAGTCCACCGAGACCTGGGAGCAGGACTGGCTGTTCATGGTGAACCGGTACCGGGCCAACAAGCGCGTGGTCGGCGCCGACCTGCGCAACGAGGTCCGCCGCGACACCTGGGACGACCCCAACTGGGGCCTGGGCGACGGCCACGACGCGTACGCCGCCTTCGAGGAGGCGGGCAACCGGATCCTCCGGGCCGCCCCCGACCTGCTGATCATCATGGAGGGCATCAACTGGCAGGGCGTCCCGCTGGCGGGCCTGCCGCACGGCCGTCCGATGCTCAAGCCGGTGGCCACGCTCTCCCACACCCTGATCGACTCGGGCAAACTGGTCTACTCGGCGCACTTCTACGGGTACACCGGCTCGGCCAACACCGGTGCGGGCAGCGGGCCGGGCGCCACCGGCGATCCGCGCTACCAGGACCTGACGCCCGGTCAACTCGCTGCGGTGGTCGACGAGGAGGCGCTCTTCGTCACCCGCGCCGGGCAGCACTTCACCGCCCCGGTCTGGATCAGCGAGTTCGGTGCGGGCGGGCGGGGCTCGACCGACGCCAAGGAGCAGGCCTGGTTCGACCGCTTCACCGCGATCCTGGCCGAGCACGACACCGACTTCGCCGTCTGGCCGCTGGTCGGGTGGCACAACGGCGGTGTACCACAGGACAGCTGGGCACTGCTCCACTACGACCGGGCGGGCCGGCGGCTGAGCGTCGAGGACCCGGGCGACTGGCGCGCCGCGTACTGGAACCGACTGGTCGCCGCCCCCGGGCACACCGGCCCGGTCCCGGTCCCCGCCCGCTGGAACCTGCTCGACCTCGACCACGCCGACCAGAACGCCTCCCGGCGGATGCTGGCCCTGCCCGACTGGAGCAGCGGCAACCGCAAGGGGAACTGCCCGGACGGCCAGCGCCTGATCGGCCTCGGCCGCGGTGACGGCCGCGGCCTGTGCACCGACGCCGGGCAGCCCGCCACCGGGCCCGACGCCTGGACGACCGTCACGGACGAGCGCTACGTCACCGGCGGCGACTGGGCGCCCGGCTACGACAAACTCCAGTGCCCGGACGGCCGGTTCGCGGTCGGCTACAGCGTCCGCGCCGACGCGATGGCCGCCCTGCTCTGCGCCCCGGCCGCGGCCGCGCCGCCCGCCGCGACCGACCGGGTGCTCTGGTTCGACCACGGCGACAACCGGCCCCCGGTCACCACCGGCGCCGACTCGGCGGCCAGCGACTGGGCGCCCGGGGCCTACAAGGGGCAGTGCGCCTCGAACGAGTACGTCGCGGGGGTCGCCTTCACCTGGCGCTGGCTGCACGCCGGCGTCCCGGACGCGCTGCTCTGCCGTCCACTGGCCTGACACCGCCGCTGCCGGGGCCCGGCCGACGGGCCGGGCCCCGGCGGGAACGGTTCAGCTCAGCGCGGCCTGGGACTCCACGACCACGCCGTACAGGTCGCCGATGGTCGCCAGGGCACTGCGGTGCAGTTGGGCGGCGCTCACCCGGGTACCCGCCGAGGCGAGCGGGCGGGTCGCGCAGGCGTCGGCGACGACGGTCGGCCGGTTGCCGCGCAGGAAGGCGCCCGCGGTGGTGAAGGCCACGCACATGTGGGTCATGAAGCCGGCGACCACCACGTCCTGGTGGCCGGCCTCGTCGAGCAGGGCGCCCAGGCCGGTGCCGACGAAGGCGTCCGGGGCCTGCTTGACGACCACGGCCTCGCCCTCGGCCGGCGCCACGGCGGGGTGGATCTGCCCGATCTCGGCACGGACGTCGTACGGGGTGCCCGCGCCGCCGTCGTTGATCACGTGGATGACCGTGGCGCCCGCCGCGCGCGCCCGGGCGAGCAGGGCCGCGCCCGCGTCGAGCGCCTCCCGCCAGCCCTCCAGCTCCATCACGCCGCGCACGTAGGTGTTCTGGTAGTCGATCAGGATCAGCGTGGACGCGGCGAGCGTGGCGGGCGTCTCGTCGAGGCCGTTCAGGGCGCGCAGGGTCGTCGTGGGCATGGGGGGACCACCTTCGGTTCGGTACACGGGCAAGGGCGGGCGGCGGCTGCGACGGCCGCGGCGGCCCGCCTCCGGAACGCTACGACCGGCCACCGGATGTCGGCAATGCCGTCTAACCTGCAGATTCCGACATCGAGAGAGCATCGAGAGAGCAAGGTGGGGGCCGTGGGCGCCGTACAACGACTGATCGTCATCGTCCTGTTCGAGGGCGTCGACCTGCTCGACGTCACCGGACCGCCCGAGGTGTTCTCCCTCGTCCGGCGGGAGAGCGGCGACGCGACCGGCTACCGCGTCGTCCTCGCCGCCGCGACCACGGACCCGGTCACCACCGCCGCCGGCGTGCGGATCCTGCCCGACCTCACCTTCGACGAGGCCGCCGCGAGCGCCATCGACACCCTGCTGGTGCCCGGCGCCGTCGAGGTGGACGGCCCGCGCCGGGTCCGCCCGCGCACCGACCCGGCCGTGGTCGACTGGGTGCGCACCCTCGCCGGGCGCTCACGCCGCATCGCCTCGGTCTGCGTCGGCGCGCACCTGCTCGCCGCCGCCGGGCTCCTCGACGGCAAACGCGCCACCACCCACTGGTCGACCGCCGCGCAACTGGCCGCCGAGTACCCGGAGATCGAGGTGGACGCCGACCCGATCTTCATCCGCGCGGGCGACGTCTGGACCGGCGCGGGCATCAGCGCCTGCCTCGACCTCTCCCTCGCCCTGGTCGCCGAGGACTTCGGCGAGGAGCTCGCGCTGAGGGTCGCCCGCCAGCTCGTGATGTACCTCAAACGCCCCGGCGGCCAGAGCCAGTTCAGTGTCCCGCTGGAACCCGTCTCCACCACCCGGCGAATCGAGGAGCTGCGCCACCACGTCCTGCGCAACCTCACCGGCCGGCTCACCGTCCCCGATCTCGCCGCCCACGCCCACGTCAGCGAAAGGCAGTTGACCCGGATCTTCAAGACCGAACTGGGCACCACGCCCAGCGCCTACATCGAGTCGGCCCGGGTCGAACTCGCCCGCCACCAGCTCGAATCCACCGATGCCACGCTCGACCGCGTCGCCGCCGACTGCGGGTTCGGCACCACCGACACCCTGGTCCGGGCCTTCCGCCGCCGGCTCGACACCACCCCGACCGAGTACCGCCACCGCTTCCGCACCACCACGCCCACGCCCTGGGGTCCGCCCCCGGTCAGGGCGGCAGCCGGACCGTGAACACGGTGCGCCCCGGCCAGCTCGCCGCGTCCACCGTGCCGCCGTGCGCCCGGACCACCGCCCGCACGATCGACAGGCCGAGCCCCGTCGACCCGGTCGAGCGCGAGCGGGCGCGGTCCCCCCGGACGAACCGCTCGAACATCCGGCCCGCCAGCTCCGGCGCGATCCCCGGGCCGTCGTCGGCGACGGCCAGCCGCACCCCCGCCCCGGCCGGCTCCAGGCTCAGCTCGACCTCGGTGCCGGGCGGGGTGTGGGTCCGGGCGTTCGCCAGCAGGTTGACCACCACCTGGCTGAGCCGGTCCGCGTCCCCGCGCACCAGCACCGGTTCCTCGGGCAGCGCCAGGCGCCAGCGGTGCCCGGGCCCGGCCGCCCGGGCGTCGGCCACCGCGTTCAGCGCGATCCGGGTCAGGTCGACCTCGGCGTCGGCCAGCGGCCGGCCGGCGTCCAGCCGGGCGAGCAGCAGCAGGTCCTCGACGATCGCGCCCATCCGCACCGCTTCGGCGTCGATCCGCTCCAGCGAGTGCCGGACCGGCCCGGGCACCGCGCCCGGGTGGCGCAGCGCGAGTTCGGCGTGGCCGCGGACCGCCGCCACGGGGGTGCGCAGCTCGTGGCTGGCGTCGGCCGCGAACGCCCGCAGCCGCTCCTCCACCGCGTGCCGGCGGGCCAGCGCGTCGCCCACGTGCCCGAGCATCCGGTTGAGCGCCGCGCCGACCCGGCCGACCTCCGTCCGCGGATCGTCGTCCGGGACGCGTTCGGCCAGCGTGACGGCGCCGCTGGCGAGCGGCAGCGCGGCGACCCGCTCGGCCGTGCCCACCACCCGCCGCAGCGGACGCAGCGACCAGCCGACCCAGACCGCCCCGGCCGCCCCCGCCCCGGCGACGGCGATCGCGAAGACGGTCAGCTCCAGGGTCGCCAGCCGGTCCACGGTGTCCTCGGCCGGGCGCAGCGGCAGTCCACTGACCAGCACGTCGCCGTCCCGGCCGGCCACCGCGCGCACCCGGTAGTGGCCCTGCGCGCGGCCCAGGTCGACGGTGC
Organism: Kitasatospora sp. NPDC088264; assembly: GCF_040685715.1. Classification (NCBI taxonomy): domain Bacteria; kingdom Bacillati; phylum Actinomycetota; class Actinomycetes; order Kitasatosporales; family Streptomycetaceae; genus Kitasatospora; species Kitasatospora sp. NPDC088264. The sequence continues at coordinate 9,140 of NZ_JBFBIR010000044.1, forward strand.
GGGCCGGCCCGCCGACCGGCAGGGCGGCCAGGGCCCGCTGCTCGGCCGGCGAGAACACCAGCCGGTCGTCGGCGCTGGGGCCGTTGGCGTCGTCGGCGTCCCCGTCGACCACGCCCGCCGCGGTGACCCGGCCGTCCAGCAGCCGGGCGCCCAGGGTGCCGGGGGTCTGCGCCCGGGTGTCGGTGCCGCCGCCCTGGCCGGCGTGCTCCAGGCTGGCGGCGTAGCGCCCGCCGGCGTCGGCGAGCTGCTGGTCCAGGCGGTCCACCAGGAAGTGGCGCAGCGCCGCCGTGGTGGCGAGGCCGACCGCGGCGCAGGTCACCACCAGCAGCACCAGCAGGCCGGCGATCAGCCGGGCCCGCAGCGTCCGCGGCACCAGCCGGGCGGCCCGGCGGCGCGCCCTGGCGGCGCCCGTCACGGGGCCGCCGGTCACGGGGCCGCCCGTCGTGGGCCGGCCGGTCACGGGGCCGCCTTGATCAGGTAGCCGGCGCCGCGCACCGTGTGGATCATCGGCGTCCGGCCCGCGTCCAGCTTCTTGCGCAGATAGCTGATGTACAGCTCGACGACGTGCGCCTGCCCGCCGAAGTCGTACGACCAGACGGCGTCCAGGATCTGCGCCTTGCTGAGCACCTGCCGCGGGTGGTGCATCAGGTGGGCGAGCAGCGCGTACTCGGTCGGGCTGAGGTCGACCACCTCACCGGCGCGGGTGACCTCGCGGGCCCGCTCGTCGAGGACGAGGTCGCCGAGCACCAGGGCGTGCGCGGGCGGTTGCCCCGCGGCCCCCGGCGGGGTGGCGCGGCGCAGCAGCCCACGCAGCCGGACCACCACCTCGGCCAGGCTGAACGGCTTGGTCACGTAGTCGTCGCCACCCGCCGCGATGCCCGCGATCCGGTCCTCGACGGCGTCCCGGGCGGTGAGGAAGAGCACCCGCACCTCGGGCCGCTCGGCGTGGATGCGGCGCAGCACCTCCATGCCGTCGAGGTCGGGGAGCATCATGTCGAGCACCACGGCGTCCGGGCGCCAGTGCGCCGCCGCCCGGACGGCGGCCAGACCGGTGGTCTCGCCCCGTGCCTGCCAGCCCTCGTAGCGGACCGCGCCGCAGACCACCTCCACCAGGTCCGGTTCGTCGTCGACGACGAGGACCCGCCAGTCCTGCCGGTCGGCGCCCCGCTCGGCGGTGTCGTCCATGGTGCTCCCTGGGTGCAGGCGGTCGGCCGCCTTCATCCTGGCCCACCGCGATGAGAAAGCCGTGAGACCGGCAGTCGCCCGGGAAACCCGATCCACCCACCCTGACCTGCGGCGACATCGCCGGAGGCGACGGGGGCGACGGCCCCGGTTCAGAGCCGGCTCAGAGGTTGCGGTGCGATCGTGGTGCGCCCCGGCGGTGCTCGCCCGCCGGGCCCGAAGGAGGATCCCCGATGGCCACCGCCGCCCCGCCGAGACCCGCCGCCCGCACCCGCCGGGCGGCCCCGCGCCGCCCGGCCGCCGCCCGGCCGGACGCGGTGCTGGGCCTGATCGCCGCCGGGGCGCTCGGCGTCCTCGCGCTGTGGTGGTCCGACACCCCGGCGGTCGCCGGCGCGGCCGGCTGGCTGACCGGGGCGGGCCGGATCACCGGCCTGCTCGCCGGGTACGCGGCGCCGGTGCTGCTCCTGCTGATGGCCCGGCTGCCGCCGGTGGAGCGCGGGGTCGGCGCCGACCGGCTGGCCCGCTGGCACGCGTTCGGCGGGCGCTGGCTGGTCGCCGTGGTGACGGTGCACGTGCTGTCGGTCGTCTGGGGGTACGCGCTGACGGACGGGCGCGGCCTGTTCGGCGAGGGCGTGGAGATCGTCCTCCACTACCCCGAGATGCTCAAGGCCGCGCTGGGCACCCTGCTGATGCTGGGCACCGGCGCCGTCTCCGCCCGGGCCGCCCGGCGCCGCCTCCCGTACGAGGCCTGGTACTACCTGCACCTGGCCACCTACCTCGCGGTGGCGCTCGCCTTCGGCCACCAGCTGGCCACCGGCGCCGACCTCGGCGACGGCCCGGCCCGCGCCGCCTGGTACGCGCTCTACCTCGGCACCGCCGCCCTGCTGGGCTGGTACCGGCTGGCCCGGCCCTGGCGGCTCGACCGCCGGCACCGGCTGCGGGTGGCGGAGGTCCGCCGGGAGGGGCCGGGCGTGGTGTCGCTGTTCCTGACCGGTCGGCGGCTGGACGAACTCCGGGCCGAGCCGGGCCAGTTCTTCCGCCTCCAGTTTCAGACGCCCGGCCTGCGGTGGGCCGCCAACCCGTACTCGCTGTCCGCGCCGCCGCGCCCGGACTTCCTGCGCTTCACCGTCAAGGACCTCGGCGGGCACAGCGCCGCGGTGGCCGCGCTGCGCCCGGGCACCCCGGTGCGCGCCGAGGGCCCGTACGGGGCGTTCACGGGGCGGCTGCAACGGCGGCGCCGGGTGCTGCTGCTCGGGGCTGGGGTGGGGATCACCCCGCTGCGGGCGCTGTTCGAGACGCTGCCGGGCGAACTGACCCTGGTCCAGCGGGCCGGACGCCCGGAGGACGTGCTGTTCCGGGCGGAGCTGGCGGAGGTGGCCCGGCGGCGGGGCGCCGCGGTGCACGAACTGGTCGGCCCGCGGGCGCGGATCGGCGACCTCGGCCGCGCGCTCGCCCGGCTCGTCCCCGACCTCGCCGAGCACGAGGTCTACCTGTGCGGGCCGGACGCGCTGGCCGAGGAGGCCGTCCGTTCGCTGCGGGCCGCCGGGGTGCGGGCGGGGCGCATCCACCGGGAGTCCTTCGACTTCTGAGCCCGATCGCCGAGCCCGCCGGACCTGCCGAGCCCGTCCCACCACGCCACCTCCGCCACACCCCGAGGAGCCCCGCCCATGCGCCGAGCCGTCGTCACCAGTGCCGCCACCGCGGCCGGAGTCGTCCTGCTGCTCTCCCTCAAACCGCACGGGGCCACCGGGCCCGCGCCGGTGATCAGCTCCGGCGGCACGGGCTCGTCCGGTACCGCGGGCCCGTCCGGCACCGGTTCGTCCGGTACCGCCGCCGGGGCCTCCGACGCCACCGCCGGGCCGTCGGGCTCCCCCACCGCGCCGGCCGCCGGTGGCACTGGCGGCACCGGTGGCACTGGCGGCACCGGCGGCACCCGGAAGGTCACCGGCGACGCCGTGAACACCCGCTACGGCCCCGTCCAGGTCGAGGTCACCCTCGCCGGCAGCCGGATCACCGCCGTCGACGTCGTCAAGTACCCCACCGAGGACCGCCGGGACCGCGAGATCAACAGTTCCGCGCTGCCCCTGCTCAACCAGGAGGCGATCGCCGCGCAGAGCGCCGGGATCGACGTGGTCAGCGGCGCGACCTTCACCAGCGACGGCTACGTCCGCTCCCTGCAGAGCGCGCTCGACCGCGCCGGGCGGTGAGGCACGGTGCTCCGCCACGCCGAACCCGTCATGGGCACCGTCTTCTCGATCGCCGTCCGCGATCCCGGCCCGGCCACGCCCGCCGCGCTCCGCCGGATCGCCGACCGGCTGCACCGGATCGACGCGGTGTTCTCGCCCTACCGGCCGGACAGCGACATCAGCCGCCTCGACCGGGGCGAACTCGCCCTCGCCGACTGCGATCCGCAGGTCCGCGCCGTCCTGGCCACCTGCCGCGAGGTCGCCGCGCAGACCGACGGCTTCTTCACCGAGCGGCCCGACGGCCGGCTCGACCCGAGCGGCTGGGTCAAGGGGTGGGCGGTCGAGGAGGCGGCCGGGCTGCTGCGCGCCGCCGGGGCCCGGCAGTACTGCGTCAGCGGCGGCGGGGACGTGCAGACCGCCGGCGGGCCGTGGCGGATCGGGGTCGCCCACCCGCTGCGGCCGGGCGCGCTGGCCGCCGTCCTGGGCGGCGACGGCCTCGCGGTGGCCACCTCCGGCACCGCCGAGCGCGGCGCGCACATCCTCGATCCGCACACCGGCCGGCCGGCGCTCGGCCTGGCCTCGCTGACCCTGGTCGGCGCCCCCGGCACCGGGATCGCCCGCACCGACGCCTGGGCCACCGCCGCCTTCGCGATGGGCCCCGACCGCGCGCTCGTCTGGGCCGCCCGGCAGCCCGGCGTCGAGGCCCTCGCCGTCCTGCCCGACGGGACGAAGCGCTGGACGCCCGGCCTGCCCCGGCACCTCCCGCCCACCGGCCCCGCCGACTGGCGGCCGGCCGCCCCGGCGGCCCCAGCAGGGCCGTTTGCGCGCCAACTGGCTTTCGAACGCTGATAGTTCACTCCATCAGGTGAAGAACTCGATCATGACTCATCCGCCCCGGACCGGGTGGCCGATAGTGGGGAGACCGATCGGACGCACACCATCCGGTCCCACCGGAACGCGTGGACCCGCGGACACGCGTGAACCCACGGAAAGAGGTAGCGACACATGCCCACCGAGGCCACCCGGCGGATCGACCTCGTCTTCTCCCTGTTCGACGCCAACCGCAACGGCGTCGTCGAGGTCGACGACTTCAACCTGATGACGGCCCGCGTGGTCGCGGCCGCCGCCGATTCGGACGAGGCCGCGAAGGCCGCGATCCGCGCCGCCTTCCGGCGCTACTGGACCACCCTGGTCAGCGAGTTGGACACCAACGGCGACGGCGTGATCAGCCGCGAGGAGTTCGGCGGCTTCGTCCTCTCGCCTGAGCGCTTCGGCCCCGCCGCCGGCGAGTTCGCCGACGCCCTGGCCGCGCTCGGCGACCCGGACGGCGACGGTCTGATCGAGCGCCCGCTGTTCGTGGCGCTGATGACCGCGATCGGCTTCGAGCACGCCAACATCCACGCCCTCTTCGACGCCTTCGGCCCCACCCCCGAGGACCGCATCACGGTGGCCGTCTGGGCCGCCGGGATCCGCGACTACTACGCCCCGGACAAGGCCGGCATCCCCGGCGACCTGCTGGTGGGCCAACCGGCCGCCTGATCTCCCCGGGGCGCGCCCGCCCCGGATCGGCTGAGCGACGGCGCCGCCGCCCCGCACCTGCCCGGCGGCGCCGTCCCGCGCTTCGCGCACCGGGCCCACGGCCGCCCGCGCCACCACCCACGACCGGTCCGCCGGCCAGGTCCTGTCCGGCCGATCCTGCCGGACAGGACCTGGCCGCGGCTTCCCGAAGTCCGAACACCAGGAGGGATCATGGCCACCGCCGCCCGCCCCCGTGCCGGCGTCGACGAGGGCGTCGGACCGACCGCCCTGATGGTCGCCGCCGCCCGCGCGATCGAGACCCACCGCCCCGACGCCCTCGCCCGGGACGCCCACGCCGAGCACTTCGTGCGCGCCGCCCGGTCTTCCGCGCACTGGCCGGTGCACCCCCGGGACGTCCCGGACGGCGAGGCCGATCCGCTCTGGGGGCGGCTCGGCCGCTACCTCGCCCTGCGGACGAGGGCGTTGGACGACCAGCTGCTGTGGTCCGCCCACCTGGGCGTCCGCCAGGTGGTCCTGCTCGGCGCCGGCCTGGACACCCGGGCCTTCCGGCTCGACTGGCCCGCCGACCTCGCCGTCTTCGAGGTCGACCGGCCCGGGGTCCTCGCGTTCAAGCAGCGCGTCCTCGACCGGGTCGACGCCCGGCCGGCGGCGCGCCGCGTACCGGTGGCCGCCGACCTGCGCGGCGACTGGGCCGACGCCCTCACCGCGGCCGGCTTCCAGCCCGCCGAGCCGACCGCCTGGCTCGCCGAGGGCCTGCTGCCCTACCTGCCCGCCGCCGCCGAACAGCGGCTCGCGGCTGCCGTCGACCGACTCGGCGCCGCAGGAAGCACCTTGGCGTACGAGGCCAAGCTCGGACCGGAGTCCGCGGCGGTCCGAGAGAACCCCGTCTACACGACCGCTCGCGAGCGACTCGGCGTCGACCTGCTCGCCCTGTTCGACGCCGGGCCCCGCCCCGACACCACCGCCGATCTCACCGAGCGCGGCTGGTCCACCACCGTCCACAGCCCGTTCGACTTCACCCGCCACTACGGCCGCGGCCCCCGGCCCGAACCCCACGACGCCTTCGCCGCCAACCGCTGGGTCTTCGCCACCCGGTGACGCCCCCGCTCCGGGCTGCCCCGGCCGGCTCCGGCCCGCCCGGTGTTCGGTTCTGCGCACAGGCCGCCGCCGTACGGGCCCGGCGTGATCCAACGGACACGCCCTAGACTTCGGCCATGCTCAAAGCCGACCGTACCGCCCGGATCCTCACCCACATCACCGAGGCGGGCAGCGCCGATGTGCACGAGCTGGCCGGCCTCCTCCAGGTGTCACCGGCCACCGTCCGCCGGGACCTCCAGGAACTGCACGACCAGGGCCTGCTGCACCGCACCCGTGGCGGGGCGGTCACCGGTGCCGTCAACCTCGAACTGCCGCTGCGCCACAAGCACGGGACGCGGCAGGCGGAGAAGCGGCGGATCGCGCTGGCGGCCGACCGGCTGGTGCCGGACGGCGCCGTGGTGGGCCTGACGGGCGGCACGACGACGAGCGAGCTGGCCCGGGTGCTGGCCGAGCGCGGCGGGATCACCATCGTGACCAACGCGGTCAACATCGCGGCGGACCTCATCGTCCGGCCGGAGGTCCGCCTGGTGGTGGTCGGCGGCCTGGCCCGGACCACGAGTTACGAGCTGGTGGGGCCGGCCGCCGACCGGATGCTCGCCCAGTACCACCTGGACCTCGCGTTCATCGGGGTGGACGGCCTGACCGCGCAGGACGGCTGCACGACGCACGACGAGATGGAGGCCCAGACCGACCGCGCGTTCCTGCACGCCAGCGCGCGGTCGGTGGTCCTGGCGGACAGCACCAAGATCGGCCGGGTGACCTTCGCCAAGATCTGCCCGCTCGCCGAGGTGCACGACCTCGTCACCGACGACGAGGCCACCGCGGCGCAGGAGAAGGCGATCGCCGCCTGCGGGGTGCGGGTCGCGCGCGTCTGACCTGTTCACGCGGGGTGCCCGGCCGGGGAGAACCGGCCGGGCTCTCTGTCGCACCGCCAGTTGTCATGCAACGGTCCGATAACGACATCCGGGCGACACCTCGACCCCGCCGGTCCGCCTCGTGAATACTGCCCGACGCCACGCTCTTTCGAATCTGCTCAGAACCAGCGCTCTTCAAGCAACTAGGATCAAGCGGCGTACGAAGGCGGTAACTGCGGTGAACACACGTGTACGTACCCTCTGGGCGGTCTGTGCCGTCGGCGCGCTCGCCCTCACAGCGTGCGGCGGCAGCAGTGGCGGCGGGTCCTCCCCGAACGGCGCCGTGACGCTCAAACTCGTCGCCGCCGACTACGGCGAGAAGGAGTCCAACAGCTCCAAGGCCTACTGGAACGGCGTCGCCACCGCGTTCACCGCGGCCAATCCCGGCATCAGGGTCGACGTCCAGGTGATGAACTGGAACGACATCGACAAGCAGGTCAAGACGATGATCCAGAGCGGCAACGTCCCCGACGTCCTGCAGACCGGGGGCTACGCCGACAAGGTCGCCGACGACCTCCTCTACAAGGCCGAGGACGTCCTGTCCGCCGACACCCGGGCCGACCTGATCCCGAGCTTCGCCGAGGCCGGCCGGGTCGACGGCGTGCAGTACGGCATCCCGTTCGTCTCCTCCGCCCGCGCCCTCTTCTACAACAAGGCCGTCTTCCAGCAGGCCGGCATCACCCAGCCGCCCGCCACCTGGGACGAGGTGCGCAAGGACGCCGAACTGATCAAGGCCAAGGCGCCCGGGGTCACCCCGTACGCGCTGCCGCTCGGCCCGGAGGAGGCCCAGGGCGAGAGCATGATCTGGGAGCTCGGCAACGGCGGCGGCCCCACCGCCAAGGACGGCACGTACGCCATCGACAGCCAGGCCGACGTCGACACCTTCCGCTGGCTCAAGGCCAACCTCGTCGACCCCGGCCTGACCTACGCCAACCCGGCCACCACCGACCGCAAGACCGCCTTCGCCGACTTCGCCGCGGGCAAGGCCGCCATGGCCAACGGCCACCCCTCGCTGATCCAGATGGCCAAGGACGGCAAGGTCGACTACGGCGTCGCGCCCATCCCCGGCAGGACCGGCCCGCTCGCCTCCACCCTCGGCGTCGCGGACTGGACGATGGCCTTCAAGAAGAACGGCCACCGCGACCAGATCAGGAAGTTCCTCGACTTCGCGTACTCCAAGGACAACACGCTCGCCTTCGACGAGACCTACAACCTGATGCCGGTCACCCAGAGCACCCTGCGCGAGATGACCGCCAGCGGCAAGCACAAGGACCTCGAACCGTTCTTCGCCCTCCTGCCGAACGCCGTCTTCTACCCGCTCGGCAACACCACCTGGGACGCGGTCTCGGCCGAGCTCAAGAAGAGCATCGGCACCGCCGTCGCCGGGGACCCGGCCAAGGTGCTCGGCGACCTGCAGAAGAAGGCCCGGGACGCCGTCGCGAACAAGTAGGACACGCCCGCCCCGGCCCGCGCCCCGTCCGAAAGGCACCGCCGTGTCCCTCGACTCCCCCACCCCCCGAGCCCCCGGGCCCGGCCGGCCCGCCCGGACGGGCTCCGGCCCCGGTCGGCTCGGACCGCTGCCGTGGATCGCCCCGGCCGTCCTGCTGATCCTGGCCGTCGTCCTGTGGCCCGTCTACGAGATGGTCCGCACCTCGTTCCTGCGCATCAGCACCAGCGGGTTCGTCCGCGGCTCCGCCGGGCTGGACAAGTACCGCAAGCTCCTCGGCGAGGCCGACCTCGGCCGGGTGCTGCTCTCGACGGTGGTCTGGACGGTGGCCGTCGTCGGCCTGACGATGGCGCTCTCGCTCGGCCTGGCCCAGCTGTTCAACCAGCGCTTCCCCGGGCGCCGGTTCGCGCGCTGGGCCCTGATCGCCCCCTGGGCGGCGTCCGTCCTGATGACCGCCATCGGCTTCCGGTGGATGCTCGACCGGACGGCCGGCGTGCTCAACACCGCGCTGACCGACCTCGGCCTGGTCGACGGCCCCCGGGACTGGCTCGGCGACCCGTCGACCGCCTGGCCCTGGATGGTCCTCGTCGCCGTCTTCGTCTCGCTGCCGTTCACCACCTACACCCTGCTCGCCGGCCTGCAGACCGTCCCCGGCGAGCTGTACGAGGCGGCCCGGGTGGACGGTGCCTCCCCGTGGCAGGCCTACCGGAGGATCACCCTGCCGCTGCTGCGCCCGGCCTTCCTGGTCGGCCTCGTGATCAACCTGATCAACGTCTTCAACTCCTTCCCCGTCATCTGGGGCATGACCCAGGGCGGCCCGGGCAGCGCCACGGCCACCAGCACGGTGTTCATGTACCAGCTGAAGAACACCGACATCGGCGAGTCCGCGGCCATGTCGGTGGTCAACTTCGCCCTGGTGGTGCTGATGGTGCTGGTCTTCCTCAAGGTCGGCCGCTGGAACGGGGAGGAGCGTTGACGGCCCGCCCGCCCGCGCGCCGGATCCGCCCGCGCGCCCTGGTCATGGCGGCGGCGGCCTGGCTGCTGGCGGCGGTCTTCCTGCTCCCGTACCTGGAGATGGCCGTCACCGCGCTGCGCCCCGCCGACGAGCTGCGCGACGCGGGCTACCTGCCGCGCCACCCCGCCTGGTCCAACTTCGTCGACGTCTGGCGCGAGTCGACGCTCGGCGCCAACCTCAAGGTCACCCTGCTGGTCGCCGGCGGCTCCACCGTGCTGGCGCTGCTGGTCGCGCTGCCCGCCGCGTACTGCACCGCGCGGTTCAGGTACCGGGGCCGCAGGCTCTTCCTGCTGCTCGTCCTGGTCACCCAGATGTTCCAGCCGACCTCGCTGCTGGTGGGCCTCTACCGCGAGTTCTACCAGCTGGACATGCTCAACTCGGTCTGGACGCTGATCCTCTGCAACGCCGCCTTCAACCTGGCCTTCGCCGTCTGGATCCTCACCGCCTACATCGGCTCGATCCCGGTCGAGTTGGAGGAGGCCGCGCTGCTCGACGGCCTCGGCCGGCTCGGGGCGCTGCGCCGGGTGGTGCTGCCGCTGGCCATGCCCGGCGTGGTCACCGCGGTGATCTTCACCTTCATCTCCGCCTGGAACGAGTTCGTGATGGGCCTGACCCTGTCGACGGCCCCGGAGAGCCAGCCGCTGACCGTCGGCATCAACGGCTTCATCGGCAACTACACCGTGGAGTGGAACTACCTGTTCGCCGGATCGGTGGTCGCGATCGTGCCGGTCGTGGTGCTGTTCGCCGTCATCGAGCGCCACGTGGTCTCCGGGCTGACCGCCGGATCGGTCAAGTAGCCCCGGCCGTCCGGGGTGTCGGGAACGGTGACCCCGCCATTGACATGGACCGGCCACAACTGTGAATGTTGCTTGTATTCCCCCATGTTCAAGCAGCTTCGCGCAGTAAGTGAACATCTCTTGCTCATCCGACGGGAGAACACACCGTGCGCTTGGTACGACCTCGCCTCCGCCGGGCCGCCCTCACCGTGGCCCTCACCAGCATCGCCGCCGTGGCCGGGCCCGCCCTGCCGGCCCGCGCCGCCACCCCCGGCTCCGCCGTCCTCGACGGCAGCCACCAGAGCACCACCTGGCAGAGCCCCACGTACGCCAAGGGCACCCTCGGCGGCGCCGCCTCCTGCCCGTCCGCCGCCCAGGACCCGGACGGCACGGTCTGCGGCCGCTTCGACCTGACCGTCGACGCGCCCGCCGGCTACTGGGACGACAACCCCGAGGGCGGCGTCCCGCTCTCGATCCAGTGGCAGAACCCCACCGACGACTTCGACCTCTACGTCTACGACGCCAACGGCAAGGAGGTCGCCGAGAGCGCGGGCACCGCCAACCCCGAGGCGACCGTCATCCCGAAGGCCTCGGGCACGTACCACGTCCTGGTCGTCCCCTACGACGTGCACGGCGGCTCCTTCACCGGCCGCGCCTACCTGCCGCAGACCGCCGACGCGGGAGACCTCACCTCCTTCTCCGGCGGCCAGGGCAGCTACGACATCGCCGCCGGCACCCTCAAGGCCAAGGTCGACTTCCTCGCCGACGACCAGTTGCGGCTGCGCGCCGCCCCGGACGGCGTGCTCACCGACCCGGCCGGCAGCACGATCATCCGCAAGCAGCCCGAACTCCAGCGCGGCACCTCGTCGTTCGACGCCGGCGACTACTACGGCATCCGCTCCAAGGACCAGGTGCTGCGGGTCTACAAGCACCCCCTGAGGTTCGGCCTGTACAAGGCCGACAACCGCACCGCCGTCTGGCAGGAGGACGCCCCGCTACGCTGGTCCACCAGCGGGCTGCGGCAGAGCCTGGTCCGCGGCGCCGACGAGCAGTTCTTCGGCGGCGGCGAGCAGAACGGCTCCTTCTCCCACCGGGACAAGACCGTCCACGTCGCCAACAGCACCAACTGGAACGAGGGCGGCTACAACAACTCGCAGCCGTTCTACATCTCCACCGCCGGCTACGGCGTCTTCCGCAACACCTTCGCCCCGGGCAGCTACGACTTCGGCTCGCCCGTGCGCACCGGACAGCAGGAACGGCGCCTGGACGCCTACTACTTCACCGGTGACGTCAAGTCGGTGATCGGCAAGTACACCACCCTGGTCGGCAAGCCCTTCATGCCGCCCGTCTACGGCCTGGAGCCCGGCGACTCCGACTGCTACCTGCACAACGCCAACCGCGGCGAACGCCACACCACCGACGCGCTCAAGGTCGCCGACGGCTACGTGCGGAACCAGATGCCGCTCGGCTGGATGCTCGTCAACGACGGCTACGGCTGCGGCTACGAGAACCTCGCCCAGACCGGCGAGGGCCTGCGCAAGGACCACGCCCAGCTCGGGCTCTGGACCCAGAACGGCCTGCCCGACCAGGCCGCCGAGGTCAAGGCCGGCGCCCTGGTGCGCAAGCTCGACGTCGCCTGGGTCGGCAACGGCTACGACTTCGCGCTGAACGCCTGCGACCAGGCCAAGGCCGGCATCGAGGACGGCAGCGACGCCCGCGGCTTCGTCTGGCTGCCCGTCTCCTGGGCCGGCGCCCAGCGCTGCGGCGTCCTGTGGAGCGGCGACCAGAGCCTGTCCTGGGACTACATCCGCTGGCAGATCCCCACCTACGCCGGCGCCACCATGTCCGGCATCGCCTACAACACCGGCGACGTCGGCTCCATCTACCGCCGCGACCCGAAGATGTACACCCGCGACCTCCAGTGGAAGTCCTTCCTCCCGGCCATCATGACCATGGACGGCTGGGCCAGGGACATGGCCGGCAAGGAGCAGCGCGACCAGCAGCCCTGGCTGGACGGCGAGCCCTACACCTCGATCAACCGCAAGTACCTCCAGCTGAAGGAGCGGCTGCTGCCGTACATGTACACGCTGTCGGCGGAGGCCACCAGGACGGGCGTCGGCGCGGTGCGTCCGCTCGCCCTGGAGTACCCGGACGACCCGGCGACCCTCGGCCCGAACGCCAGGTACGAGTTCCTGGCCGGGCCGGACTTCCTCGTCGCACCGGTCTACTCGGACACCTCGGTGCGCGACGGCATCTACCTGCCCAAGGGCACCTGGACCGACTACTGGACCGGGCGCACCTACCAGGGCCCCACCACGGTCAACGGCTACTCCGCGCCGCTGGACACCCTGCCGCTGTTCGTCAAGGGCGGCTCGATCGTGCCGATGTGGCCCGAGGGCACGCTGTCCTGGGAGAACCGGGACCGCACCCGGCTCGACTACGACCTCTACCCGCAGGGCGACTCCTCCTACACCCTGTACGAGGACGACGGCGTCACCCGCGGCTTCGCCGCCGGCGCCTCGGCCACCCAGCGGGTGGACGTCCGCGCCCACGGGCCGGTCACCGTCGTCAAGGTCGGTGCCAGCGTGGGGAGTTACACCGGCAAGCCGGCCGAGCGGGGGTACCGCTTCACCGTGCACGGCAAGCCCGCCCCGCGCCTGGTCGTCACGCAGGGCGGACCGCTGCCCCGGCTGGACTCCGCGGCGGCGCTCGACTCGGCCGCCTCGGGCTGGTACTACGACGCCGCGACCGGGGTCACCCAGGTCAGGACGCCCGCCGTCGCCACCGACCACGGCTTCTCCGTCGAACTGATCCACGGCGGCCACTGACCGGCCGGACGCCGCAGGGCCCCCTCGCGAACCGCCGCGAGGGGGCGCTGCGGCGTTCCGGGGCCGCTGTGTCCGGGGCATTCCCCGGCCCGCCCCCGTCCCGTAGCGTGGCGGGGGTGAACGCGAACCCGTCCACCCCCGCCCGGTACGACGCCGTGATCGTCGGCGGCGGCCACAACGGGCTGGTGGCCGCCGCCTACCTCGCCCGGGCCGGACGCCGGGTCCTGCTGCTCGAACGGCTGCCCCGGGTCGGCGGGGCCGCCGTCTCCGCCCGGGCGTTCCCCGGCGTGGACGCCCGGCTGTCGCGCTACTCCTACCTGGTCAGCCTGCTGCCGCGGAAGATCGTCCAGGAGCTGGGCCTGCGGCTCGACCTGCGGCGCCGCCGGATCGCCTCGTACACGCCCACCGTCCGGGACGGGAAGCCCACCGGCCTGCTGGTGGACGCCGCCGACCCCGGCCGGACCGGGGAGGCGTTCCGGGCGCTCACCGGAACCGACCGGGAGTGGGAGGCCTGGCAGCGCTTCTACGGCATGACCGGGCAGGTCGCCCGACGGGTCTTCCCGACCCTCACCGAGCCGCTGCCCGCACGCGCCGAACTGCGCCGGCGGATCGCCGACGACGCCGCCTGGACCGCCCTGTTCGAACGGCCGCTGGGCGAGACGATCGAACGGACCTTCAGCGACGACCTGGTCCGCGGGATCGCCCTGACGGACGCGCTGATCGGTACCTTCACCCACGCCCACGACCCCTCGCTCCGGCAGAACCGCTGCTTCCTCTACCACGTGATCGGCAACGGGACGGGCGACTGGGACGTCCCGGTCGGCGGCATGGGCGCGGTGACGGACGCGCTGGCCGAGGCGGCCCTGGCCGCCGGCGCGGAGATCCGCACCGGGTGCGAGGTCACCGCCATCGCCACCGACGGCCACGGCGACGCCGAGGTGACGTACCGTCACCAAGGCGGCGAGGCCACGGCGGCGGGCCGCCGGGTGCTGGTCAACGCCGCCCCGGCCACCCTGGCCCGCCTCCTCGGCGAGGAGCCCGGGCCCGCGCCCGAGGGCGCCCAGCTGAAGGTCAACCTGGTGCTGCGCCGGCTGCCGCGGCTCCGGGACACCGGCGCGGACCCCCGGGAGGCCTTCGCGGGCACCTTCCACATCGCCGAGGGCTACCGGCAGTTGGAGACCGCCTACGCCGAGGCGGCGGCCGGCCGGATGCCCTCCGCGCCCCCGTCGGAGATCTACTGCCACACCCTCACCGACCCCACCATCCTGGGCCCCGAAGCCGTCCGCCAGGGCCTCCAGACGCTGACCCTGTTCGGCCTGCACATGCCCGCCCGGCTGTTCACCGACCCGGCCGCCAAGGAGCGCGCCCTGGCGGCCAGTCTGGCCCAACTGGACGAGGTGCTGGCCGAACCGATCGCCGACTGCCTCGCGCCGGACGCCACCGGCCGGCCCTGTGTGGAGGCCAGGACCCCGCTCGACCTGGAACGGGAGATCGGCCTGCCCGGCGGCCACATCTTCCACCGGGACCTCTCCTTCCCGTTCGCGACCGGGCCCGTGGACGGCCCCGCCGCCCGCTGGGGCGTGGCGACGGCCCACCCGAACGTCCTGCTGTGCGGCGCGGGCGCCGTCCGCGGCGGCGGAGTCAGCGGCATCCCCGGCCACAACGCCGCCCGGGCCGCCCTCGAAGCCCTCTCCGGTTAGCCCCGGTCGGCGTCGGCCCCGGCGATGACCTCGGCGGTGGTCTTCAGGTCGTGCAGCCACCCGTCGAGGCCCTGGCGCAGGATCCCGGTCGCGGTGGGAACGTCCGCGTCGACCTGGGGCCCGGTGTGGGTCTCCTCGGTGCTCACCCGGACGCCGCCCTTGACCTCGGTGAAGTTCCACACGTGGACGCCGTCGATGTGCAGCCCTTCGGCGACGGCGGGGCCCGTCCAGCGGATGCAGGACTCCCGCTTGAGCTGCTGGACGGTCGAGGTGATGTCCAGGCTGGTGGCGGTGGTCGCGGGGTTGGGCGGGAGCGGGGTCGTCCACCGGAACGCCGAACCCGGGCGCAGGCGGCCGTGGTCGAGGCGCTCCGCGCTCGCGACGGGGCCCTGCCAGGACGGCCAGCGCTCCACGTCGGTCTGCAGCTTCCAGATGGTGTGCAGCGGCGCGTGGACCACCGTCTCGGCCCGGTAGCGGACCTGGGCCCGGGGATCGACGCCCTGGCCGCGGCAGGTCAGGGAGGTGCCGGGGTGCGAGGTGGCGGCCCCGGCGGGCGCGGCCGCGGTGCCGAGGAGGCTGACGACGAGCGGGACGGCGAACAGGGCGGCGCGGACGCCGGTGCTGCGGGTGCCGGACATGGGATTCCCCTTGATCGAGTGTCAGTTGGTGGGCGGGCGTTGCCTGTCGGGCTGCGGGCGAGGCTGCGGCAGCCCCGCACGCGATAGATGCTTGCGCGTTCGTTAGAAGTTATAACGCGAATCCCCGTAAGAGGTCAACAGCTTTCGTGACACCCTCTAACCAGGGGCCGGGCGACGGGCGGCCGAGCGCCCCAAACTCTCCTTATGGGACGGAACGTGTCGAACCCGGGACCCTACGTGACCTTCGCCCTGCCCCAGGTCGACGCACCACCGCGCCACCGGGCCATAAGTCCTGCTTGGCGAGGGGCCTATGAACCGTCGTTGGACGCGGCGGCGCGATCGGCTCGATGTTGGCCGCATGACGTCTCCCGCTGCGTCCGACGCGGCCGCCGTGAACCAGAGCAGGACCCCGCACGAGATCGCCGTGGTGGGCGCAGGCGCCGCCGGCACCCTCACGGCGCTGCGCCTGCTCCACCACGCGGCCGCCGGGAGACCCGCACCGGCCCGGATCTGGCTCATCGACCCCGGGCCCGCAGGCCCGGGGCTGGCGTTCGGTACCGACGCGCCGCACCACCTGCTGAACGTCCCGGCCGGCCGGATGAGCGCCCACCGGGACGACCCCGGCCACTTCGTGCGCTGGCTCGGCGACCGCGGCGGCGAGCACGACTTCGTCCCCCGGCGCCTCTTCGGCCGCTACCTCGCCGAGAGCCTGGCAGCGGCTGCCTCCGGCCCCGGCACCCCCGACCTGGTCCGAGTGCCCGACCGCGTCGTCGCCCTCACCCACCGGCCCCGGGCGACCACCCCGCCGCTGCGCCTGTGGCTGCACGACGGGCCACCGCTCGACGTCGACGCGGCGGTGCTGGCCCTGGGCAACTTCGCACCCGGCCAAGCCTGGGCACCGCCGGCGCTGCGCGACTCCGGGCGGTTCCTGGCCGACCCCTGGGCACCCGGCGCCCTCGCGGCCGTCCCCGAGGACCGCGACGTCCTGCTCGTCGGCACCGGCCTGACCATGGTCGACATGGCGCTCAGCCTGCAACGCCCCGGACGCGTCGTCCACGCCCTGTCCCGGCACGGCCTGGTCCCCCGACCGCACGCCGCCACCCCGCTCACCACCCCGGCCGCACCGGCCGTCCCGCAGCTCGACGCCCGTGCGGGGCTGCCCGCGCTGCGCCGGGCGGTACTGTGCCAGATCGCCCGCTGCCGCCGCGTCCACGGCGACTGGCGGGCCGGGGTCGACAGCCTCCGCCCCCTCACCAGCGCCCTGTGGCAGCAGCTCTCACCCGCCGACCAGGCCCGGCTGCTGGCCCGGGACCTCCGGCTCTGGGAGACCCACCGCCACCGGATCCCGCCGGTCAGCGCCAGGGCCCTGCGCACCGCCGTCGACGCGGGCCTGGTCAGCATCGGCCGGGGCACCGTGGCCGACGCCAAGACCACCGCGGACGGCCCCGGCGAGGTCGGCGAGGTCATCGACGTCCGGCTGGACGACGGCCGCGCGCTGCAGGTGGGGGCGGTGCTGAACTGCACCGGCTCCGAGGCCGAACTCACCCGGGTCGACGACCCGCTGATCACCGACCTGCTCACCACCGGCCTCGGCTCCCCCGCCCCCGTCGGCGGCGGCTTCGACACCGCCGCCGACGGCCGGCTCCTCCCCGCGGGCGGCCGGGCTCCGGCGCCGCTGTGGACGCTGGGCTCGCTGCGGCGCGGCAACCTGCTGGAGACAACCGCCATCCCGGAGATCCGCTGCCAGGCCGACGACCTCGCCCTGCTGCTGGGCCGCAGCGCGGCGGGAACGCCGAGCGGGCCGGGAGCGCCGAACGGAGCGGTACCGGCCCGCTGAGCGGGCGTGCACGTCAGCGGCCCGCGGCGCGACCGGACGCGCCGCGGGCCGGGCCGCACCCGGCCGGGCCCGGTCAGGCCTGGCCGGTCGTCGAGAGCGCCACCACCTTCGTCACCGAGCCGTCGTCCCCGAGGACGTCGCGCAGGTGCCGGAAGCCCAGCCGTCGACACATCGCCAGGCTCGGGGCGTTCTCCGCACCCACCATGCCGTAGACCTCCTTGAGCCCCAACTCGTCGGCGGCGTAACGGATCAGTCCGCGGACCACCTCGGTGCCCAGGCCCCGGCCCCAGAACTCCGGGGCGAGGGCGGTGACCAGCTCGTGGCCGTCGACGTTCCCGGTCTTCTTCACCTCGGCGTGGCCCGCGTACCTCCCGTCCAGCCACAGGCCCCACACGTCGAAGATCCGCTGCGGGTACACGTCGGTCAGGATCGCGCGGAACAGCGCGCGGATCTGCGGCTCGGGCACCAGGTCCTGGCCCATCCAGCTGCACACGTCAGCGTTGCGGAGGAGGGAGACGAAGGCGTCCTCGTCCTCGGCCCGGTAGGGGA
Organism: Kitasatospora sp. NPDC088264; assembly: GCF_040685715.1. Lineage (NCBI taxonomy): Bacteria > Bacillati > Actinomycetota > Actinomycetes > Kitasatosporales > Streptomycetaceae > Kitasatospora > Kitasatospora sp. NPDC088264. The sequence goes on from NZ_JBFBIR010000044.1 coordinate 26,849, forward strand.
TGAACTCCAGGTGTTCGGTGCGCAGCGAAGGGGTCACGGTCAGCTCCTCGGGGTTGTCGTGGGACGGAAGTGCTGCGACCGGTCAGGATCCGGCGCTCTCCATGCGCTCGCGCAGGCTCCGCGGCCGCATGTCGGTCCACACCTCGTCGACGTAGGCGGTGCACTCCGCCTCGGTGCCCTCCTGGCCGACGGGCTGCCAGCCGGCGGGCACGTCGAGGTCGACCGGCCAGAGGGAGTACTGCTCCTCGTCGTTGCGCAGCACCTGGTAGCGGGTGTTCTCGTCCATGTCGTACTCCTTCGTCGTTGTCGGGTTTCCAGCGGTGGTCTTGCGCGGTGGTCTGACAGCAGGGGGTTCAGCGGCGGGTGGTCGTCGGTGGGTGGGCGGCCGTCACCGTCCTCCCCGGGCGTGCCGGGCGATGTGCCGCAGCGCCACGGCGAACTCCTCGGCCGCCCGGCGCACGGTCGCCGTGTCGTGGAGGGCGGGGCGGTGGTGCCAGGTGAAGGCGAGGCGCCCGTGCTGCGCCGCGCCCACCACCTCCACCGGATGCGAGCCGCCGTCGCGGGGGTCGTGGTCCTGCCCGAAGGAGCCGTGCTCGGCGCGGACCAGGCCGTCGCCGGCGGTCTCGGGCCGCGCGTCCCACTGGCCGAGGTAGTTGAAGACCACCTGGCCGTGCGCGCCGGCGGCGAGGCGCTCGCGGACCTCGGGCGGGCCGAAGGTGCGCAGGGCGCCGAAGCCCAGCCCGTTGCCCGGCACGGCGCGCAGCTGGCGGCGGACCGACTTCACCAGGGCGCGCCAGTCGCGGTCCGGGCCGAGGTCATCGGGGTCGGGGACGTGGAAGGTGACCGGGTGCATGGTGGTGAACCAGCCGACCGTGCGGGACAGGTCCACGCCCTCCACGACGTCCTCCCGGCCGTGCCCCTCCAGGTCCAGCCGGATCCGCTCGTGGCCGGTCCAGCGGGCCAGTGCCAGGGCCAGGGCGGTCAGCAGCACGTCGTTGACGCGGGTGCGGTAGGCCGCCGGGGCCGCGCGCAGCAGTGCCTCGGTGTCCTCCTCGTCCAGTTCGACGGTGACCGTCGCGGTCTCGGCGGCACCGGGGTCAGCGGCACCGGGCACGGCGGGTCGGCCGGGCAGGGCCTCGGCGGCGCTCACCGCCTCGTCCCAGTAGGGCAGTTCGTGGTCCAGGCCGCCGTCGGCGACATGGGCCGCGAGCCGGAGCGCCCAGTCCCGGTAGGAGGTGCCGCGCTCCCCCAGCGTGATCGCCGTGCCCAGGGCGGCCTGCCGGTAGGCGCTCTCCAGGTCGTCGCGCAGCAGGCGCCAGGAGACGGCGTCGACGACCAGGTGGTGGGCGACCAGCAGCAGGAGCGCCGGGCGGTCCGGGGCGCCGGTGAACAGGGCCGCCCGCAGCAGCGGGCCCCGGGCCAGGTCGAAGCCGGCGTGCAGTTCGTCGGCCGCCTTGGCCATGGCCGCGTCGGCGACCTCGGCGCTCTGCCCGGTCAGGTCGTACCGGACGAGGACGTCCTCGGCGGGGGCCGGCGGCGGGTTGAACTGGTGCCAGCCCGTCTCGTCGTGGGTGAAACGCAGCCGCAGGGCGTCGTGGTGTTCGAGCAGGGCGTCCAGCGCGGCCCGCAGTGCCCGCGGGTCGGGGTCGGCGCCGAGTTCGAGCAGGGTCGACTGGTTGAAGTGGTGGTGGGCGGCGCGCGGGGTGGCCAGGAACCACTCCTGGATGGGGGTGAGCGGCACGTCCCCGGTGACCGGGCCGTCGTCCTCGCGGTCGGGGGCGGTGCGCACCACGGTGGCCAGTTCGGCCACCGTCTGGTGGGTGAAGAGCTCCCGGGTGGCGAGGTACAGGCCGTCCCGGCGCAGCCTGGACACCACCTGCATGCTGAGGATGGAGTCGCCGCCGAGCAGGAAGAAGTTGTCGTCGGCGCCGACCTCCTCGATGCCCAGGACGTCGGCCCAGATCCGGGCGATCCGGCGTTCGGTGTCGGTGCCCGGCTCCCGGCGCGGACCGGCCGCGGCCTGCACGGGCCCGGGTTCGGGCAGGGCCCGCCGGTCGAGCTTGCCGTTCGGGGTGAGCGGCAGCCGTTCCAGCGGGACGAACACCGACGGGACGAGGTGCGGCGGCAGCAACCCGGCCAGGTGGGCGCGCAGTTCGGCGGCGGGCAGGCCCGCAGTGGCCCCATCGTCGTCGCCCTCCGGTGCGGCACCGCCCGCTCCGGCCCCGACCGCCGGGACGACGTAGGCGACCAGCCGGCCGGCCCCGGAGCCCGCACCGCTCCCGGGGGCGTCGGCGCGCACGGTGACGACGGCGTCGCGCACCAGGGGGCTGCGGCGCAGCGCGCTCTCGATCTCGCCCGGTTCGATCCGGAAGCCGCGCAGCTTGATCTGGTCGTCGACGCGGCCGGCGAAGCGCAGTTCGCCGTCGGCGTCCCGGTGGGCGAGGTCGCCGGTGCGGTACATCCGCTCGCCCGGTGCGCCGAAGGGGTCGGCGAGGAACCGCCCGGCCGTCAGTCCCGGGCGGCCGAGGTAGCCGCGGGCGAGGCCGGGGCCGGCCAGCCAGAGCTCTCCGGTCACGCCGGGCGGCACCGGCCGCAGGGCGGCGTCCAGGACGTAGCTGCGGGCGGCGCCGCCGGGGCGGCCGATCGCCGGTGCGCCGGTGCCCGGCGACAGCGGGCCGGTCCAGGTGGCGACCACGGTGGCCTCGGTGGGGCCGTAGGAGTTGATCATCCGACGGCCGGGGGCCCAGGTGTCGACCAGATCGGCCGGGCAGGCCTCCGCCCCGACGACCAGGGTGCGCAGGGCGGGCAGGGTCGCGGCCGTCGCCGGGTCCACGGTGGCCAGGGCCGCCGGGGGGATCAGGGCGTGGGTGATGCGCCGTTCGGCCAGGACCTCGGCCAGCCGCTCGCCGACGAGCGGCCCTTCCTCCCCCGTGACCAGGGTGGCCCCGCTGAGCAGGGAGACGCACAGTTCCAGGACGGAGGCGTCGAAGCTGGGCGAGGCGAACTGGAGCACCCTGGCCCCGGGGCCGGCGGCGTACTGCTCGGCGGCGGCCTCCGCGAAGGCGGCGAGTCCGGCGTGGGTCACCAGGACGCCCTTGGGCGTGCCGGTCGATCCGGAGGTGTAGATGACGTAGGCCGGGTGTCCGGGGGTGAGCGGGGTGGCGCGGTCGGCGTCGGTGGGCGCGGTCTCGCGGTCGGTGGCGCGGTCGGCGTCGGTGGGCGGGGTCTGTGGCCCGTCGGCGGACCACACCTCGGCCGGGTCGTCGAGCACCAGGTGGGCACCCGCGTCGCGCACCATGAACTCCCGCCTGGGCGCCGGGTAGTCCGGGTCCACCGGGAGGAAGGCGCCGCCGGCCTTGGCGACGGCGAGCTGGGCCACCACCGCCGCCGCCGAGCGGGGCAGGGCGAGGGCGACCAGCCGCTCCGGCCCCACGCCGCGCCGGATGAGCCGGTGGGCCAGCCGGTTGGCCACCCGCTCCACCTCGGCATAGCTCAGCTCGCGGCCGCCGTCGAGCAGCGCCACCGCGTCGGGGGTGCGGGCGGCCCGGCGCTCGAAGAGTTCGGCCAGGGTCGCCTCGGGGACGGGGCGGAAGGTGGCGCGCGCCCGGTCCAGTTCGGCGGCCAGCTGGTCGCCACCGGCGAGCGGCAGCGTGCCGATGGCGCGATCCGGGTCCTCGGCGACGGCGGTGAGCAGGGTGGCGAGCTGCCCGGCCATCCGCTCGGCCGTGGCCGGGTCGAACAGGTCGGTGTTGTAGGTGATCAGGCCGTGCAGCGCGCCGGAGTCGGCCTCCGCGAACTCCAGCGCGAGGTCGAAGGCCGCCTGCGTGGTGTCGGTCTCGACGTCGGTCACGTGCAGGCCCGGGAGGTCGAGGTCGGCGGCCGGGGTGTTCTGGAGGACGACCAGGGCCTGGAAGAGCGGGCTGCGGCTGGTGTCGCGCACCGGCTGCACCTCGTCGACCACGCGCTCGAACGGCACGTCCTGGTGGGCGAAGGCGTCCCGGACGGTCTGCCGGACCGCGCCGAGGAAGTCGCCGAAGGGCTGCGCGGGTTCCACCCGCGAGCGCAGCACCAGGGTGTTGACGAAGAAGCCGACGAGGCTCTGGGTCTCCGCCTGCTCGCGGCCTGAGGTGACGGTGCCGACGGCGATGTCCTGGTCGCCGCCGAGCCGGGCGAGGTAGGCCTGCGCGGCGGCGACCAGGGTGGTGAACAGGGTGGCGCCGCGCTCCCGGCCGACCCGGGCCAGTCGGCGGGCCGTGTCGGCGGGCAGCTCCAGGCGGGCGGTGGCCCCGTTGGTGGTGCGCACGGCGGGCCGAGGCCGGTCGGTGGGCAGGCGCAGCGTCGAGACGTCGGCCAACTGCTCCTTCCAGTAGGCGAGTTGGTCGGCCCCGGCGGCGCCGACCGTGCGCTGCCAGTGCGCGTAGTCGGCGTACTGCACCGGCAGCGGCGCCAACCGGCTCTCCCCGGAGCCGAGTTCGGCGCGGTAGAGGTGGGCCAGATCGGTGAGCAGGACGGCGGTCGACCAGCCGTCGGTGACGATGTGGTGCAGGGTCAGGGCCAGCACGTGGTCGCCCTCGGCCAGCCGCACCAGGGCGGTGCGCAGCAGCGGTCCGCGGCGCAGGTCGAAGGGGCGGGCCCGCTCGGCGGCGAGCAGGCCGCGCAGGGCCTCCGCCCGCGGCTGCGCCGGCCGGCCGGACAGGTCGTGCAGCGGCAGCGGCACGTCCTGCGGCGGGTGGACGAGCTGGACGCCGTGGCCGTCGACGCTGTCGAAGGTGGTGCGCAGCGACTCGTGCCGGGCCGCGAGGGCGCGCAGTGCCGCGCCGAGGGCGTCGGTGTCCAGGACGCCGCGCAGGCGCAGCGCGAGCGCGGTGACGTACTCGGCGCCGCCGGGCGCGAACTCCTCCAGGAACCACAGGCGTTGCTGGGCGTAGGACATCGGCGCGGCGCCGTCGCGGGCGACCGGGAGGACGGGCGGGCGCCCCGGGCTTCCCGGGCTTCCCGGGCGGCCCTGCTCCTCGGTGAGCAGGCGGGCCAGGCCGGCCGGTGTGGGGTGGTCGAAGACGGCGCGGGGGGTGAGGTCGGCGCCGAAGGCCTCGGCCAGGCGGGCGACGAGCCGGATGCTGAGGATCGAGTCGCCGCCCAGCTCGAAGAAGCCGTCCTCCACGCCGGGCGGCCGGATGCCCAGGACGTCCCCGAAGACCTCGGCGGTGCGGCGTTCGGCCTCGGTGCGCGGCTCGATCCGCGCGCGGCGTCCGCTCCCGTGCTCCTCGTCCGGCGCCGGGAGGGCCGCCCGGTCGACCTTGCCGTTGCGGCTCAGCGGGAGGGCGGCGAGCGGGACGAAGGCGGCGGGGACGAGGTAGTCGGGCAGCGCGCGGGCGGCGAAGGCCCGCAGTTCCCCGGGTTCGGCGCCCGCCGGGCCGACCACGTAGGCCACCAGGCGCCGGGCGCCGGGCCGGTCCTCGCGGGTGACCACGGCGACGTCGGTGACCTGGGGGTGGCGGGCGAGTGCGGCCTCCACCTCGCCGGGTTCGACCCGGAAGCCGCGGATCTTCACCTGGTCGTCCGCGCGGCCCAGGAACTCGACGGTGCCGTCCGGGCGCCGCCTCGCCAGGTCGCCGGTGCGGTACATCCGGGCGCCGGGCGGGCCGGAGGGGTCGGCGAGGAAGCGGGCCGCGGTCTCGCCGGGCCGGCCCAGGTAGCCGCGGGCCACGCCCTCGCCGGCGACGTACAGTTCGCCCGCGCAGCCCGGCGGGACGGGCCGCAGGCGCCGGTCGAGGACGTGGACGCGGCGGTCGTCCAGGGGGTGGCCGATCGGCAGGGTGTCGGGCACCGCCGCCGCCTCCGCGACGGCGAAGGCGGTGGCGAAGGTCGTGGTCTCGGTGGGCCCGTAGCCGTCCACCACGGTCAGCCCGGGGCAGGCCGCCAGGACGCGGCGCACCGCGGCGGCGGGCACCACGTCCCCGCCGGTCCACAGCGTGCGCAGGCCCGCGAAGCAGTCCGGCGCGTCCTGGGCGAGCAGCCGGAAGAGCCCGGCGGTGAGCCACAGCGCCGTCGGCCCGTCCGGTCCGGCGAGCCGCCGCAGCAGGGCGGCGTCCACCGGCCCGTCGGGGGCGACGAGCACGCAGCCGCCGCCCAGCAGCGGCGCCCAGACCTCGAAGGTGGCGGCGTCGAAGGCGACCGGCGAGTGCAGCAGCACCCGTGCGCAGCGGCCGTCGGCGAAGCGGCTGTCGGTGGCGAGCGAGGCCACGTCGCGGTGCCGTACCGCCACCGCCTTGGGCACCCCGGTGGAGCCCGAGGTGAACATCACGTACGCCAGCCGGTCGGGGTCGGCGGGCGGCAGGGCCGCCGCCACCGGCCCGGCCGCGCCGGTGCGCGCGGCGGTGACCTGCTCGGAGGTGAGCCGCAGGGCGGCGCCGACCTGGTCGAGCAGGGCGCGGCGGCGCTCCTCGGGGGCCCGGAGGTCGACGGGCAGGTAGGCACCGCCCGCCTTGAGGACGGCCAGCTGGGCGGCGACGAGTTCGGCGGAGCGGTCCATCAGCAGCGCCACCCGGTCTTCGGGGGCCAGGCCGTCGGCCAGCAGCCGGGCCGCCAGGCGGTCGGACCAGTCGTCGAGTTGACGGTAGGTCAGCTCGCGGTCGCCGTCGCGCACGGCGGGCGCGCCGGGGGTGCGCCGGACCTGCTCGGCGAAGACCTGGAGCGGGCTGCGCGGCGCCACCGGGCGGGCGGTTCCGTGCCAGGAGGCCAGCTGCTCCCGGTCGGCGGGGGTGAGCCGGTCCAGCTCGGCGAGGTCGCCGTCGAGGCCGTCGGCGAGGGCGGTGAGCAGCAGGACCAGGCGGTCGGCCGCGCCGTGGGCCGTCCGGTGGTCGAAGAGCGCGGGGTCGTAGGCCAGGTCGAAGCCGAGCCGCTCGGCCAGGTGGGCGCGCAGGCACCAGGGGAAGGTGGTGGCGTCGTCGGCGCGCACCTCGACCACCCGCACCCCGGTCCGGTCGGCGGCCGACTCGTCGACGGGGTAGTTCTCGAAGACCGCCATGCTGTCGAACAGCGGCTCCCCGGCGGGCAGGTCGCTCAGGGCCTGGACGCGTGGTAGTGCCAGGTGGTCGAAGCGGCGGCCGTCGCTCTGGCGTTCCTGGAGCTCCCGCAGCCAGGGCAGCACGCCGCCCGAGGGGATCGGGACCCTGGTCGGCACGGTGTTGATGAACAGGCCGATCATCGACTCGACGCCGGGCAGTTCGGCCGGGCGCCCGGACACGGTGGTGCCGAAGACCACGTCGTCGCCGCCGCTGTAGCGGGCCAGCAGCAGCGCCCAGGCGCCCTCCACCACGGTGTTGACGGTCAGACCGGCGGCCGCGGCGTTCTCGCGCAGCCGCCGGGAGAGCGTCTCGTCCAGTTCGCGGCGGGCCGCGGCGCTGGAGCGGGCGCGGTGGGCCCGCGTCGGGGGGCGGTCGTACGGCAGCGGGGTCCGGCCGGTGAACCCGGCCAGCAGGCCGCGCCAGTGGGCCTCGGCCGCCTCCTCGTCCCGCTCGTGCAGCCAGCCCAGGAAGTCCGCGAACGGCCGTCGGACCGGCCGGGGCGCCTGCGGGCCGCCGGTCAGCGCGGCGTACTCCTCGCACACCTCGGTGAGCAGTTGTCCGGTGCTCCAGCCGTCCAGGATCAGGTGGTGGGTGGACCACAGCAGCAGGACCTCGTCGCCGGGCAGCGCGGCCAGGGTCAGCCGGGTGAGCGGCGCGGTGGCGAGGTCCATCCCGGCGGCGCGCTCCTCGGCGAGCAGCCGCTCCGTCCGGTCGGCGCGCTGCCCGGGCGTCAGGTCGCGCCAGTCGAGCCGACGGACGGGCAGTGCGGCATGCCGCGCGACCACCTGGACGGGGTGCGGCAGGCCCCGCCAGTGAACACTGGAACGCAGTGCCGGGGTGCGGTCGGCGACCTGCTGCCAGGCCTCGGCGAAGGCCCGCGGGTCGGCCACGCCGGCCAGGCGCACCGCGATCCGGTCCACGTAGGCGCCGTCGGCGTCGACGAGCCCGTGGAAGAGCATGCCGGACTGCAGCGGCGTCAGCGGGAGCACGTCGTCGGTCTCGCGCCCGTCGCCGACGAGCCGGTCCAGCCGGTCCTGGTCGAGGCCGGCGAGCGGGAAGTCCGACGGGGTGCGGCCGCCGGCGTCCGGGCGGGCGCAGTGCGCTGCCAGCTCGCGCAGCGCGGCGCCCATCTCCTCGGCGAGCCCGCGGACGGTGGCCTCGTCGTAGACGGCGGCGGGGTAGGTCCACGCCAGTTCGAGGCGGCCGTCCTGGACCGCGCCGATGATGTCCAGCAGGTAGGGGCGGGGCTCGTCGGGGTCGGTGTCGCGACCGGCCGGGGGCAGCGCGCCGCGGACCAGGCCGTCGGCGCCGCCGCGGGTGTCCCACTGGCCGTGGTAGTTGAAGCCGATCTGCGGCGCCGCCGAGCCGGTCAGCGGGCCGTCCGGCCGCAGGTGGCGCAGCGCGCCGTGGCTGAGTCCGCGCAGCGGGACGGCGCGCAGTTGCTCCTTGACCGAGCGCAGGGTGTCGTGCCATCCGGCGTCGGGGTCGACGCGCAGGGCGAGCGGGAACTCGGCGGTGAACCAGCCCACCGTCCGGGAGAGGTCCAGGTCCTCGAACAGGTCCTCGCGGCCGTGCCCCTCCACTCCGACCAGCACGGTGTCCCGGCCGCACCAACGGGCCAGGGTGCGGCCCAGGGCGCTGAGCAGGACGTCGTTGACCTGGGTGCGGTAGACCTCGGGGACGCGGCGCAGCAGCGCCTCGGTGGTCCGCTCGTCCAGCGTCACCTGGACGGTGGCGGCGGTGGCGTGGGTGTTGGAGGCGCCGGCGTCAGGGGCGGGGCGGCCGGCGGGCAGGTCGGCCGGGGCCGCGCCGGTGCGCGTCCAGTGGCCGAGGTCGCCGTCCAGGGCGCCGGCGCGGGTGTGCCGCTCCAGCCGGGTGGCCCAGCGGCCGTAGGACGTGCCGGTCGGCGGCAGGGCGACGGGGGCTCCGGCGCGGGCCGTGCGGTACGCCGCTTCGAGGTCGGCCAGCAGGATGCGCCAGGAGACGCCGTCCACGGCCAAGTGGTGCACGGTGAGGACGAGTTGGCCCGGCTGCCGGGGGCCGGGGTCGAAGAACAGGGCCCGCAGCAACCGGCCGTCGACGGCGTCGAGCGAGCGCTGGGCCTCGTCGGTGGCGCGCTGGACCTGCGCCTCCGCGTCATGGCCGGCGAGGTCCGGGTGGCTGACGTCGTGCCGGGTGAAGATGCCGTCCGCCTCCTGGGGAAGCACCTCCTGGCGCCAGCCGGCCTCGGTGCGGTGGAAGCGGGTGCGCAGGGCCGGGTGGTGCTCCACCAGGGCCAGCACCGCCCGGCGCAGGGCCGCCGGATCGGTGCCGGGGGCCAGTTCCAGGCGCTGGGTCATGGTGAAGCGCAGGGCGTCGCCGGGGCGGCGGCCGTCGAGGTACCAGTGCTGGATCGGGGTGAGCGGCGCCTCGCCGGGCTCGGCTTCGCCGCCTTCCTGGCGATCGGTCAGATCTCCTGCACACAGCGCGAGTTCGGCGATGTTCTGGTGCCGGAAGACGTCCTTGGTGGTGAGGGCGAGCCCGGCGGCGCGGGCGCGGGAGACGATCTGGATGCTGAGGATGGAGTCGCCGCCGAGCGCGAAGAAGTTGTCCCGGGTGCCGACGCGCTCCACGCCCAGCACCTCGGCCCAGATCGCGGCGAGCCGTTCCTCGGCACCGGGCCGCGGTGCGACGTACGGGGTGGTGCGGTCGGGCTGGGCGGGCGGGGCGGGCAGCGCGCGCCGGTCGGTCTTGCCGCCGGTGGTCCGCGGTATTCGGGCCAGCGGGACGAACGCGACGGGCACCAGGTGGTCGGGCAGCGTCCGCCGCAGCCAGGTCCGCAGTTCCTCGGCGGTCGGCACGCGGCGGCCGGCGGGCACCGGGTAGCCGACGAGCACCGTACGGCCGGCGTGCTCGCGCGCGGCGACCGCGCAGTCGGCGACGTCCGGGTGGGCGAGCAGGGCGGCCTCCACCTCCCCGGGCTCGATCCGGAACCCGCGGACCTTGACCTGTTCGTCGGCCCGGCCCCGGAACTCCAGTTGCCCGTTCGCGTCCCAGCGGGCCAGGTCGCCGGTGCGGTACATCCGGGCCCCGGGCGGGCCGTAGGGGTCGGCGAGGAAGCGGGCGGCCGTCAGCCCGGGCCGGTTCAGGTAGCCGCGGGCCACCTGCTCCCCCGCCAGGTACAGCTCCCCCGGCATGCCGGGCGGCACCGGCCGCAGGGCGCCGTCGAGCAGGTAGGCGCCCAGGTTGCGGCCGGGGCGGCCGATGACGGGGCGCTCGGGGTGGTCCGCGCACCGGGCGTAGGCGGCGTCGACGGTGCACTCGGTGGGCCCGTACATGTTGTAGGCGGTGACGCCGAGGTCCGCGTGCGCCGCGCACAGCTCCCGCCAGACGGCGGCGGGGACGGCCTCGCCGCCGACCAGCAGCAGGCGCGGGTGGTGCGGGCCGGGGGCGAGCAGTCCGGCGGCGGTGAGTTCGCGCAGGAAGGAGGGGGTGACGTTGACCAGGTCCAGACGGCGGTCGACGACCTGGGCGCAGAACGCCTGCGGGTCCAGCCGGACGTCCTCGTCGATCAGGTGGAGCTCCTGGCCCAGTGCGAGCAGCAGCGGGCCCTCCCAGCTGGTGTCGAAGGAGAAGGAGGCGCTGAGCGCGGCCCGCAGCCGCCCTCCGTCGGCGGTGTGCGGCGCGACCAGGCCCTCCTGGTGGTCCCGGCAGAGGTTGACCAGCTGGCGGTGTTCGACGACGACGCCCTTGGGGCGGCCGGTCGAGCCGGAGGTGTGGACGAGGTAGGCGGCGTGCTGCGGCAGCAGGGGGGCGGTCCGCTCGGCGTCGGTCAGGTCGTGGGCGGGCAGCGCGTCCCACGGCACCTCGCGCAGGGCCTGCCCGGTCAGCACCACCCGGGGCCGGGTGTCGTCGAGGAGGAGGGCGGCCCGGTCCTCGGGCAGGTCCGGGTCGACGAAGAGCAGGGCGGCGCCCGCCTTGAGCACCGCGAACAGCGCCACCAGCAGGTCCGAGGTGCGCGGCAGCCGGACCGCGACCACCTGCTCCGGGCCGGCGCCGAGGGCGGCGAGGTGGCGGGCGAGCCGGTTGGCCCGCGCGTTGAGGGCGGCGAAGTCGAGGGTGGCGTCCCGGGCGACCAGGGCGGTGGCGTCCGGGGTGCGGGCGGCCTGCGCCTCGAACAGGGCGGGGAAGGTGGTGTCCGACGCGGGCAACGGCGTGCCCCGCCCCTGCCGCAGCACCCGGCGCCGTTCGTCGGCCGTCATCAGCGGCAGCGCCCCGACGGCCGTCTCCGGCGCCTCGGCCACGGCCTCCAGCAGGGTGCCCAGCCAGCCGGCCAGGTGCTCGGCGGTCCGCGCGTCGAACAGCCCGGTGTTGTACTCCAGATAGCCGGTCAGGCCGCCGTCGCGCTCGACGAAGTCGAAGGAGAGGTCGAAGGTGGCGCCGTGGACGGGCGGGGTGACCGGCTCCACCATCAGGCCCGGCAGGTTCGGCACCTCGGCGCCGAGGTTGTGCAGGGCCACCATGACCTGGAAGAGCGGCGTGCGGCTGGTGTCGCGCTCCGGCTGGAGGGCGTCCACCAGCCGCTCGAAGGGCACCTCCTGGTGGGCGAGCGCTTCCAGGACGGTGCCGTGGGCGGCGGCCAGCAGTTCGCGGAACGACAGCTCCGGCCGGACGGCGCCGCGCAGCACCAGGGTGTTGACGAACATGCCGACCACGTCGTGGAGTTCGCCCTGCTCGCGGCCCGAGGTGACGGTGCCGACCGCGATGTCCTGCTGCCCGGACCAGCGGGCGAGCAGGACCTGGCAGGCCGCCAGGAGGGTGGTGTAGAGGGTGCCGTCGACCTCCCGGCCCCGTTCGCGCAACCGCGCGGTCAGCCCGGCGGGCAGGGTGAAGGCGACCAGCGCGCCGTCCCGGGTGCGTACGGCCGGGCGCGGCCGGTCGGTGGGCAGCTCCAGCGGGGTCAGGCCGTCCAGGGCCCGGCGCCAGTGGGCGAGGTCCGCCTCGGCGAGGTCGGTGCGCGCGCGCTGCCAGGACGCGTAGTCGGTGTAGCGCACGGGCAGCGCGGGCAGCCGTGGCGGGCGCCCCTCGCGGGCCGCCGCGTACAGCTCGCCCAGGTCGCGGCCCAGGACGCCCATCGACCAGCCGTCGGTGGCGATGTGGTGCACGGCCAGCGCGAGCACGTGCTCGTCCGCGGCCGTCCGGACCAGCCGGGCCCGCAGAAGGGGCCCGGCGGCCAGGTCGAACGGGGTGCCGGCGATCCGCTCCAGCAGCGCGTCCAGGGCCGCCGGGGGCGCCCCGGCGAGGTCCTCGCACGGCAGCTCGACCGGCTGCGGCGGGCGCACCACCTGCCGGGCGCGGCCGTCCCGCTCGGCGAAGGTGGTCCGCAGCGCCTCGTGCCGGGCGACCAGGGCGTCCAGGGCGGTGCCCAGCGCGGCCGGGTCAAGCGCTCCGCGCAGGCGCAGCACGGACAGCGAGGTGTACTCGGTGCTGCCCGGCTCGAACCGGTCGAGGAACCAGAGCCGCTGCTGGGCGTACGACAGCGGCGGCTCGGCCGCCGGGTCCGCGGCCGGGATGACCAGGGCCGACGGGCCGTCCGCCGCGCCCGGCTCGCCGAGCGAGCCGAGGGCCTCGGCCAGGTCCGCCAGCACCGGGTGGCTGAACAGCAGCCGGGGCGAGAGGTCCGCCGCCCCGAAGGCCGCGCGCAGCCGGGCGGTGACCCGGACGGCGAGGATGGAGTCGCCGCCCAGGGCGAAGAAGTCGTCCTCGGCGCCGATCTCCCCGGTGTCCAGGACCTCCGTCCAGGCCGCGGCGACCAGCCGCTCGGCGCGGGTGCGGGGCGCGGTGCGCTGCCGGCCGGCGGCGAAGCCCTCCGGGCCGGGCGCGGGCAGCGCGCGCCGGTCGAGCTTGCCGTTGGGGGTGAGCGGCAGGACCGCCAGGGGGACGTACGCGGCGGGCACCAGGTAGGCGGGCAGCAGCCGTTCGAGGTGGGCGCGCAGGTCGGCGGCGGCCGGGGGGTGGGCCGCGCCGGGGCCGGCGACGACGTGGGCGACCAGTCGGCGGGTGCCGGAGGCGTCCTGGTACACGCCCACGGTGGCGGCGCCCACACCCGGGTGGGTCTGGAGGGCGGCCTCGATCTCGCCGGGTTCGATCCGGTAGCCGCGGATCTTGACCTGCTGGTCGGCGCGGCCCAGGTAGCGAAGGGTGCCGTCGGCCTGTCGGCGCGCCCGGTCGCCGGTGCGGTACATCCGGGTGCCCGGGGCCCCGAACGGGTCGGCGAGGAAGCGGGTGGCGGTCAGGCCGGGCCGGTTGAGGTAGCCGCGGGCCAGCCCCTCCCCCGCCACGTACAGCTCGCCCACGGCGCCCGGGGGCACCGGGGCCAGGTCGGTGTCGAGGACGTACAGCCGCAGGTCCTGGAGGCCGGTGCCGATCGGTGCGGGGCCGCCGGCCGCCGCGGTCGTGCGGTCCAGCGGGGCCTGGGTGACGTGCACGGTCGTCTCGGTGATGCCGTACATGTTCACCAGGCGCGGCGCGTCCTGCGGGTGGCGGTCGTACCAGTCGGCGAGGCGGCCTGCGTCCAGCGCCTCGCCGCCGAAGACCACCGTGCGCAGCGCCAGCCGGCGGGAGAGCTCGGGGTGTTCGGCGTCGGCGCGGGCCAGCGGGTGGAAGGCGGACGGGGTCTGGTTGAGGACGGTGACGCCTTCGTCGGCGAGCAGCCTCAGGAAGTCCTCCGGGGAGCGGGCGGTGTCCTCGGGCACGACGACGAGCCGGCCGCCGTGCAGCAGCGGGCCCCACAGCTCCCAGACCGAGAAGTCGAAGGTGTAGGAGTGGAACAGCGTCCAGACGTCCTCGGCGCCGAAGCCGAACACGTCCTCGGTCTGCTCGAACAGCCGCACCACGTTGGCGTGCGGCACCACGACGCCCTTGGGGCGGCCGGTGGAGCCGGAGGTGAAGATGGCGTAGGCGGGGCTGTCGGGCAGCGGGCGGTGCCCGGCGGCGAGCGGGGCGGCCGGGCCCCGGGCCAGGTCGGCGCGCAGCTGCGGGTCCGCCAGGGAGAGGACGGGCACCCCGTGCTCGAAGCTCTCGGGCGGCGCGCCGGGTGCGTGGGTCACCAGGGCCACCGGGGCGGCGTCGCCCAGCAGTTGGGCGCGGCGTTCGGCCGGCAGGCCCGGGTCGAGCGGCAGGTAGGCCGCGCCCGTCTTGAGGACGGCGAGGACGGCCACGACCAGGTCGGCCGTGCGGGGCAGCGCGAGGGCCACGAACCGCTCGGGCCCGGCGCCGAGTCCGGCCAGCCGGTGGGCGAGCCGGCCGGCCCGCGCGTCCAGGGCGGCGTAGTCGAGGTGCTCGTCGCCGCAGGTGACGGCCTCGGCGTGCGGGGTGCGGGCGGCCTGCGCCTCGAAGAGGTCGACCAGGGTCCGGTCGGGGCGGCCCCGCACGGTGCCGTCCCACTCGGTCAGCAGCCGCCGCTCCTGCGCGGTCGTCCACTCCAGGGCGCGCAGCGGCCGGTCCAGTCCGGCGGCCAGTCCGGTGAGCAGCAGGCAGAGCCGCTCGGCGAGGGCGCGGACCGTCGCGGCGTCGAACAGCTCCGGGTCGTAGGCGAGGTCGAAGCCGAAGTGCCCGCCCTGGTAGGCGCGCAGGACGAGCGGGTAGTTGGTGGCGTCCCGGGAGGTGACCTCCACCAGGCGCACCCCGCTGTCGGCCGTGCGGGCGTCGTCGAAGGGGTAGTTCTCGAAGGCGACGATGCTGTCGAACAGCGTGCCGCCGGACGGCACGCCGCTGAAGGCGGTGAGTTCGGCGAGGGACACCGCGGCGTGGCGCCGGGCCTCGGCCTGGGCCTCCTGGAGGTCGCGCAGCCAGTCGGCGGCGGTGCGGTCGCCGTCGACCAGGACCCTGGTGGGCAGGGTGTTGATGAACATGCCGATCATCGACTCGACGCCGGGCAGTTCGTCGGGGCGTCCGGAGACGGTCGTCCCGAACAGCACGTCCGGCTCGCCGCTGTACCGGGAGAGCAGCAGGGCCCAGGCGCCCTGCACCACGGTGCCGAGGGTGAGCCCGGCCTGCCGGGCGGTGCGGGCCAGCCGCTCGGAGGCCTCCGGCGACAGGCCGGCGGTGTGCGCGAGCGCCGAGCGGGCCCGGTGGGCCTCGCGCCGGACGCGGTCGGCGGGCAGCGGGGTGGCGGTGGCGAAGCCGTCCAGGACGCCCCGCCAGTGCGCGCGGGCGGCCGCGGTGTCCTGCCCGGCCAGCCAGTGCACGTAGTCGGCGAAGGGCCGGCGCACCGCCGGTGTCGGCACGCCCCCGGTGGTGAGGGCCGCGTACTCCTCGAACACGTCGGTGAGCACCTGGGCCAGGCTCCAGCCGTCCAGGATCAGGTGGTGGGAGGTCCACAGCAGGTGCAGGCGGGCCTCGGGCAGCCGGACCAGGGTGAGCCGGGTGAGCGGCGCCGTGGCGAGGTCCAGCCCGTGGGCGAGGTCGTCCGCGCGCAGCCGGGCCAGCCGGTCGGCGCGCTCGCCCGGGTCGACCGCCCGCAGGTCCAGGTGGGTCACCGGCAGCCGGACGCCGCGGCGCACGACCTGGAGGGGGGCGGGGACGCCCTCCCACACCACCGAGGTGCGCAGGGCGGGCGTGCGGTCGGCGACCCGCTGCCAGGCCAGGGCGAAGGCGTACGGGTCGCCCACGCCCTCCAGCAGCAGGCCGGCCTGGTCCACGTAGACGTCGTCGGGGCCGCCGACCAGGCGGTGGAAGAGCATGCCCTCCTGGAGCGGGGTGAGCGGCAGCAGGTCCTCGACGTCCCGCCCGTCGCCGGCGATCCGGTCCACCCCGGCCTGGTCCAGTCCGGCCAGCGGGTAGTCGGAGGGGGTGCGGCCGCCGGCGTCGGGGCGGGCGCAGTGCTCGACGATGCCGGTCAGCGCCGCGGCCGTGGCCTGCGCCAGCGCGCGGACGGTGGCCGCCTCGTGCGCCTGGTCGCTGTAGTGCCAGGTGAGTTCCAGTTCGCCGTCGGCGACGACCGCGGAGACGTCGAGCAGGTGGTCCAGGGGTTCGTCGGGGGCGAGCTCCCGGCCCGGCGCCTGGCCGGCGGGCGCGAAGTCGCCGGTCCCGGGGGCGGTCCACTGCCCGTGGTAGGTGAAGCAGACCTGCGGCAGCGGACGGTCCCTCAGGGCGTCGGCGGCGGGCGGGCCGAGCCGGGCCAGGGCCTCGTAGCTCAGGCCCCGGCGGGGTACGGCGCGCAGCCGCTCCTTGACCTGCTTGAGGGTGGCGGCCCAGTCGGGGGCGCCGGCCGGGCCGGCCGGGGCGAGGGTGACGGGGTACCGGGTGGTGAACCAGCCGACCGTCCGGGAGAGGTCGACGCCGTCGAAGAGTTCCTCGCGGCCGTGGCCCTCCAGGGCGATGGTCACCCGTTCGGTGCCCGTCCAGTCGGCGAGGGCCCGGCCCAGCGCGCTGAGCAGCACGTCGTTGACCTGGGTCCGGTAGGCCTCGGGGACTCTGCGCAGCAGGGCCTCGGTGGTGGCGCGGTCGAGTCGGGTGCGCAGGGTGCGCACGGAGGCGGCCGTGGGCGTGCCGGGGTGGTCGACGGGCAGCGGGGCCGCCGGGGCCCTGGTCTCGGCGCTCCAGTAGGGCAGGTCGTCGTCGAGGCCTCCGGCCCGGACCCGTTCGGCGAGGTGGTGGGCCCAGTCGGTGAACGGGGTGGGCTCGGGCTCCAGGTGCGGGGCGTCCCCGGCCGCCGCCTGCCGGTAGGCCTGTTCCAGGTCGGCGAGCAGCACCCGCCAGGAGACTCCGTCGACGGCCAGGTGGTGGGCGGTCAGGACGAGTTGGGGCCGGGCGTCGCCGCGGGCCCGGAACAGGACGGCGCGCAGCAGGGTGCCGGTGGCCGGGTCCAGGGCGGCGCGGGCGGCCTCGGCGGCCTCGACCCGGGCGGCTTCAGGGCCGGGGCCCGCGCCGGGGGCGGGCGGGTCGAGTCTGGTCAGCAGCCCGGTGCCCGGGTCCGCGACCGGCTCCTGGCGCCAGGTGCCCCCGGCGCGGGTGAAGCGGGTGCGCAGCGCCGGGTGGGCCGCCAGGACCGCCCGCAGCGCCTGGTCCAGGGCCGGCTCGTCGAGGTCGCGCGGCAGGTCGAGCAGCATCGACATGGTGAAGTGGCGCAGCGGGCCGTGGGCGGCGAAGAACCACTCCTGGACGGGGGTGAGCGGGGCCGGTCCGTCCGCGCGGCGCGGCCGGGGGGCCGGGGCGGCGGCCGGGCGGGCGGCGGCGACCAGGTCGGCGACGGTCTGGTGGCGGAAGACGTCCTGGGAGCCGATCCACAGGCCGGCGGCGCGGGCCCGGGAGACGGCCTGGATGCTCAGGATCGAGTCGCCGCCGAGCTCGAAGAAGTTGTCGGTGACGCCGACCCGCGCCACGCCCAGCACCTCGGCCCAGATCCCGGCGAGGGTCTCCTCCTCGGGGGTGCGCGGGGCCACGAACTCCCCTTCCCTTCCTTCGCCTTCGAGGTCGGGGGCGGGCAGCGCTCGGCGGTCCAGCTTCCCGCTGGTGGTGAGCGGCAGGGTGTCGAGCGCGGTGAACGAGGACGGCACCAGGTGGTCGGGCAGCACCCGCCGCAGGGCGGCGCGCAGGTCGGCGGACGGGCGTGCCGCGCCGTCGGCGAAGACCAGGTAGGCCGCCAGCCGGGTGTGGCCGCGCGCGTCGGGCACGGCGGCGACGGCGGCCGCGGCGACCTGCGGCAGGTCGAGCAGCGCTGCCTCGATCTCGCCGGGTTCGATCCGGTGGCCGCGCACCTTGACCTGGTCGTCGGCGCGTCCGAGGTACTCCAGGCTCCCGTCGGCCGTCCAGCGGGCCAGGTCGCCGGTGCGGTACATCCGGGCGCCGGGCGGCCCGTACGGGTCGGCGGTGAAGCGGGCGGCGGTCAGCCCCGGCCGGCCGGCGTAGCCGCGGGCGACCTGCTCGCCGGCGAGGTGGAGTTCGCCGCTCACCCCGGGCGGCACCGGCTGGAGCCGGTCGTCGAGGACGTAGGCGCGCAGGTTGGGCAGCGGGCGGCCCACCAGCGGCCGGTCACCGCCCGCGATGCGGCAGGCGAGCGCGTCGACCGTGCACTCGGTGGGGCCGTAGTAGTTGTAGGCGGCGACGTCCGGGTGCCCGGCGAGTTCGCGCCAGAGCCGGGGCCCGACGGCCTCACCGCCGAGCATCAGCACCCGGGGGCGGTGGCGCGGGTCGTCGAGCAGCCCGGCGGGCAGCAGCTGGCGCAGGTAGGAGGGGGTCAGGTCGAGGAAGTCGACGCGGTGGCGCACGACGTACTCGACCAGGGCGGCCGGGTCCATCCGGGTCGTCTCGTCGACCAGGTGCAGCGGGTGGCCGTCGGCCATCAGCAGCACGCCCTCCAGGGAGGTGTCGAAGGAGAACGAGGCGGTCAGCGCCACGCGCAGCGGCCCGCCGCCCGCGTCGGCGACGAAGCCCGCCCGGTGGGCGGCGAGCAGGTTCACCACCGCGCGGTGCGGGACGGCGACGCCCTTGGGGCGGCCGGTGGAGCCGGAGGTGTAGAGCACGTACGCGGTGTTGGAGGGGTGCAGCGGGGCGGTCCGGTCGGCGTCACCGGGGTCGGTGTCCGGGCCGGTGTCGGGCAGCGCCCGGAGCGCCTGTTCGTCCAGGACCAGGGCGGGGCGGGCGTCGTCGAGCAGGTAGCGCAGGCGCTCGGCCGGCAGGGCCGGGTCCAGGGGCAGGTAGCCGGCGCCGGCCTTCCAGACGGCGAGGATCGCCACGATCATGTCGGCGGTGCGCGGCAGCCGCAGCGCGACCAGCCGTTCGGGGCCGGCGCCGCGGGCGATGAGCTGGTGGGCGAGCCGGTTGGCGCGGGTGTCGAGCGTCGCGTAGTCGAGCCGCTCGGCTCCGGCGACCAGGGCCGGGGCGTGCGGGGTCAGGGCGGCCCTGCGCCGGAACAGCTCGGGGTAGCTGGTGTCCTCGACGGGCAGCGCGGTGGCGTTCCAGTCCCGGGTGACCTGCCGGGTCTCCCGGGGCGAGAGCAGCGGCAGGGTGCCGAGCGGTCGGTCGGGCTCGGCGGCGGCGCCGTCCAGCAGCAGCAGGAGCTGGTCGGCCATCCGGCGGGCGGTGGGCGCGTCGAAGAGGTCGGCGCGGTACTCCAGCAGGCCGGTGAGCGCCTCGCCGTCCGGGACGAACTCGACGCTGAGGTCGAAGGTGGCGGCCTGCCGGGGCACGACGACCGGGGTGAGCGCCGACCCCAGCGGGGTGGTGGCCTCGGGCGGCGCGGGGTGCAGCAGGACCAGCACGTCGAACAGCGGGTTGCGGCCCGCCTGGCGGGGTGCGCCGACCGCCTCGACGAGCCGTTCGAAGGGCGTGTCGCCGTGCGCGAGCGCGTCGTTGCCGGTCTCGGTGGCGGCCGCGAGCAGGTCGCGGAAGGATCCGGCTGGCTCCACCCGGGTGCGCAGGACGACGGTGTTGACGAAGCAGCCGACGGCCCGTTCCAGCTCGGTGCGGGAGCGCCCGGGCGTCAGGGAGCCGACGGTGACGTCCTGCTGGCCGGACCAGCGGGCCAGCAGCGCCTGGGTGGCGGCGACCAGGGCGGTGTGCAGGGTGCCGTGCCGCTCGGCCGCGAGCTCGCGCAGCCGGGCGGTGAGCGGCGCGGGGACGGTGAAGGCGTGGACGGCGCCGGGGCCGGCCTCCTCGCCGCGCCGCGGGTGGTCCAGCGGCAGTTCCGGCGGCACCGCACCGGCCAGTTTCGCCTTCCAGTGGGCCAGTTGGCCCTCCAGCCGGGCGCCGGAGAGCTGTTCGCGCTGCCACACCGCGAAGTCCGGGTACTGGACCGCCACCGGGGGAAGGTCCGGGGCGGCGCCGCGGGCCAGGGCCTCGTAGCCGGTGCACAGTTCGTCCAGGACGACGCCCATCGACCAGCCGTCGGTGACGATGTGGTGCGCCGTCACTTGCAGGACGTGCGAGCGGTCCGACTCGCGCACCAGCAGGGCGCGCAGCAGCGGCCCCTGCCGGAGGTCGAAGGGGCGGGAGTACTCCTGGAGCAGGATCGCGTCGAGGGTCTCCCCGTCGGCCGGCTCCCGGACGGGCAGCGGCACCGGCCCGGCCGGCCGCACGGTCTGCACCGGGCGGCCGTCGGCCTCGTCGAAGGTGGTCCGCAGCCCCTCGTGGCGGGCCACGACGGCCGCCAGCGCCCCGGCGAGCGCCGCGCGGTCCAGCGGGCCGGTGAACCGTACGGCGACCGCGCTGTTGTAGCGGGGGTCGCCGGGGCGCAGCCGGTCCAGGAACCACAGGCGCTGCTGGACGAAGGAGGGCGGCAGCGGTCGGCTGCGGTCGGCTTGCGGGATGGACCGGTCGGCGGCGGCCCGGGCGCCGCCGGAGCGCCCGGCCAGCCGCAGGCGCAGCGCTTCGCGCAGGTCGGCGGGCAGGGCCTCGGCGCGGTCTCGCTTCGAAGGCGTCATGGTCGTCGGATCCTCACCGTTCGTCATCGTTCGTCATCGTCGGGGCCGCCGGACGCGGCGTCTTCGAGTTCGCTCAGCACCTGGTCCTCCACCAGTTCCGCCAGGGCGGCCACGGTGCGGGAGACCAGGACGTCGCGGGGGGTGAGCGTGACGCCGAAGGCATCGTTGGCGCGGGAGGCGATCAGCAGGGCCCGCATGGAGTCGCCGCCCAGCTGGAAGAAGTCGTCCGTCACGCCCACGGCCGTCCGCAGGGTCTCGGCCCAGATCTCGGCCACGGCCTCCTCGGTGGGCGTGCGGGGCGCCAGCCGGCCGGGCCGCTGCTCCTCCTCCTCCGGTGCGGGGGCGGGCAGGGCGGCGCGGTCGGTCTTGCCGCTCGCGGTGAGCGGGAAGCGGTCGAGGACCGCGAAGGCCGAGGGGACGAGGTGGCCGGGCAGGGAGCGGGCGGCCAGGGCGCGCAGTTCGGCGCCGGTCGGCGGTTCGGCGCCGGGGGCCGCGAGCAGGTGCGCGACCAGGCGGGGCAGCCCGGGCTCGTCCTCCCGCACCGTCACCACGGCGTCCAGCACGGCCGGGTGGCGCGCCAGGACGGCCTCGACCTCGCCCGCCTCGATGCGGTGGCCGCGCAGCTTGAGCTGGTGGTCGATGCGGCCCAGGTAGTGCAGTTCGCCCCGGTGGTCGCGGCGCACCAGGTCCCCGGTGCGGTACATCCGGGTGCCGGGCGGCCCGTACGGGTCGGCGGTGAAGCGGGCGGCGGTCAGGCCCGGCCGGCCGAGGTAGCCGCGGGCCAGGGCCGGTCCGCTCAGCCACAGTTCGCCGGTGACGCCGTCGGGCACCGGCCGGAGCCGGGCGTCGAGGACGTAGGCACCGGTGCCGGGCAGCGGGCGGCCGATCGGCGGCGCGGCGCCGTCCGGGGCCAGCGGCGCGGACCAGGCGGCGACCACGGTGGCCTCGGTGGGACCGTAGGAGTTGACCATGCGGTGGTGCGGGGCCCAGCGGGCCACCAGGTCGGCGCCGCACGCTTCGGCGCCAACCACCAGGGTCCTGAGCGCGGGCAGCGTGCCGGGGGTGTCGGCGGGCAGGGTGGCGAGGGCGGCCGGCGGCAGCAGGGTGTGGGTGATCGCCTCCGCCCGGAGCACCTCGGCCAGTTGGGCGCCGAGCAGCGGTCCGGGCGCGGGCACCACCAGCCGGGCGCCGTGCGGCAGGGACATGCACAGTTCGAGCACGGAGGCGTCGAAGCTGGGGGTGGCGAAGGCCAGCACCCGGTCACCCGGCACGACTTGGTAGTGCTCGGCCTCGGCGGCGGCGAAGGCGGCCAGCCCGCGGTGGGTGAGGACGACGCCCTTCGGGGTGCCGGTGGAGCCGGAGGTGTAGATGACGTAGGCGGGGTCGTCCAGGTCGAGCGGGCGGATCCGGTCGGGGTCGGCGGGGCGGTGGTCGGGGGCGCCGTCCGGCGGGGCGGCCAGCAGCGCCGCGACCTCCTTGGCGTCCAGGGTGAGTGCGGGCGCCGCGTCGCGCAGCATGAACTCGACGCGCTCGTCGGGGTAGTGGGGGTCGACCGGCAGGAACGCGGCGCCGGTCTTCGCCACCGCCAGCTGGGCGAGCACCATGTCCGCCGAGCGCGGCAGCAGGAGGGCGACCACCTCGCCGGGGCCGGCGCCGCGCGCGATGAGCCGGTGCGCCAGGCGGTTGGCGTGCGCCTCGGCCTCGGCGAAGGTCAGCTCCAGCCCGGGGGCGCTCAGCGCCGGGGCGTGCGGCCGGCGGTCCACGGCGGCCTCGACCAGGGCGGGCAGGGCCGCCGGGGGCACCGGGCCGCCCGCCGGGCGGGCCGGGCCGCGCAGCAGCCGCTCGCGTTCCCCGGGCGGCAGCAGGTCGAGGTCGTCCAGGCGGGCGGTGCCGTCCGAGCCGGCCAGCGCGGCGAGGGTGTGCAGCAGCTGGGCGGCCAGTTTCTCGGCGGTGGCCCGGTCGATGTACCGGGGGTCGTGGCCGAGTTCGACGGCGAGCCGGTCGCCGGGCGAGACGACCACGGTGAGCGGGTAGTTGGTGGCCTCCCTGGCGTCCAGTTCGCGGATCAGCAGGCCGTGGGCGCCGGCCGTCGCGTCGCCGACCGGGTAGTTCTCGAAGACCACCAGGCTGTCGAACAGCGCCGTCCCGGGCGCAAGCCCGCTCAGGCCGTGCATCGCGGCCAGCGGCAGGTGGTCGAAGCGGCGGTCCTCGGCCTGCTCCTCCTGGAGCGCGCGCAGCCAGGCGGCACAGGGCTGTGAGCCGTCGACGGTGACATGGGCGGGCAGGGTGGTGATGAACAGGCCGACGATGGCGTCGGAGCCGGCCAGGTCGGCCGGGCGCCCGGAGACGGTGGTGCCGAAGCACACCCGCTGCTCCCCGCTCCACCGCGACAGCAGCAGCGCCCAGGCGCCCTGCACCAGGGTGTTGAGGGTGAGGCGGTGCCGGCGGGCGAACTCCTGGAGCCGCTCCGTCTCGGCCTCGGCCAGGAGGTGCGAGAGCCAGGCCCCGGAGCGGGCCGTGTCGCCCTGGGCGGGCTTGCGGTCGTAGGGCAGCGCCGTGGTGGTGAGGTCCGCCAGGACGCCGCGCCAGTGCTCCGTGGCGGCGGCGGTGTCGCGGGCGGCGAGCCAGCCGACGTAGTCCGCGAAGGGCCGGCGCTCGGGCAGGCCCGGCCGGTCGCCGCGGGCGAGCGCGGCGTGGGCGGCCAGGACGTCGGACAGGACGTGGAAGACGCTCCACCCGTCGAGCAGCACGTGGTGGAAGGTCCACACCACGCGTGCCGCGTCCGGCCCGAGCCGGATCAGGTCGAGCCGCAGCAGCGGGGCCCGGTCCAGGGCCAGCGGGCGGGCCCGCTGGTCGGCGAGCAGCCGCTCCAGGCGGGCTTCGCGCTCGGCTTCCGGCAGCGCGCTCCAGTCGTGTTCGGTGACCGGCAGCGTCACGTCCCGGTGGACCACCTGGAGGGGTACGGGCACGTCGCGCAGGACGACGGCGGTGCGCAGCACGGGGGTGCGGTCGACGACGTGCTGCCAGGCGGCGGCCAGCGGCCGCAGGTCGCGGGCGCCGTCCAGCACGAAGGTGATCTGCTCGACGTACAGGCCGTGTTCGGCCTCGTCCAGGCCGTGCAGCACCATGCCGGTCTGGGTGGGGGTGAGCGGCTGGATCTCCGTCACGTCCCGTCCGGTGCCGGCCAGTCGGTCGACGGCGGCCTGGTCCAGGGGGGCCAGCGGGTAGTCG
The DNA here is from genome assembly GCF_040685715.1 of Kitasatospora sp. NPDC088264. Taxonomy (NCBI): domain Bacteria; kingdom Bacillati; phylum Actinomycetota; class Actinomycetes; order Kitasatosporales; family Streptomycetaceae; genus Kitasatospora; species Kitasatospora sp. NPDC088264. Next base: position 50,550 of record NZ_JBFBIR010000044.1, read on the forward strand.
GCGGGGGTGCGGCCGCCCGCGCCGGGTTCGGCGCAGTGGCGGACGATCTCCCGCAGCTCGTCCAGCAGTTCGGCGGCGAGCCGGGCGACGGTCGCGCGGTGGTGCACCGCGCGGGAGTACGACCAGGTGAACGCCAGCTTCCCGTCGCTCACCCGGCCGAGCACGTCCAGCAGGTGCGGCCGGTCCGCCGCCCGGTCCATGCCGCCGGTGAGCGGGCCGGACGGGGCGTGCAGCAGGCCGCCGGGGGCGGGGGTCCAGTCCTGCCGGCCCAGGTAGTTGAAGCCGATCTGCGGCAGGTCGGGCAGCCGGGGCTCGACAGTGGCGGCGGGCCGCAGGTGGCGCAGGGCGCCGTAGCCGAGCCCGCCGCGCGGTACGGCGCGCAGGTTCTCCTTGACGGTCTTCAGGGCGGTGCCGGTGTCGGCGCCCCGGGGCATGTCCAGGGCCACGGGGTACAGCGTGGTGAACCAGCCGACGGTCCGGGAGAGGTCGACTCCGTCGAACAGCTCCTCGCGGCCGTGGCCCTCCAGGGCGACCGTCACCCGGTCCCGGCCGGTCCAGCGGGCCAGCACCCGGCCCAGGGCGCAGAGCAGGACGTCGTTGACCCGGGTGCGGTAGACCTCCGGGACGTCCTGGAGCAGCCGGCGGGTGTCCTCGGCGTCCAGGGCGAGGTCCAGCGACTCCTCGGTGGCGGCCGTGTTGGCACCGTCCAGGTCGGTCGGCAGGGCGGTCGCGGCGCCGTGCTCCAGCCCGTACCAGTGGGCGTGCTCGTCGTCGAAGCCGCCGGCCGCGGTGTGCTCGGCGAGCCGTTCGGCCCAGGCCCGGAAGGAGGTGCTCTTGGGGCCGAGGTCGGGGCGTTCGCCCGCCCGCAGCGCACGGTGGGCGGTGTCCAGGTCCTCCAGGAGCACGCGCCAGGACACCGCGTCGACCACCAGGTGGTGCGCGGCCAGCAGCAGGACGGGATGCCGTTCGCCGTCGAAGCGGCACAGCGCGGCCCGCAGCAGCGGCCCTTCGGCCAGGTCGAAGCCCGCGGCCAGGCGCTCGGCCAGTTCGCGCAGCGTCGCCTCGCGCTCCTGCGCCGAGGCGGCGGGCCGTTCGTGCGTGCGCAGCTCCGGCAGGTCGCCGGGCGCGGTGCCGTGCTGGCGCCACCGCCCGTCGCCGAGCGGCTCGAACCGCAGGCGCAGCGCGTCGTGGTGGTCCAGGACGGCGGCGAGCGCGGCCCGCAGCAGGGGCTCCTCGGTGCCGGGGGCGAGGGTGAAGGAGACCGACTGGGTGAACTGGGCGGTGTCCCCGCCGAGGGTGTCCAGCAGCCAGTGCTGGACGGGGGTGAGCGGGGCGTCGCCGACCACGGCGCCCTGTTCGGCGGCGACCGCCGGGCTCGGCGACTCCTCGGCGGCGAGGGCGAGTTCGGCCAGGGTCTGGTGGGCGAACAGGTGCCGGGGGGTGAGTGCGAGGCCGGCCCGGCGGGCCGCCGAGACGATCTGGATGCCCAGGATCGAGTCGCCGCCGAGCGCGAAGTAGTTGTCGTCCGCGCCCACGTCGGGTACGCCGAGCACCTCGCGCCAGATCGCGGCGAGGGTGCGTTCGGCCTCGGTGCGCGGAGGCCGGGCGCCGATTGCGGCCGGGGCGGCCCACACCGGGGCGGGCAGCGCGCGGCGGTCGAGTTTGCCGGTGGCGCCGAGCGGCAGCCGGTCCAGCGGCACCACCAGTGCGGGCACCAGGTGGTCGGGGAGGGTGCGCCCGAGGAAGGCACGCCACTCGACGGGGTCGGGCAGTGCGCCGTCACGGGCCACCGCGTAGCCCACCAGGCGCCGGTGGCCGTCGTGGTCGACGACCCGGGCGGCGGCGGCCGACACCTGCGGGTGGCGGGCCGTCGCGGCCTCGACCTCGCCGAGTTCGATCCGGAAGCCGCGCACCTTGACCTGGTCGTCCGCGCGGCCGAGATAGCAGAGGTCGCCGTCGGCCGTCCAGCGCACCAGGTCCCCGGTGCGGTACATCCGGCGCCCGGGCGGGCCGAAGGGGTCGGGCAGGAACCGGGCGGCGGTCAGGCCCGGGCGGCGCAGGTAGCCGCGGGCGACGCCGGTGCCGGCCAGGTACAGCTCCCCCGGCGCGCCGACAGGCACCGGGCGCAGCCGGTCGTCCAGGACGTAGGCCCGGGCGCCGCCGACCGGGCGGCCGATCGGCGGGTCGCGGTCGGGGTCGGCGGGGTCGCAGGCGAAGGCGGTGGCGTAGACGGTGGCCTCGGTGGGGCCGTAGATGTTCAGCACCCGGCAGCCGGGGACGGCCTCGCGCAGCCGGCGCACGGTGCGGGCGGGCAGGGCCTCGCCGGCCAGGACGACGGTGTCCGCGCCGAGGTGCACGGCGTCCTCCGCGAGGAGGCCGCCCAGGGCGGAGGGCACCGCGCTGAGCAGGCCGGCCCGCCACGGCCCGGGGCGCTCGGCCAGGGCCAGCAGGTCCCGGACGAGTTCCACGCAGCCGCCGGCGAGCAGGGGCGAGAAGATCTCGAACACCGACACGTCGAAGTTGAGCGAGGTGGCGGCCACCACGTGGGCCAGGCCGTGGTCGGCGAACTCGGCGGCGGCCCAGTCGGTCAGGGCCAGGACCGAGGCGTGGGCGACCACGACGCCCTTGGGGCGGCCGGTCGAGCCGGAGGTGTGGATGACGTACGCAGGGTGCTGCGGCAGCAGGGCGCCGAGCCGTTCGTCGTCGCGCACGGCGTCGGGGCGGGCGGCGGCGAGCCGTTCGGCGCACCCCGGGTCGTCGAGCACGATCCGGGTGAACGGGCCCGCCGGCAGCCGCCCTCCGGTCTCCGCGTCGGTGACCACGGCGTCGGGCCGGACGTCCGCGAAGAGGAACGCGATCCGCTCGGCCGGGTACCCGGGGTCGACCGGCAGGTAGGCGGCGCCGCTCTTGAGCACCGCCAGCAGCGCCACGGCCAGGTCGGCGGTGCGGGGCAGCGCGAGCGCGACGAACCGCTCGGGCCCGGCGCCGGCCGCGATCAGCAGCCGGGCCAGCCGGTTGGCCCGTTCGTCGAGCTCCCGGTAGGTCAGCTGCACGTCGCCGCAGCGGACGGCCGGGGCCTCGGGCGTGCGGGCGGCCTGCCGGGCGAAGGCCTCGGGCACGGTGTCCTGCGGTGCCTCGACCGCCGCCCCGCCGAAGCGGTCGACGAGTTCGCGCCCCCGCGGCGGGTCGAGCAGCGGCAGGTGCGCCGCCGGCCGGTCGAGGCCGTCCGCCATCGCCGTCAGCAGGGTGCACAGGCCCGCCCCGAGCGCCTCGACGGTGGCGGTGTCGAAGACGGCCGGGTCGTGGTCGAGGCTGACCGCGATGGCGTCGCCGGGGGCGACCACCACGCCGAGCGGGTAGTTGGTCGGCTCCAGGACGTGCTCGGTCTCGACGCCCAGGCCGTGCCGGGTCAGCGCCTGCGCGTCGAACGGGTAGTTCTCGAAGACCACGATGCTGTCGAACAGGGCCGTGCCGCCCGGCAGTTCGCTCCAGTTCTGGAGCTGCGCCAGGGAGACGGCGTCGTAGCGGCGGGCCTCCGACTGGGCGTCCTGGAGCTCCCGCAGCCACTCCAGCAGCGAGCGGCCGGCGTCGATCCGCACCCGGGTGGGCAGCGCGTTGATGAACAGCCCGACCATCGAGGTGACGCCCGGGAGTTCGGCGGGCCGGCCGGAGACGATCGTGCCGAAGACCACGTCGTCCCCACCGCCGTAGCGGGAGAGCAGCAGCGCCCAGGCGCCCTGGAGCACGGTGTTGACGGTCAGCCCGGCCTGCCGGGCGGTGGTCCGCAGCCGCTCCGACAGGTCGTTGTCGAGGGTCACCCGCACCGATGCCGAGGACGACGCGCGGTGCGCCTCGGCCGGGCGCCGGTCGCGGGGCAGTTCGGTGGGGGCGGGGAACCCGGCCAGCGTGTCGCGCCAGTACCGCTCGACCCGCGCCGGGTCCTGCCCGGACAGCCAGCGCAGGTAGTCGGCGAAGGGGGCGCGCGCGACCGGGTTCGGCCGGCGCCCGGCGGCCAGGGCGGCGTACCGCTCGCACACCTCGTCGAAGACCTGGGCCGCGCTCCACCCGTCGAGCAGGACGTGGTGGAAGGTCCACACCACCCGCACCCGGGTCGGCGACAGCCGGACCAGGGTCAGCCGCATCAGCGGTGCGGCGGCCAGGTCGAGGCCGGCCGCCCGGTCCTCGGCGAGCAGCCGGGCGGTGTCCCGCTCGATCCGGTCGGCCGGCCGGCCGGCCCAGTCGTGGTGGGTCACCGGGACGGCGGCCCGGTGCTGGACGACCTGGAGCGGTTCGGCGGTGTCCTGCCAGGCGAGCCGGGTGCGCAGCACCGCGTTGGCGTCCACGGTCTGCTGCCAGGCGGCGGCCAGGGCGTGCGGGTCGGTGACCCCGGAGAGGACCAGCTGGACCTGGTTGACGTAGGTGTGGGCGTCCGGGTCCAGCAGGCTGTGGAAGAGCATGCCCGCCTGCATCGCCGTCAGCGGGTACACGTCCGCGACGCGGCGGCCGTCCCCGGCGATCCGGTCCACCGCCGCCTGGTCCAGCCGGGCCAGCGGGAAGTCGGCGGGGGTGCGGCCGCCGGCGCCGGGCTCGGCGCAGTGGGCGACGAGGTCCTCCAGGGCGCGCAGCATGGCGTCCGCGAGCGCGGTGACGGTCCGTTCGTGGTGCCGGCCCGCGCTGTAGTACCAGCCGATCTCCAGCCGGTCGTCCTCGACCCGGGCGACGACGTCCAGCAGGTGCGGGCGCTCGGTGCCGGGCGCCTCCGCGCCGCCGAGGCCGCCGGGGACGGCGCGGACCAGGGCGGCGCCGTCGGCGGACCAGTCGAAGCGGCCCAGGTAGTTGAAGCTGATCCCGGGGGCCGGGGCGTCGGCGAGCTGCTCGTCCCGGGCGAGGTGGCGCAGCGCGCCGTAGCCGAGGCCGCGCTCCGGCACCGCCCGCAGCTGCTCCTTGACGGCCTTCAGCGCGGTGCCCCAGTCCCCGTCCGGGACGTCGAGGGCGACGGGGAAGAGCGAGGTGAACCAGCCGACCGTGCGGGACAGGTCGATGTCCTCGAACAGCTGGTCCTCGCGGCCGTGCCCCTCCAGGCCGATCGCGACGGTGCGCCGTCCGGTCCACTCGGCGAGCACCCGGCCCAGGGCGGTGAGCAGGATGTCGTCGATCCGGGTGCGGTAGACCCCGGGGACCTTGCGCAGCAGGTCCCCGGTGCGCTCGCGGTCCAGCCGGACGGTGACGGCGCGCAGATCGGCGGCGGTGTTGCCGCCCTCGCCGTCCACCGGCAGCACGGCCGCGCAGTGCCGGGCGGCCGCCGCCCAGTGGGCGCGCCGGGACGCGAAGCCGCCGGCCGCGGTGTGCTCGCGCAGGCGGCGGGTCCACTCCCGGACGGAGGTGGTGCGGGCGGGCAGGCGCAGCGGCCGGCCCTCCACGGCCTGCCGGTAGGCGGTCTCCAGGTCCTCCAGCAGGATCCGCCAGGAGACCCCGTCGACGACCAGGTGGTGGACGGCCAGCAGCAGCCGGGCGGGCCGGGTGCCGTCGGTGGTGAACAGGCGGGCGGTGAGCAGCGGGAGGGTGTCCAGCCGGAACGCGGCGTGCGCGGCCTCGGTGGCCCGGGCCTCGGCGGCCTCGGCCGCCGCCCGGTCCAGGGCGCCGAGGTCGACGACCTCCAGCAGTTCGGGGGCGGCGGCGTCCGCGGGGGCGCAGTGCTGCTGCCAGGCGCTGTCCTCCCCGGTGGTGAAGCGGGAACGCAGGGCGTCGTGGTGGGCCCACAGGGCGGTCAGGGCGCGGCGCAGGGCCTGCGGGTCGACCTCGCCGGGAGCCTCCACCACGACGGACTGGTCGAAGGACGCGGCGTACGGCGGGTGCGGGTCGAGGAACCAGTGCTGGATGGGTGTCAGGCCCACCTCTCCGCTGACCGGTTCGGTCCCGGCGACGGTGACGGCGGTACCGGCGGCAGCGGCCAGCGCGGCGACGGTGGGGTGCCGGAACAGGTCGCGGGGGGACAGCGCGAGACCGGCGGCGCGGGCGCGGGAGACGACCTGGATGCTCAGGATCGAGTCGCCGCCGAGCAGGAAGAAGTCGTCGTCGACCCCGACCCGCTCCACGCCGAGCAGTTCCGCCCAGATCGCGGTGAGGACGCGTTCGGTGTCGGTGGTCGGGGCGCGGTGGGCGCGGTCGCCCGTCGCCGACCAGTCGGGGGCGGGCAGCCGCCGGCGGTCCACCTTGCCGTTGGCGGTCAGCGGCAGTTCGGAGACCGTGACGAAGGCCGCGGGCAGCATGTAGTCGGGCAGGTCGGCGGCCAGGTGGGCGCGCAGCGCCGTGGCGGAGGGCGGCTCGGCGCCGCCGGCCGGCACCAGGTGGGCGGCCAGCCGCTTGCGCCCCGCGTCCTCGTGGAGCGAGACGACGGCCTCCGCGACGGCCGGGTGGGCGGTGAGCCGTGCCTCGATCTCGGCGGGTTCGATGCGGAAGCCGCGGATCTTGATCTGGTCGTCCGCGCGGCCCACGAAGTGCAGTTCGCCGTCCTCGCTCCACCGGGCGGTGTCGCCGGTGCGGTACATCCGGCCGCCGGGCGGCCCGAAGGGGTCGGCGAGGTAGCGGGCGGCGGTCTCGCCGGGCCGGCCCGCGTAGCCGCGCGCGACTCCGGCGCCGGCGATGTACAACTCGCCGGTGATGCCGGGTGGTTGCGGCTGGAGGGCGCCGTCCAGCACGTACACCCGGGTGTCGTCCAGCGGGCGTCCGATCGGCAGCACGGCGGGCAGCCGGTCCCCGGGGCGGAAGGCCCGGCGGGTGGCGAAGGTGGTGGTCTCGGTCGGGCCGTAGCCGTCGACCACGGTGAGGTCGGGGCAGGCCTCCAGGACGCGGCGCACGACCGCGCCGGGCACCGCCTCGCCGCCGGTCCACACCTCCCGGGCGCCGCGCAGGCAGCCCGGGTCCTCCTGGGCGAGGAGCCGGAACAGGCCGGCGGTCAGCCACAGGCATTGCACGCCCTGCTCGGTGACGGCGCGGCGTACGGCGGCGGCGTCCAGGTCCTCCGGCGGGGCCAGTACGGCGGTGCCGCCGCGCAGCAGCGGCACCCACAGCTCGTAGGTGGCGGCGTCGAAGGCGTGCGGGGAGTGCACGAGCACCCGGTCGTGGCCGGTGAAGGCGCGGTCCAGGGCGAGCGCGGCGACGTCGCGCCGGCGCACCGCGACGCCCTTGGGGGTGCCGGTGGAACCCGAGGTGAACATCAGGTACTGGACGTTGTCGGGGTGGGGCACCGGGGCCGCGGCCGGGGCGGCCGGGCCCGGCCGGTCGGCGACGTGCGGCCGGTCGGCGGCGTGCGGCCGGTCGGCGATGTGCGGCCCGTCCGGCCGGTCGACGCGCAGCACCCGCTCGGCGGGGAGCAGTTCCTCGGCGGCGCTCGCCCGGTGCGCGTCGGTGAGCAGCAGGTCCGCGCCGGCCTCGGCCAGCATCAGGTGCAGCCGCTCGCGCGGCGCCCTGCCGTCCAGCGGCACGTAGACCCCGCCGGTCCGGACCAGCGCCAGCTGGGCGACGACCAGGTCGACGGAGCGGTCCATGAGCACGCCGACCGGGTGTTCGACGCCGACGCCGAGCGCGGCCAGCCGGCCCGCCAGGGCGGCGGCGCGGGCGTCGAGGTCGCGGTAGCTGAGGCGCTCGTGGCCCGCCTCCAGGGCGACGGCGTCCGGGTTGCGGCGCACCTGCTCGGCGAACAGGTCGGCGATGTCGCGCTCGGTCCGTTCGACGGCGGTGGCGTTCCAGTCCACGAGGATCCGCCGGCGCTCCCCGGCGGTCAGCAGCGGCACGCGCGCGGGCGGGCTCCCGGCGCCCCGGGGCAGTCCCGTCAGGACGGCCGTGAGCTGCCCGGCCATCCGCCGGACGGTGGCCTCGTCGAACAGCCGAGGGTCGTAGCACAGCCGCAGGGCCAGCTCCGGCCCCGGGTAGGCCAGCAGGGCGAGCGGGTAGTTGGTGGTCTCGATCCCGTCCAGGTCGCGCAGGCGCAGGCCGTGCGCGGCGGCCGCGTCGTCCTCGACCGGGTAGTTCTCGAAGACGACGATGCTGTCGAACAGGGCGGTCTGCTCGGGGAGGACGGTGGCGGCCCGCAGGCGGGTGAGCGGGACGAAGCCGTGGCGCCGGTCCTCGCCCTGCTCCCGTTGCAGCGTGCGGAGCCAGTCGAGCAGGGTGCCGTCAGCGGGCACGACCGTCCGGGTGGGCAGGGTGGTGATGAACAGGCCGGTCATCGACTCGACGCCGGGCAGCTCGGGCGGCCGCCCGGACGAGGTGGTGCCGAACACCACCTCGTCCCGGTTCGCCTGACGGCCCAGCAGGATCGCCCAGGCGCCCTGGACCAGGGTGTTCAGGGTCAGGCCGGAGCTGCGCGCGAGGCCTTCCAGCGCCCGGGTCGCGGCGGCGGGGAGGGTGAACGGCACGGCCCGGGTGGATTCCGCGCGGTGGCTCTGGCGCGGCTCGCGGTCGTACGGCAGCGGCGTCGGCTCGGCCAGCCCGGCCAGGCGCCCGCACCAGTGCCGCTCGGCCTCCGCCGGGTCGCGCTCGCGCAGCCAGGCCACGAAGTCGCGGTAGGGCCGGCGCTCCGGCACCGTACCGTACGGGACGGTGCCGAAGGGCTCGGTGCCGAAGGGCTCGGTACCGGACGGCACGGTACCGGACGGGACTTCTCCCGTCTCCGGCCCGGAGCGGGCCAGCGCGGCGTGCACGGCGAACACGTCCGACAGCACCTGGAAGAGGCTCCAGCCGTCCAGGACGAGGTGGTGGAAGGACCACAGCACGCGCACCCGGGTGTCGGAGAGGCGGATGAGCAGCAGGCGCTGGAGCGGGGCCCGGGCCAGGTCCAGGCCGCGGGCCCGGTCGCGGTCCAGGAGCTCGGCCAGCCGACCCCGGCGCTCGGACTCGGGCAGCTCGCGCCAGTCCAGGTGGGTGACCGGCACGGCCGCCCGCCGCCGCACCACCAGCAGCGGCTCGGGCACCTCCTGCCAGCGGACGTGGGCGCGCAGCACCGGGGTGCGGTCGGTGACCCACTGCCAGGCGGCGGCGAGCCGCCCCGGGTCGGGCACGCCGTCCAGGACGAAGTCCAGCTGCTGGAAGTAGGCGCCGCTGTCCTCCTCGGCCAGGCCGTGGAAGAGCATCCCGGACTGGGTCGGCGTCAGCGGGAGGACGTCCTCCACCGCGCCCGGGTCGTCGCCGGTGATCAGGTCCACGGCCGCCTGGTCGAGCCGCGCCAGCGGGAAGTCGAACGGGGTGCGCCCGGCGGCGCCCGGGCGGGCCGCGTACCGCGCGAGGTCGGCCAGCTCGGCGGCGAAGCGCCGGGCCAGGGCCTCGACGGTGTCGCGCCGGTGCACGGCACCGGAGTAGAACCAGCTGAACTCCAGCGCGTCGCCGTCGAGCCGGCCGACCACCTCCAGGGCGTGCGGGCGCTCGACGCGCGGGTCGGCGTCCAGTTCCAGGGGCCGGAAGGTGCCGCGGTAGAGCCCGGCCGCGTCCTGCGGGAAGGACATCCGGCCGAGGTAGTTGAAGCTGATCCGTGCGGCCGGGGCGTCGGGGGCCGTGCCGGGGCGCCCCAGGTGGCGCAGGGCGTCGAATCCGAGGCCCCGTCGGGGGACGGCGCGCAGCTGCTCCTTGACCCGCTTGAGGACGCCGTCCCAGTCGGCCCCGGCGGGCACCGCCAGCGCCACGGGGTGCCGGGTGGTGAACCAGCCGACCGTGCGGCTCAGGTCGAGATCGGCGAACAACTCCTCGCGCCCGTGCCCCTCGATGTCCACCACGACCCGCTCCAGGCCGCTCGCCCCGCACAGGGCCCGGCCGAGGGCGCTCAGCAGCACGTCGTTGGCCTGGGTGCGATAGGTGTCGGGCAGGGTGCGCAGGAGGGCGGTGGTGTCGGCGGGGTCGAGGCGCACGGTGACGGAGCGGGCCGAGGCGTGGGTGTCGGCCCCCGCGAGGTCGGCCGGGAACGGGTCCGCCGGGGCGTCACCGTCCTGCGCGGGGACGGCCCGCGCCCAGTACTCCGTCTCGTCCTCGAAGCCGCCGGCCGCGGCGTGGGCGCCGAGCCGCTGGCCCCACTGCCGCAGCGGGGAGGACTTCGCCGGCAGGGCCGCCGCCCCGTCCCGGCCGTCGCGGCGGGCGCGGTAGGCCGTGTCGAGGTCCTCCGCCAGCACCCGCCAGGAGACCCCGTCGACGACCAGGTGGTGGACGGCCAGGTGCAGGACCGGCGGCTGCCCCGCACCGCGCTCGTGCAGCACGGCGCGCAGCAGCGGGCCTTCGCCGCCCAGGTCGAAGGGGCCGAAGTGCGGGGTGTCGGCGTCCGGGCCCGTGTGCCGGCCCAGGCGGATCCGGGGCGCCCGGTCGTCGATCCGCCAGCGCACGCCGGGGCCGGTACCGACCTCGCCGTCGCGGGGCTCTGCGGGGTCGGACTCTCCGGCGTCGGACTCTCCGGCGTCGGACTCTGCGGTACGGGGCTCTGCGGGGTCGGGCTCTCCGGCGTCGGCCGTGAAGGCGGAGCGCAGCGCGTCGTGGTGGGCGACCACGTCGTTCAGGGCGTCCTCCAGCGCCGCCCGGTCCACGTCGGCGCCCAGCAGGAGGGAGAGCGCCTGGTTGAAGTGCCCGGCGCGCCCGGCGGCCCGGTCGAGCCACCAGCGCTGGATCGGGGTCAGGACGCCCACCCCGGTGGCGGCCACCCGGGCGGTCACGGCCGGCCGTTCGGCGTCGTCCGCGCACCGGGCCAGCGCGGCGACCGTCTGGTGCCGGTAGAGGTCCCCGGAGGTCACCGCCAGCCCCACCTGCCGGGAGCGGGCTACCACCTGGATGCCGAGGATGGAGTCGCCGCCGAGGTCGAAGAAGTTGTCGTCCGCGCCGACCCGTTCCAGCCGCAGCACCTCCGCCCAGATGGTGGCGAGCGCCTGTTCGGCGGGGGTTCGGGGGGCGACGTGGCGTACGGCGGGCACGGCCGGCCCCGGGGCGGGCAGCCGGCTCCGGTCGAGCTTGCCGTTGGGGTTGAGCGGCAGCGCGGGCAGCGGCACGACGACCGAGGGCACCAGGTAGTCGGGCAGGGCCAGGCCGAGCGCCCGGCGCACGGCCTCGGGCTCCACCCGCCCGCCCGGGACGGGGACCACGTAGCCGACCAGGCGCCGGTTGCCCCCGCCGTCGGCGACGGTGGCAGCCGCCTCCGCCACGCCCTCGCAGCGCCGCAGCGCCTCCTCCACCTCGCCCAGTTCGATCCGGAAGCCGCGCACCTTGACCTGCTGGTCGATCCGGCCGAGGTACTCCAGGTCGCCGTCGGCGTTCCACCGCACCCGGTCTCCGGCGCGGTACATCCGCTCCCCCGGCGCGCCGTACGGGTCGGCGACGAACCGGGCGGCGGTCAGCCCGGGGCGGCCCAGGTAGCCGCGCGCCAGGCCGCCGCCCCCGAGGTACAACTCGCCGACCACGCCCGGCGGTTGCGGGCGAAGCCCGGCGTCCAGGACGTACGTCCGGGTCAGTGCGAGCGGCCTGCCGATCGGCGGCGCCTGCTCCGGCAGCCGGTCACCGGCGAACCAGGCGGTGGCGTAGACGGTGGCCTCGGTGGGGCCGTAGATGTTGGCGATCGCGCTGCCGGGCAGGGCGCGCCGCAGGTCGCCCACCGCCTGGGCGGAGAGGGCCTCGCCGGCCAGCACGACGGTGGCCGCGTCGACCGGGGCGGCGCCCCCGGCGAGCAACCGGGAGATCACCGAGGGCACGCCGCTGACCAGGCCGACGCGGCGCGGGGCCGGCTCCTCGGCGAGGGCGGCGAGGTCGGCGACCACCTCGACGCTCCCGCCCGCCAGCAGCGGGCAGAGCAGTTCGAAGACCGACACGTCGAAGTTGAGCGAGGTGGCGGCGACCACGTGGTCCAGCCCGCCGGGCCCGAACCGCTCGGCCGCCCAGCGGGCGAGGGCGACGACGCTGCGGTGGGTGATCACGACGCCCTTGGGCCGGCCGGTCGACCCCGAGGTGTAGATGACGTAGGCGGGGTGCTCCGGCAGCAGCGGCCGGAGGCGGTCGGCGTCCGTGAGGTCGGCGTCCCCGGTGTCGTCGGTGTCCGCCGGGCCGGCAGCGGCCAGGCCGGTGTCCGCCGGGCCGCCGGCGTCGGCGGCCAGGCCGGTGCCGTCCTCCAGCAGCAGGACGGGCCACCCCTCGGGCAGCGCGGCCGCCGTCTCCCGGGTGGCGAGGACCAGCGCGGGCCCGGCGTCCGCCAGCATGAAGCGGATCCGCTCGGCCGGGTAGCCCGGGTCCACCGGCAGGTACGCCGCACCCGATTTGAGCACCGCCCACAGCACCGACGGCAGGTCTGCGGAGCGCGGCAGGCACAGCGCGACCAGCCGCTCGGGGCCCGCGCCCCGGGCGACCAGCAGCCGGGCGAGGCGGTTGGCCCGCCGGTTGACCTCCGCGTAGTCCCGCCGCACCGGGCCGCAGCCGACGGCGGTCCGCCCGGGCGTACGGGCCGCCTGCGCCTCGAACAGCCCGGGCAGCACGGGCGGCACGGTGTCCGGGAGGTCGCCGGCGGCGTGCGCGGGCGGGTTCCAGGAGTCGAGCAGCGTGCGCTGCTCCTCCTCGGAGAGCATGGGCAGTTCGGCGAGGATGCGCTGCGGGCCGTCCGCCATGCCCGCCAGCAGGCGGTGCAGGTGGCGCGCCATCCGGGCCACCGTCCGGGCGTCGAACAGGTCCGTGTTGTACTCCACCGTCAGCGCGCAGCCCTCGGTGTCCTCCGGGGTGAACTCCAGCACCAGGTCGAACCGGGCGGCCGGGCGGGGCAGCGGGTGGTCCTCGAAGCGCAGGCCTCCGGCGGGCGGCGGGGTGGTGGGGCTCTGCTGGACGACCATGACCTGGACCAGCGGGGTGCGGCTCGGGTCCCGGGGCGGGGCCAGTTCCTCGACCACCCGGTCGAAGGGCACCGCGGCGTGGGCGAAGGCGTCCAGCAGGGTGGTGCGCACGCTCTCCACGAACCGGTCGACGGTGGCCCGCTCGTCCACGTCGCCGCGCAGCACCACGGTGTTGACGAAGAAGCCGGTCACCTCCTCCAGCTCCCGCCGGTCGCGCCCGGTGGTGACGGTGCCGAACGCCACGTCCCGCTGGCCGGAGTAGCGCGATAACAGCAGCGCGGACGCCCCCGCGAACAGGGTGAACAGCGTCGTACCGCGGCCCGCGGCGAGGTGCCGCAGCCGGGCCACCAGTTCGGCCGGGAGGCGGTGGCGGTGCGCCGCACCGTTCGTCGTGCGCTGGGCGGGCCGGGGCCGGTCGGTGGGCAGTTGCAGGGGTTGCAGCTCCGCCAGGTTCCGCTTCCAGTAGGCGAGGTCCGGCGCGTCCGCTGCCCCGGCTTGGGTCCGGCGGCGCTGCTCCCAGCGCGCGAAGTCGGGGTACTGGAGGGCGGGGGCGGCGAGCGCGTCCGGCTCGCCGGAGACCTCCGCCCGGTAGAGCGCGGCCAGTTCGCGGGTGAGGACGCCCACCGACCAGCCGTCGGTGATGATGTGGTGCTGCGCCAGCAGCAGCAGGTGCTCGTCCGCGGCGAGGCGGACCAGCAGTGCCCGGGCGAGCGGGCCGTCCGTCAGGTCGTAGGGCCGGTTCAGCTCCTCGGTCAGCAGCCGTTCGGCCGCCTCGGCGCGCTCCCCGGCCGGCCGGTCGCCGACGTCCGCGGTGCGCAGCGGCAGGGTGCCCTCCGCCGCGACGCGCTGCACGAGCTGCCCGTCGACGGTGGCGAAGGTGGTGCGCAGCGAGTCGTGCCGGGCGGCGAGTCGGCCCAGGGCCCGGCGCAGGGCCGCCGGGTCCGTCGTTCCGCGCAGCCGCAGGGCCACGCCGGTGTTGTACTCCGTCCCCCCGACGGTGAGGTCGTCGAGGAACCACAGGCGGCGCTGGGCGCTGGACAGCGGCAACGGCTCCTCGCGCGGGGCGGGCGGGATCGGCTCCGGCGGCGCGGCGGTGTGCCGCTCGTCCACCAGCGGGGCCAGGGCGGCGACGGTCCGCGCGGTGAAGACGTCCCGGAGCGTGAGCCGGACGCCCAGCCGCTCGGCGACCCGGGCCAGGGTCCGGGCGGCGAGGATCGAGTCTCCGCCCAGGTCGAAGAAGTCGTCCGTCGCGCCCACCGCGTCGACGCCGAGGACCTCGGCCCAAATGGTGGCCAGGGCGCGTTCGCGCTCGGTGCGCGGGGCGACGGGCCCGGCCGCGCCGGAGCGGGCGGGGGCGGGCAGCGCCTGCTGGTCGATCTTGTGCTGCGGGGTGAGCGGCAGCGCGGCCAGGACGACGACGGCGGACGGCACCAGGTGGGCCGGCAGGGCGGCGGCCAGCGCCGCGCGCAGCTCCGCCGGGTCCGGGGCGTGCTCCGGGTCGGCGGGCGTGGCGTAGCCGACCAGGCGTTCGCGGCCCGGTTCGTCCTCCCGGACCACGACGACGGCCTGGTCGACGGCGGGGTGCGCCCGCAGGGCGGCCTCGATCTCCCCCGGCTCGATCCGGAAGCCGCGGATCTTCACCTGTCGGTCGAGCCGGCCGAGGAACTCCAGCTCCCCGTCGGCGGTCCACCGGGCGCGGTCTCCGGTGCGGTAGAGCCGGGCGCCGGGCGGGCCGAAGGGGTCGGCGACGAAGCGCCCGGCGGTCAGGCCGGGGCGGCCCAGGTAGCCGCGGGCCACGCCCTCCCCGCCGACGTACAACTCGCCCTCGGAACCCGACGGTTGGGGCCGCATGGCCGCGTCGAGCACGTACGCCCGGGTGTGCGGCAGCGCGCCGCCGATGGGGGGTGCGCCGCTGCCGGCGGCCAGCGGGCCGGTCCAGGTGGCGACGATGGTCGCCTCGGTCGGGCCGTAGGAGTTGATCATGCGCCGGCCGGGCGCCCAGCGGTCGACCAGTTCGGCGGGGCAGGCCTCGGCTCCGACGATCAGCGTGCGCAGGTGGCGGCCCGCGCCGCCGGGCACGGTGGCCAGGGCGGCCGGCGGGATGAGGGCGTGGGTGATGCGGTGCTCGTCGAGCACGGCGGCGAGTTCCTCGCCCAGCCAGGGGCCGTGCGGGGGGATCACCAGCGTGGCCCCGGCCAGGACGGAGATGAACAGTTCGAGGACGGAGGCGTCGAAGCTGGGCGAGGAGAACTGCAGCACCCGGTCTCCGGGGCGCACGGCGTAGTGCGCGCGGGCCGCCTCGGCGAAGCCGCCGATCCCCCGGTGGGTGACGACCACGCCCTTGGGCGTCCCGGTGGAGCCCGAGGTGTAGATCACGTACGCCGCGTGGTCGGTACCGGTCGGGCCGGGCAGCGCGGTACCGGTCGGGCCCGCCAGGCCGGCGTCGGGTGTGTCCGCGGCGCTGGCCGGGTCGGCCTCCAGCAGCGCGCGGACCCGGGCCGGATCGTCCAGGACGACGGCGGGGGCGGCGTCGGCGAGCATCAGCGCCCGTCTCCCGGCGGGGTAGGCCGGATCCACGGGCAGGAAGGCGGCGCCCGTCCGGGCGACGGCCAGCTCCGCCGCGACCAGTTCCATCGAGCGCGGCAGGACCAGCGCCACCGTCCGGTCCGTCCCGGCGCCGCGCCGCGCGAGGTCGCGGGCCAGGCGCTCGACCCGGTCGGCCAGTTCCCGGTACGTCCAGCTGCGCCGGCCGTCGGTCACCGCGGGCACGTGCGGCGCGCGGGCCACCTGGGCGGCGAACAACGCGTCGAGCGTCCGGTGCGCCGGCGGCGGGGCGGCCTCGGTCCCCGGGGCGCCAGGGGTGTCGCCGGCCTGCGGCGGAGCGGACGAACGCACGGGCTGGGCAGGCCGGTCGGTCATGGCGGAAGGTCCTTCCGGACGGGGAGGAGGCGATGCGGGCGCCGGGGCAGACGGGGGCAGGCCCACGGACCCGGGAACGGGGGCCGGGGGAACGGAACGAGCGGGGGGTGAGCCCGGTGGAGCGGCGTCGGCGCGGCGGCGGACGCCGCAGGCGACGGGCAGCGGCGGCGGCCGGCGGGCGAAAGGCGCCTCAGGCGGGGTCGGCGCGACGCGCCGTGCGCCCGGACACCTGCACCCGGTCGATCACGCCGGTGGCTGGATCGCGGTGGAAGCGCCCGCCCGGCTCGGGGCGGCCGGTGTCGGGGGCGAGCAGGTCGTAGGAGAGGTCGGCGAAACAGCGCAGGGGTATCGGCAGGTCTCCGTCCACGGAGAGCGTGGACGATCCGTCGCCCGCGGGCTCGACGAGGTACCGGATCGAACCGTTGCGGTAGGTGCCCGCGCACTCGGGCAGGGGGGCGGGCTCGCCCGCGCCCACGGGTGCGATCGCGGCGGGCACCCGGACGCCCGCCAGCTCGGCCAGGTCGGCCGCGAGCTCGCGCCAGAGCGCGGTGGCGGCGGCGGCGTTGCCCGCGAAGGCGACCACCACGCCGCTGTCGGGGTCGGCCCGCAGGTGGCAGGAGGTCCCCATGGCGTTGCCGTCGTGGCCGCACCACAGCCGGCCGTCCTGCTGGTAGAGGGCGAGCCCCGGGCCCCAGCCGTCCGCGAGCGCACCCGGCCGGGCGCCGGGCTGCGGGCGGCGCATCTCCTCGGCGACGGCGGGGGGCAGGGCCTTGGCCCGGCCGACCAGGGCGCCGCCGAGCGCGGCGAGGTCCGCGGCGCTCGCCAGCAGGGCGCCAGCCGGGGCCTCCAGCGGGGCCAGGTTCTGCCGGACCGGCCGGGCCCGGCCGGTCGCGGCGTTGAGCGCGTGCCCGGCGGCGACCGGGCGAGCGGGTGCGCTCGCGTCGACGAACACGGGCACGGTGCCGAGCGGTTCGAGCAGCAGGGCGGCCACGGCCTCGTGCCAGGGCATCCCGGTCACCGCCTCCACCAGGCGCCCGGCGGCGGCGTAGCCGGCGTTGGAATAGGAGAAGTCCGTCCCGGGCGGGAAGAGCGCGTCCCCCGCCGTGCACACGGACGACAGGTAGTGCGCCGCGGTGGTCCGGGCGGCGGCGTCGGAGTCCGGCCCGGTGGGCAGTCCGCCGGTGTGGCTGAGGAGTTGGCGAATCGTTACTGCGGGCATCCGGCGGAGCTCGGGCAGGTGATCGGCGACCCGGTCGTCGAGGTCGAGGTCGCCGTCGTCGGCGAGGAGCATCACCAGAGCGGCCGTGTAGGGCTTGGTGAGCGACCCCACCGGCACGACGGTGTCCCCGGTGAAGGGCGCACCGGTGGCGGCGTCGGCCACACCGGTGTGCAGGGCCACGACCTCCGAGCCGGTGTCCAGCACCACCTGGGCGCCGGGCACCCGGTGGGTGCGCGCGAGCGTGTCGAGCCGGTGCTGCAGTTCGCGGCGTAAGAGGAACGGCGCGCGCTCGCGGACCGGCGCGGAACTGGGGTACGGCATGGGCGGACGCTCCCGTTGACTGGTTCTCAGATGCGGGCGCGGCAAGCGTCCGCGGATGAATTCCGGATTACTGTGGAGCACGCCGTGAAATTTCCTGCCACCTGCGCTCCTCGACTCAAGACTCGTGGGAACAACGGGAATCGACGGAAGCCCTGCCGATGACGGCCGACGGGTGCGAACGGGAATCCCCGACAGCTCCCGACAGGGCGCCGCACGCACCCCAGGGGAGCCGTTCCGGGCCGCTTCGGCGCTCCCCGACCGGACGGTGCGAATGCGACCCGAATTCCACGCCGCCCAGGAACGGCGAACGGGGGAACGGCGAGCGGGAACAGTGAGCGGCGAACGGCCGACCGCCGAATGACCTCACCCCGCAGGCGGGGCCGGACAGGAATCCCGAACGCTCCAGTCGGCCGCTCCAACGGCCCTGACCTGTGCGATCGTTGCGCCCGGCATGCCTATCCCCCCTGCGATCCCTCCCCGCAACCACCGTGCGGAACCTGCCACAACCGTCGCGAGGACCGGGCAATACCTTGACGGCCCGAACGCTCGGAACGACGAACGCGGAACAGTCTTCACGGCGGGTCACCCGCTCGCAACCCCTGGCGATTGAACGGAAAGCGACTCTCCCCGGAATCGGAACCGCAAAATCGCTGGTGTGACTCCCGGCCACGCCCGGAACGCCTGATGACGGGTGTGAATTCTTTGGCCGAAACTGTGGCACCCGGATCCCCCCGGCCGCCCGGCCGGGTTTCCGCGGGGAATAGCCGAGTGATTCCCCTGACGCCTGGGGCGGTTGTGCAGGAATGCGACGGAACAGATCAGGTGCGTCGCGAGTGAATCAATGAGGGCTCTGATGCGCGTGTGCCCCGATGCGCTTGTGCCGTGGTGCGCGCGCGCCCCGTCGCGCGCGTGGCCCGGTTCGCGTCTGCCGCCCCCGGGCCACGGAAGGACCGCCGCGCTCGGCCACCCCGGGGCGCGGGGCGACCGAGCGGATCCGCCGCGCGCCGGAACGCGGGCGGGCTCGGGGCTCAGAACACCCGTCAGCCCTGCCAGGAGCTGCCGGTCGAGGGCCGGGTCGCCGTGCCACCGGTGGACGTCACCGCGCGCGACGGAGCGGACGGGGCCGACCCGGCCCCCGAACCGCTGGTCCGCACGGTCGGCGCCGACGAGGTGGTCGACGTCCCGCGCACCGGCGCGGCAGAAGTCCGCGGGGCCGACGCCCCGGACGCCGCCACCGGCCGGTCCGTCGAGGTGCGCGGCGCGGTCGCGCGGCCCTGTGCGGCCACGTCCACGGGCGCGCCGCCGCCCGATTCGACCCGCTCGATCCGCAGCACCAGGTTCCGGTCGCTGCGGTCACCGCCCCCGTCCCGGTTGCGACTGTGCACCACCTGCGTCAGCACACCCCGGACCTCCTGCCAGCGCCCCTGCACCGCGCGGATGTTGGGACACCACTCGCCCTCCCGCCGGTGCTCCAGGTCGAGCTCCCAGCGCTCGGCGTCCACAAGGTGGCTCGCACCGACCGTCCCGGGAATCTCGACCGGACGGCCACCGCGCACCGTCACCACCGCCCGCTGCGGCCACTGCCCCTCCACCGCCGTCACCGTGATCCGGCTCTGCCCCTGGTACCAGGCCATCGCTGTCCTCCCGCATCCGTCCTCGCGCCGTCCGCCGTCCGCCGACCGGCCTCGGCCGATATCACGGCCGGTGCCCCCTCCCGGGTTCGAACGGCGGCTGCGGAGGTGCACGTCAGGGGGTGCGGGAGCCCGGGGGCGACGCGACCGTCGAACGGTCCTGTCGACAGATTCAGGTCAGGGCGATGGCTCGATCACACGTGCTGTCGGTGATGGACTGGGCGGTGGAGGCCGTCGCCGACTACGTCGAGAACGTCCGGCCGCGGTTCGGCTGCGAGGAACACCCCGCGCTG
>NZ_JBFBIR010000045.1:0-6949 GCF_040685715.1 Kitasatospora sp. NPDC088264
GATTTCTTCAGCTTTTTCCTGTGTATTGTTCGTGGTTCCCCCCCCCCGCCCCCCCGGGGGGGGGGGCGCCCGGGGGGGGGGGGGCCCCCCCGACTCCCGGTCACAGGCGGAAGGGGTTCCCGCCCTGCGCGGCGATCACGTACCAGGCGGTCGCCCCGGTGTGGAGGGAGGAGTAGTAGAAGTCGCCCTCCCCGGTGTCCAGGCCGTCGTGCGAGGCGGCGACGATGCCCTTGCCGTCCGTGTTTGCCGCGCCGCTCTGGGCCTTCTGCAAGGTCGCCATCAGGACCGCCGCCTTCGCGGCGTCGCCGTCCGCGCGGCGGACCTGGTAGGCGGCCAGCAGGTGGGCGGTGCCCTCGAACCAGACGCCGCTGGTGTCCTTACCGCTGAAGCCCACCCCGCTGTACGGGCCGTCGGTGGCCGCCATCCGCCCGGCCGCCCAGTCGACGGCGGGCGCGTAGGACGGGTCGAGGGTGGCCAGGTAGCTCCAGGTCTGCACGTCCTCCGGCTCGACGTCGTCGTTGGTGGTCACCCCGTCCAGGCCGGTGCCCGTCCACAGGTGGCCGTTGGCGGCCTGCACGGACTTCACGAACCGGAAGGCGTTGGTGGAGCGCTGCGCCCAGCCCGCGTCGCCGGTGACGCCGGCGAGCATGGCGAAGAAGGCGCCGGTGTCGATGTTGTGCTCCGTGGCCTTCCAGGTGAGCGGGACCATCGTCTGGCCGGTGCCGTCGTCGTTGCGCAGGCCGCCGGTGTAGCCGCCGGCGCCGCGGGTGTCCGCGGTGTTGTTCTGGATCCAGTTGGCGGCCTTCAACGCCCCGTCCAGGAAGCGCTGTTGGCCGGTCACCCGGTAGAGCCGGGTAAGTGCCATGCCGGCCCAGGCCATGTTCCCGGTGTAGACGGAGAACCCGCCGACGTACGGCTCGCCGGAGGGGGTCTTGACGAAGGGGTCCGGCTCGTAGGAGGCGCGGATGCGGCCGTCCGGGGTGATGTCGTGGGCCTGGGCGTACAGCAGGCTGTCGCCGAGCGCCGTGGCGCGGGCGACGTCGTCGGTTCCGCCGCGTTGCAGGAACGCGGTGATGACGAGCGCGTTGTCGTACGTGAAGGAGGCCTGGAAGCCGTCCGGGCCGAACAGCTTCGGGTCCTCGAAGTGCCCGCCCTGGTAGCTGCGGGGCACGCGCAGCGTGCTGCCGGTGCCGTGGGCGTCGAGGCGCTGGGCGAGGAAGGAGTAGGCCGCGTCCACGGAAGGCCCGGAGGGCTTCACCGGCGGCTGCTGGGACGGCAGGTGCAGGCTGTCCGCGGGCGGGGGGCCGGGCGTGCTCGGCAGGTCGGCGTCCTCGTCGCCGACCGGCACCAGTTTGAAGAGCTGGTTCTCGTCGTTGTGGTCGCACGGGGCGTTGCCGGGTGTCGCGATGCTGTTCGGCACGCTCGTACCGGGCCACAGCGCGAGACAGTTCCCGCCCTTGATCTGGAGGTGGAAGTACCAGTGGCCGCCCTCCCAGTCCGACATCTGGAGTCCGACGTCGGCGGACTGACCGAGGTACTCGTTGGGTGCGGCCAGGTTCCGGAACATCCAGCCGCCGTCCGTCGTCTGGAGGAGTTCCCAGTCGGCCCGCGGGTCACCGGGCTGGGTGCCGACGAGCCGCCCGCTCGGCAGGTCGTAGGCCATCGCCGCGCCGTTGCCGTCGACCAGTTCGGTGTGGTCGTGCGGCTTGGGGTCGGAGCCCATCGCCACGCCCCCGCCGCCCCCGCCGAAGTCCTCCCAGCTCAGGTGCCCGGTGCTCCAGTCGCGAACGCCGATCTTGGCGCCCAGCATGGGGAGGGCGTCCTCCAGGCCGACGAACATGATGCCGCCCGCGCAGGTGGTCGCCATCGTCTTCCCCGGCGTCTTGCAGCTCCAGGTTCCACCCGTGGTGGCCGAGACGATGCCCAGGGCCGTGATGTTGGGCGGCGCCCCCGGCAGGTCCGGGCCGCCGCCCAGCACGACGGGGCCGCCGCTGTCACCCCTGCGGGCCGCGATGGACGAGTTGTCGGCGGCGGTGAACTGCTTGAGGGCCTTCCACCCGTACATGTAGTGGTGCTCGATGTCGCCGCCCAGGTTGTCGGGGCCCTTGGCGTAGTAGTCCGTCACCTTGGTGGTGACCTGGATGTTGCAGATCTCGCCCGATCGGGCGCCCTCGTTGCAGATCCAGTTCCCCTCGTGCGCCACCTGCGCGGCGCTCACCCACTTCTTGGTCTGCGAGATGCTGGACTGGTCGGCCGCGCCGCCCGTCCAGATCTGCTGGTCCATCGTGATGCCCGAGGACGGCTTGATGACGGCCGCGTCGAGGTAGACGGGCCCCCTCTCGTCCTGGCGGACGATGTGGGGCGAGATCCGGGTGCCGATCGCCGGCCCCTGTCCGCCCGTGTCGTCCACGCCGTACCGGACGTTGGTCTCGTTGTTCGGCATGAAGCAGTGGTCCGCGGTGAGCATGGCGTTCTCGCCGCGGTAGTTGATCGCGAACGCCGTGCTGCAGAACGGTGAGATGATCTGCGCGCCGCCGGCGCCCGGATCGCTCCGGCGCGAGGGTTCGCCGAGGCTGATCGACTCCGTGCCGTTCGATTCGACCGTCACCGGAACGCTCACGGACGCCACCGCCCGCCGCAGCCGCTGTGCGTCGGCCTCACCGCCCACCACGGTCGCGGTGAGGCCGCTCCCGTCCTGCGGCATCGCCACGTCGGTGATCCGCACTCCGGCGGAATCGGCGATGCGCGTCACCTCGCGCGAGGCGTCCTTCAGGTCCTGCGCACTGTGCGGCGCCGACTTCACGTCGACACGCACCGGGCTGTGCGCGACGACCGCCCGGACCTCGGGCGTCAGCTCGCCGTGCCAGTAGACCGTGAGGTGCTTCGTCTCGGGGGCGGCGACCACGCCGGCGAGGGCCTGGCTGCCGATCCGACCCGACACCTGCTCCACGGCCGAAGCCGTCTCGTTCATCTGGCCCTGGATGGCCATCAGTTGATGCCAGGACAAGAAGGGTGAAGGGCTCCCGAAGGAGTTCGCCACGGGCGCGATGCCGGGAGCCGCGAGCACTCCCACGACGGCGGTCGCGGTGGCGAAGGCCACGAGCGGCCTTCGCCACCTGCCCCTGCGGCGGGCCGGATCTTCGATGTGGTGGACCAACGGGAACTCCCCGGGGCTCGAAACTGCGGGGCGCCTCGGCGCCCCCTCACCCGTGCCTACGGGTGGGGGTGAACGCGCAGTTCAGAGCGGGTGCGGGCCGGCCGAGAACGCTTGCCGGTCCGTGGTTCGGACGCACGGACGCACGGACGCACGGATGCACGGATGCACGCGAGGCGAGCGCTCACGCCGGCGAGGCCGTGGTGTGCTGGTCCCTCGTGTCCGCGTGCGAGCCGGTCCAGTAGCCGACGAGGTCCGCGTAGCGCGGTGAGGCGGCGAGCAGGTGCGGATGGGTGCCGCTCAGCGTCCGGTCGCCGTCCATCAGCAGGATGCGGTCGGCGCGCAGGGCCGAGCTCATCCGGTGCGCGATGACGACCACGGTGCCGCAGCGCCGCGCGAAGGCCAGCTCCGCCCGCGCCTCCGCACCCGGGTCGAGGTGGCAGGTCGCCTCGTCGAGCAGCACCACGCGAGCGTCCGAGACGTAGGCCCGGACCAGCGCCAGCAGTTGCCGCTCGCCGGCCGACAGAACGGCCCCGCCCACGCCGAGCCGGGTGTCCAGGCCGCCGAGCCGGCCGATCAGGCGGTCGGCACCGACGGCGGTCGCGGCCCGGGCGAGCTCGGTGTCCGCGGCCTCGGGGCGCAGGTAGCAGAGGTTCTCCCGGAGCGTCCCGGTGAAGATGTACGCCTCCTGGGGGATCAGTACGACGTGGCGGCGCAGCCAGTCCTCGCCGAGCCGGTCCACGGGGAAGCCGCCGATCCGGACCTGCCCGGCGCCGGGCGTCGCCAACCCGGCGAGCAGGTCGGCCAGGGTCGACTTGCCGATGCCGCTGGGGCCCACCACGACCAGCACGGCGCCGGCGGGCACGGCGAGCGTGAGGTCGCGGATGACCGGCTCGGCGTGCGGGCCGTAACCGAAGGTCAGGCGGTCGATGACCAGGTCGGCGCCGGCCGAGGCGGCCTCGGCCGGGCCGGCTTCGGCGGGCGGGTGGGCAGGGTGGCGCGGGGCCGGTTCGGACGGGACATCGGCCTCGCCCAACCGCTGTAGCACCGTGTGGAGTTGGATTCCCCAGGAGCCGATGACATCGACCATCGAGCGCAGCGTGGGCTCGATGGTGGTCAGCAGGTAGCCGACTGCGCCGACCAGCGCGCCGACCGTCAGTCCGTGTCCGGCCAGCAGCCACGGGCTCATCACGAACACGGCCAGCACCGGCAGTTTTCCGCCCGCCGAGACGAGCAGCGCACTGACCGCGCCGGTCCGCGCGACGGCCCGCGACGCCGCTTCCCACTCGCCGATCAGGACGTCCAGCCGCTCCCGAGCCCGACCGCGCGCGCCGGCGGCCACCAGATCACGCAGGCCCGCCAGGGTCTGACCGGCCTCGGCGGCCAGTCGCTCGTCCGCGATCAGCAAGGCCCGTCGACGCCGGCTCAGGACGCGCAGCAGCGGCATGTACGCCGCCAGCGTGAGGACCACCGACACCCCGGCGATGGCCGCCACCGGCAGAGCGAGGGCCGCCAACCCCACCAGGGCCATCACCAGTGACACGCCGACCTGCCGGACCGAGCGCAGCAGCGCGGAGACCAGTGCCCGTACGGTCTCCACCTGTCCGGTGAGCCGGGCCACGCTCGCCCCGTCGGAGCGGGCCGTGCCGGCGACCCCGCGCCGGAGCGTGGCGGAGACCACCGAGCTCACCAGTGCGTCCCGCAACGGCTCGACCAGCACGCCCAGCCTGGGCAGGAGTTGGCGGGTCACAGCAGCCCGGAGCACCATGGCGACGCCCAGCACTGCCAGCCAGGCCAGGCCCACCAGCGGGCGCCCGGCCAGGAATCCCCGGTCCAGGGCCCGCGCTATCAGGAGCCCGGACAGCAGAACCGGCAACGCCTCCAGCACGGACAGCGCCAGCACCGCAGCGACGACGCCGCTGCGGCCGCGCAGATGGCACCCCAGCATCCGCCAGCCGGGGCGCGTGGTCACGGGATCGGACACGTCTCCTCCTCCACACTCTCCGAAGCCGCGGCGAACTGCGCCCGGTACTCCTGGTCGCTCCACAGCTCCGCATGGGTCGCCACGGCTCTGATCCGGCCGTCCGCCAGCCAGGCCACCAGATCCGCACGGGCCGCCGTGGAAGCGCGGTGCGCGACCATGATCCTGGTCCGCCCGGTGAAGGCGCTGTGCAACGCCTGCGTCACCCTCGCCTCGGTCACCGTGTCCAGGCTGGACGTCGCGTCGTCGAGCACGACCACCCGGCTGTCCTGGGCGAACGCCCTCGCCAGTCCGAGCCGTTGTGCCTCACCGCCGGACAGCGGAGCAGCCGCCAGGTGGGTGTCGTATCCGTCGGGAAGCCGTCGGATGAAGTCATCGGCGCCGGCGGCCCGCGCGGCGGCCTCGATCACGGACTGCGTCGCCTCCGGACGAGCGAGCGCGATCGTGGCGCGGATGGTGTCGTCGAACAGCGCGGGCCGTTCGAAGGCGTACGCCACGCGACGGGAGAGTTCATCTGCCGTGAACTCCGTCACGGGTACGCCATCGAGCAGCACCGCGCCCTGGTCCGGGTCGTGGAGCCGCCCGACCAGCGCGGCGAGGCTGCTCTTTCCCCCGCCCGACGCCCCGACCACGGCCAGCGCCGTTCCGGCCGGGATCTCCAGGTCGATTCCGTCGAGCACCACCCGGTCCCCGGCGAGCACGCGGACCCCGCGGAAGGAGACCGCACATCCGGCGGTGGATCCGTCCGATCCCCGCTCCCCCGCCAGGGTCACGGGCTGGCCCACGGCCTCGGCGACCCGGCGACCCGCCGCGACCGAGTGGGCCAACTCACCCACCGCGTCGACCTGTTGGAGAAGTCCGAGGGCGATCGCGACGTACCCCGTGACGGCGACGAGCTCCCCCGAGGAGATCCGCCCGGCGACCACCCCGTATCCGCTCACGGCGAGGACGAGGATCTCGATCGCCGGCAGCAACAGGCCCATCTGCCAGGCGGTGGCGCGTTGCAGATGCCACGTCAGCAGGCCGGTCTTCGACAGCTCGGGCAGCGGCTCCAGCACGCGGGTCGTCTCCGCTGCCACGGTGCCGCTCGCCCGGATCGTCCGGACGCCGCCCAAGGCCTCGATCAACCGGTCCGCGACCTGTCCCTGCAACTCCTGATAGCGCGTGAGCGCCGACGAACTCCGGCGGAAGAACAACCGCAGGACGACGTACACCGGCGGCAGGCCGAGCAGGAAGGTCACCGCGGGTCGCCAGTCGATCAGCCACAGGGACACCACGCCCACGATCGAGGTGGCCACCGACATGACCGTGTCGAGCACGGTGAGACCGGCGTGCCCGGACTCGGCGCAGCTCCCGACCAGCCGGCCGGTGACATCCCCCGCAGCGTGCCGGCGCTGCCCGGCGAGTCCCGCGCCCAGCACCCGGTGGACGAGGCCGCGGCGCAACCAGCCGGTGGCCGCCGCCCCACTCGTTCCCGCGGCCACCACGTGCACCACCGCGACGCCCGTCGCCACCGCGAACGCCGCCGCCAGGGCCGATACCGGCCCGGTCAGCGGACGGTGGGCCAGGGCGTCGTCGAGTGCCCGGGCCAGCAGGGCGGGGGTCGCCAGCGTCACCGCCGCATCCGTGATCGACGCCAGTACGGCGAGGGCGAACCAGCCCCGGGCCTCCAGGGCTGCCGCCGCCAGCAGGCGGGGGACCGATCTTGTCGACGTCGTCATCCTCTCCTCCAGGAGGGCAATCGGGACCGGTGGCCGGGGCCGATCAGGGCCCCGGCCACACATTGGTCACTGGCCGGTGTAGGTGCAGGTCCA
>NZ_JBFBIR010000045.1:7048-68326 GCF_040685715.1 Kitasatospora sp. NPDC088264
AGCTACAGGTGTTCTGGCAGGGCCGCAGACCAGCGGCCTCCTCCTCCCCGTCCAGCGCCTGCAGCGCATCGACGTCAACGGTCATCGTGTTCACCTCCCTTCAGGCAGAAAACTCACCGTCCGACCGACCCGACATCACTGGCCGGTGTAGGTGCAGGTCCAGCTACAGGTGTTCTGGCAGGGCCGCAGACCAGCGGCCTCCTCCTCCCCGTCCAGCGCCTGCAGCGCATCGACGTCAACGGTCATCGTGTTCACCCCCTTTCCTGAAGGTCGTCGCAGATGACGCCGGCCGTACCGGCGTCGCACGGCCCGAATGGCCGTGAGTCTCTGGTCCCGCGGTCCCGAGCGGTCCTCACGCGTTCCCGGGGCGCTGGGAGAGGAACTCCACCAGCTGCTCCCGCAGGTGCGCGCCCGCGAGGTTCTCCAGCGGGGAGTGTCCGCCGCCGGGTACTTCGGCGTAGCGGAAGTGGGTGCCCTCGCTGCGGCCGGTGTCGAGCAGCCGTTGCCGCAGCTGCCGGGACTGGTCGACCGGGATCGTCCGGTCGTCCGTGCCATGGACGATCATCAGTGGGGTGCGGATCCGGTCGGCGAGGGTCCACAGGTCGCGGGGGCCCAGTCCGTCCTCGACCTCGGTCCGGCCGCCGAGCCGGTCGATGAGCGCACGGACCGCGGGCGACGCCTGAGCGTGCAGCCGGGCGGCGGACAGGAAGGGGGCGACGACGGCGCAGCGGGACCACAGCTGCGGGTCCGCGGCAGCCGCCAGCAGGGCGAGATGGGCACCGTAGCTGACCCCGTACAGCATGGGCGGTGGCGCCGATCCGGGGCGCCCTGCGGCGAGGGCTCTGACCAGGGCGCGGATGTCGGCGAGGTCGGGTCCGCCCCAGGCGCCGTGCAGGGCCTCGGCGTGCGCGGCCCCGTAGCCGGTGCTGCCGCGCTGGTTCGGGGCGACGACGGCGATGCCGGCGGTGGCGAGCCGGTGCAGCACCGGCTCGTATCCGAGGTCCCAGGCCGCCTCGGGCCCGCCGTGCAGGGCGACCAGTACGGCGTCGGCGCTGCGCCAGTCGCCTTGGCAGACGGCCTCGAACTGCCCTGCGGGGCCGGAGAACCGCTCGACTCGCGAGCGTCCCGCCGCCTGGCTTCCGGCTGGGGCCCACTCCGTCGTGGCCTCGGGCGAGAGCACCGCGATCTCGGCCGGGCGGTCCGCCGTGGAGACCGGCACCAGCAGGCCACTGCGCCCCCAGCCGGCCACCTGCTGGACCGCCCCCGCCGCCAGCGGCACCTCCGTGAGCCGGTCCTGGCGCAGGTCGTAGACCAGCAGCCGGGCCCGGGCTCCGCGGAGCACTCGCAGGGCCACCCGCTCACCGGCCGGGTCGAAGGCCAGTGGCAGGACGGCGCCGTCGATGGTGTTGAGCCGCTCGGGGGCGCGCAGTCCGGCCGGATCGGCCAGGGATCTCCACGCCAGCCGGCGTCCCTGTGGCGTGTCGGTCGCCATCAGCAGCAGACCGGAGGACGGGCTTGCCAGCAGGAGGGCGTCGCCTTCCCGGCCGGGCGCGCAGGGCAGGTCGTGGTGGCTGCCGTCGGTGAGATCGACGAGTACGGTCCGGGAGCGGCTCTCGTGTCGCAGGGCCACGCCGAGCAGCCGTCCGCTGTGCTCCAACCCGCAGATGCGGCCGACCGTGCCGGGCAGGGCCGCGACCGGCTCCCACCGCAACGGACTGTCGAGCACCCGGTACAGCGTCGACCGGCCCGGGCTGTCGGAGCGGACCGCCAGCGCCAGGGTGCCCGGTTCGGCGGAGGCGACCAGACGCAGCGCGCGGCACTCGACGGTGAGGCGCTCGACGGTGAGGCGCTCACCGGCCCGCCCCGTCTCCGGGTCGGCCAGGACGAGTTCGTGCCGGCCGGCCGCACCACGCAGTAGCAGGAGTCTCCCGTCCTCGGTCGGCAGCGGCTGGGTCCGCAGGGACTCCTCCAGCGCGAGCGTCCGGCGCCGGGACGACGGCCCGTCGAACGACCGGTGCTCGGGCACCAGGCCGCCCTGCGAGCCTGTCGTCAGGCACGCAGCATGCTCGGCCGTCGCGGAGAAGGCGAAACTCGTCCGGGTGGCCGGCAGCGCGGGCACCACGGGCAACTCGGGCGCGCGGCTCGGAGCCGGGGTCCAGGTCACCATGCGCCGGCCTCGATCCCGACCGGCTCGTCCGTCGGCACGGAGAGTGCGAGGGAGTCGGGCAGCCAGAGCCGGGTGCCGCCGTGCCGTAGCCGGACCAGTGCGGCCAGCATGCCGGCCGTCCCACCGCTGTAACCGGCCGTCACCTCGGTGTTCGACTCGTCGGGCAGGAGCAGGAGACCGTCGCGCAGCGTGTGGCGCGCGTGGGCACAGGCGACGAGTTCCGCCGCCCGCTGGCGGTAGTCCGGGTCGTCCAGGGCGGCGGCCAGGTCCAGCAGGAACTCCGCGTTGCCCGCCAGTCCGTGGCAGGCCGCCGGAGAGAGCTGCCACCTCCTGCGGTACACCTCTGCTGCGGCCTGTTCGGCCAGGTTCCGGTAGCGCTGGTCGGCGGTGGCGGTCCAGAGCCTCACCAGGAAGGTCCCCACTCCCGAGGATCCGCTGCACCAGTAGGGCGGACGGAAGGGGGCGTTCTCGTCGTGGTCGCCCTCGGGCCACCAGGCCGCACCGTCGCCGGTCCGCGCTGCCGCCACCAGGGTGTCACCGGCACTTTGTGCGAGTGCCAGGAAGTCGTCCCGTCCGGTGGCCTGGCCGGCCAGCAGGAGAAAGGTGCCGATTCCGGCGACGCCATGGGCGAATCCCAGGTGCTTGGCTCCCGCCATCGCGGAGTCGAAGTCCTTCGGAACGGGCCAGAGCGTTCCGGACCGGCCCGGTTCGGCGGCGGCCACCAGCCCCTCGGCGGCCTCGACCGCCCGGGCCAGGAAGTCCGGCTCGCCGGTGGCCTGCCAGAAGTGCAGCTGTGTCAGACCCGCGCCGGCCGCGCCGTGGCAGACGTCGGGGTTCGGCCAGCGCACCGGCACCGCCCGGGCCAAGCGTGCCGCGGTGTCGGCCAGCTTGTCGTCGTCCAGCAGCCGGGCTGCGTCCAGCAGTGCCCAGGCGGTGCCGGAGCGGCCGAAGTACAGGCCGGGGAGCTGTGGTTCGTCCAGCCGCAGACGGCCCGCCGTCCAGTCGGCCGCCTCGGCGACCCCGGACCTGAGCCGGGGGTCCGTCCGCGCGACGTCGGCCGCGGTGAGCACCGCCAGGACCCCGGCGGCGCCGTGCTGCACGTTGAGCGGGTCGTTGAGGGCGGCGAACCCGTCGGCGGGCCACAGCCGCGGCTGCCCGGCCGGGGTCATGGTGTCCAGCAGGTGGGTCAGCCCGTCGGCCAGGACCCGCTCCTCGACGTCCGCCGCAAGGACCGGGCGTGCCGGTTCCCCGGGAAGCTCCGGCCGGCCGGACCGCAGTTCGGCCAGGAGCTCGCGCAGCCGCTCCAGGCTCCACCGCTGATCGACGGACTCCGCCATCAGCCCGAGGATCGCGGGGGCGAACGGCCGCGCGACCGGGTTGTCGGCAAGGGCCCGGGACACCAGAAGGGCCAGACGCTCGCCGTTCGTGCGGGTTGTCGGGCGGTCCGCGGCGAGCACCGTCTCGGCGCCACTCGCCAGGTGGAACAGGACCGCGCCGAGACTGAACAGGTCCGAGGTGAAGTCCGGCGCCGGGCCGCTGTGTTCCGCGGCCACCACCTCGGGCGCGGCATACCCCGGGGTGTAGGCGCGCTGGACCTGGTCGCCCGGTCGAACGATCATCTCCAGGTCGATCAGCCGCAGCGCCCCGTCTCGGGTGAGCATGAGGTTGTTCGGGTTCAGGTCCCGCAGCACATGGCCGGCGGCGTGCACACGCTCGACGATCGTCACCAGCTGCTCGACCAGGTCCAGCAGGACGGCGCTGACCGGCGCGGGATTCGCCACCACCCAGTCCCGCAGGTTCTCTCCGTCCACGCGTTCCTGGACGAGGTAGAGATTGCCCCCCTGGGTGAACACGCCGAACGCCTGCGGGCACACGCCCAGGGGTGCCAGCGCCGCGTGCATCCGCGCCTCGTGCTGCAACAGGTCGCCGGCGTCCGTGCCGGCGACGGTCGACCCGACGTGGCGTCGGGCCTCCTTGATGACGACCTGCCGATCGGTCTCCCGGTCCGTGCCGTAGTACACCCCGCCCTTGTAGGTGTGCCGGACGGCCGAGCGCACCACGTAGCGGCCGTCGAGAAGGACGGCGGCCGGACGGCTCGCCGCCTGCGGCTGCGAACCGGGCTGCGACTGCGGCTGCGGCTGCGGACCGGGCTCCGGCCGCTGCTGCGGCCACGGCGACCGCGCCCAGGCCGGTGGCTTGAACCGCGCCAGGCGGAGGTCCCTGACCAGAGCGCCGTCGGGGGTGCGCAGCAGGGACTCGACGGTGCCGTCGTTGCCGAGCTGCGTCGTGCCGGTGAAGACGCCGTAGCGGTAGTGCACCAGGCTGCCGGGGCGGTACGGCCGGTCGGAGAGGATGCCCGGGCCGGGCAGCCCGCGGGTGGCGTGGTGGAGCTCCTCGGCGAGTGCGCGGAAGTGGTCGTCGTCATCCGGATAGACGGTGATGAACTTGCCACCGCCACCCCGGTCGTAGCTCGCGGAGACCAGTTCGGTCACCCGGTCGAGAGTGCCGGCGAACTTGAACGAGGCCCGCCCGGCGACCAGGACCTCTGCTGCCTTGAGGAGGACGATGGGCGCGGACAGCGGGGTCGCCGAGAGGTGCAGCTTCCACCCCTGCGCCGGGATGGTGCGGCCCTCCGGAGCGACGTGGCACCAGAACTCCCGCGAACCGACCGTCCAGCCGCGCGCACCCCGCCGGTGCAGGACCGACGCCACGAGGTCCGGGAGCAGGTCGGAGTCCTCGTCGCGGACCGCGCTCGGCGTCGCTCTCGTACCTGTCATCAGCGGGCCTCCTGCGGCGGTGGGGAGCGGCGGTGCGGGGCGGCGGCGGACCGCTCTGCTCCGTTTGCATCACCGATCCTTCCGGCGATCCGCCGGCCCGGCATCGGGGCGGCCCACGTAGGTTCCGGTCGGCGACCGGGCGAATCCGGCCGGCGGGCACGTAGGTTCCCGGACCGGGCCGTTCATCGCCCGGTACCCGCAGGCCGGTCGCGGGGTCAGGCACGGGTCAGGCACGGGTCAGGCACGGGGGGAGACCTCGATGGCCAACCGGCAGAGCGCCGCACGGTCGGGACTGCCGGTCTTGCTGATCAGCGTGGCCATGTGCTTCTCCACCGTGCGCGGCGAGATGGACAGCCGCCGGGCGATGTCCTGGTTGCCGGGCCGCTCCACGAGCAGGGCGAGGATCTCGTACTCGCGAGCGGTGAGGCCCTGCGCGCGCAGCTGGGCCGGGATCCGGTCCCACCCGCTGCGGCGCTGGGCGACCGTCGCGCCGCTGCGACGCAACAGGGCCCGACAGGCGCCCGCCACCGAGGGGATGTCGTGGTCGTGGAAGTACTCCTCGGAGGTGCGCAGCCATGCCACCGGCTCGCCCCAGCCGTCGGCGATCGCCGCCTCGGCGACCAGCCGCAGTCCGAGGTGATGGGCCATCGGGAAGAGCCCGGCACTCTGCTCGGCCCTACGGACGGCCAGGGCGGCCTCCTCGGCCCGCCCCTCCCGGCCCAGCAGGACCGCGTGGGCCAGCAGCAGGAACTGCCGGTTCCAGACCAGCCCCGCCGCCGGGGCGGCGGCCACGGCTTCGTACTCGGCCCGGCCTGCGGTGCCCGCGAGAACGTCCAGCAGGGGGCCCAGCCCGTACCGTCCGGAGAGGTAGAAGACGTTCGGGTGCCGCTCCTCCCATGCCGCCGCGGCGGCGAGTTCGGTGACCGCCTGGATCCGGTCCTCCTCCAACAGCGCGCAGATCGTGCGACAGAGGCCGAGCATCACCGGGGTCAGGAAGGACTCACCACCACCGGACTGCCGGAAGAGCAGCAGCTCGTGCTCCATCTCGCGGCGGCGTCCCGCGTGCGCGGCGAGCGTCGCCGAGGTGAGCAGCAGGTAGCGGTGGGTCCCGAGGTCGCTCATCCGCGCGCTGGCATCCAGGCAGCGGTCGATGGTCTCGCGCGCCTTCGCGCCGTTCCCGGTGAGCACCGCGTTCATCGCGAGCAGTGCCTCCACGCGCTGGGTCAGCATGATGGCACCCAGCCCTCGCGCGGCGTCCCGCGCCTGTTCGAGCGTGCGGGTGTCACCGGTCCGCATGAAGCTGTTGGCGCCGAGCCGCAGCGCGGCCTCGATGCGCCAGACCGGCAGGCTGTGGGTCTCGGCGACGGCCAGCATCCGCCGCAGGCACTCGTCCGCGTCGTCGAAGCCCCGCTCCCGGGCCAGCAGCGCGAGCAACTGCCAGGCCTGGCAGGCGACCACCGGAAGCCCCTCGCGCTGCGCCACCGCCGCCGCCTCCAGGGCCGACCGCTCGGCGTCGACCATCCGCTCGCCCTGGCCCGGGAGCAGGGCGAGGTGCCCCTCGACCACGGCCAGCGCGGCGGTCTGCTCGGGGCCGGCGCAGCTGTCGAGGAGCGCCCTGGCCGCCGCCACGTGCGCGATGGTGTCGGCGCTCCGTTCCGCGATCACGGCGGCCCAGGCGAGCCGGGTGTGCAGCGCTATCCTGCGGTCGGTGCCGAGAGACCCCGCCCCGACGGACGGCAGGGTGTCCGCCGAGGCGAAGGCGCGGTCGAGTTGACCGGCTTCGGCGAGGGCGGACAGCAGCGCCTCCGTGATGTCGGTCCGGTCCGCCTGGTCGGCGAGGTCGTGAGCGCGCTCCAGCAACCGGACCGCCGACCCCGACGTGCCGTCGGCCAGCGCCCGTCGGCCCGCCTCCGCGTACGCCAGCGCCGCCGCGGCCTCGTCCCCAGCGGCGAGACGGAGCCCCGCGACCACCTGACACCGGCCGTCGGTCAGCTCGGGATCGGCCTCCAGCAGCGACGTGGCGGCCTGGCGGGCGATGGCCGCGCGCTCCGCCCGGGGGAGGTTCGCCAGCAGCGCCTCGGCGGTGAGCGCGTGCCGGAACGCGTACTGGTCCGTACCGGCCCAGTCGGGGACGAGCAGGCCTGCCTCGACGCCGGACCTGAGATGGGCGAAGAGGGTCTGTTCGTCGTGCCCGGTGATGAGCCGGAGCGTGCCGACCGAGAAGCGGGCGCCCAGGGTGGCCCCGATCAGCAGGAGTTCCCGCAGCGCGGGGTCCAGCAGGTCGATCCGGTGCCCGTAGCTCTGGACGACGCTCTCCGGAACGGTCGCGGAGAGGTCGCGGACCACGTGCCAGCCGTCGGCCTCCAGGCGGAGCGCCCCGGAGCCGACCATCTCCTTCAACAGTTCCTCGATCAGGTACGGGTTCCCGTCGCCGCCCTCGGCCAACCGGTCGGCCACGGCCACCGGTACCTCGTCGACGGGAACGGCGAGGCAGCCGCCGGCGATCGCGCGGACGTCCGGCGCGGCCAGTGGGCGCAGTGGGAGAAGGGAAGCCGTCCGGCGCCGTTCGGCCGCGCGGGCCAGGTCGAAGGCGGCCCCGGGTTCGGGGCGCAGCGTGGCCAGCAGCAGCACCGGCAGTCCGGCGATGTTGTCGACGAGGTACTCGACGACGGCGATCGTCTCGGTGTCCGCGTCGTGCAGGTCCTCCAGCGCCAGCACCATGCCCGTCCCCCGCCCGAGGACGGCGAGCAGGCGCAGCAGCGCCTCGGCGAGTTCGACCACGCTCTCGGGGTAGCCGGGGACGGTGGTGTGCCGCCATTCCGGAACGACCCGGGCCAGGGCCGGACGGTAGGGTTCGAGCTCCGCGTCCTCGGGCGGCCCGCTGGTCCGGAAACGGGACGACAGCGCCTCGACGAGCGGGCGGAAGGGGGTTCCCGCGCTCGTCGGGCTGCCCCGGCCGCGCAGGACCGGCAGGCCCAGGTCGGCGGCCTGGCCGCAGCAGTCGCCGAGCAGCCGGGACTTGCCGATCCCGGCATCTCCCAGCAGGAACACGGCACGACCCGCCCTCTCTCGGAGCGCCGTCAAGGCGCCGCTGAGCTGGGAAAGTTCGGCTTCCCGGCCGATGGTGACCGACGAGGTTGTACGCATACCGCGCAGGTTACTGGAGGGTTGTGACGGTCCGACAGGAGTGGATCAAGGGGGGTTTCTCACACCCGGCAGCCGGTGCGGCCCTGTCGGAGGCACCGGCTGCCGGTCGGCGGATGCCGGCTACCGGCTCACCTCGGGGCCGCCGGTGAAGGTCATCGTCGGGAACTGGTGGGAGAACCGCACGCCGTCGTGCGCGGCGAGCAGAGCGGTGCGACGGGCAAGCCCGCCGGCCGCCCGGAGCCTGATCTCCCCGGCGGGGTGATCCACGGCTTCGCCCTGCCGCATGCCGGGCTGCTTCCACTGGCGGACCAGATCGGGGGTGTTCATGGTGTTCGGCCGTTCCTTTCCTGAGGCCACGGCGTCCACGATGACGACCGGGGCGTGATCGGCGGCTGCAGCAGCAGCGCCGAAGCTGTTCGTTCGGGGGCGGCGAGCCGCAGCAGACCGTGTCCGATACCGGCGAGCCCGGTCAGCAGGCCGGGTGTGCCGAGCCCTCCAGGGGTGCCGCAGCGCGGTCCGCTCCGGTCGAGCGTCTCCAGCAGCGCGCCCGCGCGCCGGTTCCGCACGGTGTGCCCAACGGAGTGCTCGGCCGTACCGGTGAGCAGTTCGAGGGCGCCGAGTTCACCGTGGCAGAGACTGTGGTTGGGCAGTGGGTCACCCAGCGCGAGCACCCTGACCGCGCTGTCGACGAGCTCCGTCGGCCCGGCTGCGCTGTCGGAGGCCGCCAACGCGATGCCCGGCAGGCCCGTGCACCAGGA
Organism: Kitasatospora sp. NPDC088264; assembly: GCF_040685715.1. Lineage (NCBI taxonomy): Bacteria > Bacillati > Actinomycetota > Actinomycetes > Kitasatosporales > Streptomycetaceae > Kitasatospora > Kitasatospora sp. NPDC088264. The sequence goes on from NZ_JBFBIR010000045.1 coordinate 15,898, forward strand.
GTGGTCCAGGTCCTGCCCGACCGCCGCCCGCAGGGCGGCCAGCCCCGCCTGCTCGTACCTGGCGCCGCCGCCTTCCGCCGCGAACCTGAGCAGAGCCCAGCCGATGCCCGCCGATCCGGTACCGAAGCCGGGGGCGGCGGGGAGGGGACGATCGGCGAGGCGGGCCGCGCACAGCTGCGCACCCTGCCAGGCTTCGGCGGAGCCGGTGGCCGCGTGCACCGAGAGCAGGGCCGCCAGGCCGCCGGCGGTGCCGTCGAAGACACCGGACGCGTCCTCGGCCCGGGCCGCAGCGGTGGTGAGGGCCACGGCCGGTCCGATCCAGCCGCGGATCTCGGCGTCGTCCAGGGTGGTGGACACCTGGGTGAGGCCGTAGGCGATACCGCCCAGACCGGCGAAGGCCCCGGACCCGACGACACCGAGTTCCTCCGGGTGCTCCGCAAGCCGCTCCAGCAGGCGGGGCAGCGGCCGCAGAGCACGGCGGGCCACCTCCGCGTAGCGCGCCTCGCCGGTGAGGCCGGCGAGTTGCGCCAGGAAGAGCGCCACCCCCGGGTAGCCGGCGCCCAGGTCGGCACCGGACGGTCCGACCCGCCAGTACCGGTCCGCGAGGAGTTCGAGCCCGAGCCAGTTGATGCGCGTCCCGCTTTGCTTCGCCCTGTCCACCAGCTGGTCGCCGATGCCCCGGGCGGCGGCAAGCAGCCGTGCCGGATCCAGGGCGGATCCGCGGGTGGGCCGGGGAGGAAGCCCGGGCGGGGCGCCGACGCCGTGGGCGGAGGCGGTGGACCTGCCGGCCATCGCCGCCCGGACTATCCACTCCTGCTCGTCGCGGTCCGTTCGGCCCATCGCCCGGATCTTGTCCGACACCCGGTCCAGACCCGGCCGGTCGAGTACGCCGGGCAGCCGGCGACCCGTGCCGCTCCAGAGGTCCGACGAACCCGGCCGGGTGGTGAACAACGGGATGTCGCCGTCCCATAGTTCGGCGATCTCCTCATCGAGCAGCCCGGGCCAACCGGAGGCTTCGAGCGCGTCCGTCCCCAGGAGGCTCAGGATCTCGTCCCGGTCCGCCGCGTCCCGCAGGACGTCGGGATGGGTCGACTCGTCGAGCAGCGTCGCGTAGACGAGGCTGGCCCGGGCCACCACGCGCACCTCGTCCTCCGCGAACCCGCGCAACAGGCCCTGTGGTCCCACGAGTTCGTCCCGGCCGGCCTCGATCGCGCGGTATCCGGCGCGGAAGCCGGCGACGAGGGCCTCGGTGTAGCCGGCCGGGTCCGCTTCGGCTCCGTCGAGCAGGGGGCGGTTCCCGGCGCCGGTGATCTCTCCGGCCCGGCGGACCAGTCTCATCTCGTCCGTACCGCCGGCCGCCCAGTCCACACCCTCCACCGGTGAGCGGCGCCCCGCGTCACCGCCCAGGCCAGAGACGTCGACCGCCGTCTCGTCGCCGAGCAACAGACGCGGCAGCAGGCCGCTGCGGTACACCGAGGACTCCAGCGCGCGAGCCGCCGGATCCTCCTGCGAGTCGGCCGGGACGCACGGATGGAAGAGGGTCTCGACGTCGACCAGGACGGGTTCGTCCTCGCAGGCGATCAGGTTCTCGAAGTGCAGGTCGGTGCCGTCCAGTGCGTACAGCAGCGCCAGCCACGCCCCCTGCCGGAGGTAGAACCGCTCCAACTGCCGCTCCGCCGTGCAGGAGCCGGGCGCGACGAACTCCACCCAGCCGTACCCGTCACGCTCCAGCAGAGCGAGGACCCGCAGCCCCGGTGTACCGGGCCGCGCGTTGAACCAGCCGACCAGCTCGTTGAAGCGCCCGTGCACGCGCAGCGATCTCGGCTTGTACACCACCCGGGTACCGTCGGCGAACCGCAGCACCGCGACGCTGCGCCCACGGCGGTGCCCGTCGCCCGTGGTCCGTTCGACCGCGACCAACCGCCCGGGGTCGGCACCGGCCAGCAGGGTGGCGACGATGTCGGCCCGGTCGGCGGCGAACCGGTCGAGCAGTTCCGCCAACGCCGAACCGCCGTGGCGGCAGGCCTGCGCCAGGAGGCGGGCGAGCACCGGGTACTCGCCCAGCAGCGCGGACAGCCCGTCCTGACGTCCGGCCAGAAGCAGGAAGCTCCGGAACCGGTCTGATGGTGCCGCGCCGTCGAGGCGGCCCGTCACCCTCGCGACGTTGAGCTCCAGCACGAGGGTGCGGGCGGCCAGTCGGGCCAGCGCACCGGCGAGCTGTCGGACGAAGTCCGCCCGGATGGCCCGGAGGTCGGCCACGGCGTCCGGCAGGACGGTCGGGAGTCGCACTCCGGCCAGCTCGGCGAAGGGCGCCAGCACGGCCGCGAAGCCGGTGATGCCCGGCAGCTCCCCGGTCGGCACGCGCGGCGCCGACTCGGCGCGGGAGAGGGCCGATTCGGCGCGGGAGAGGGCCGATTCGGCGAACTCGGCCCACTCCGGCCGCTGGCCGCAGGGCAGTTCGGCCGCGGGTACGCCCCGCAGCCACCAGGCGCCGTCCGTGGTCTCCGCTGCTCCGACGTGCTTGTCGATCATGATTCTGAGCCTCCCAGCCGATGGCAGGCCCACACAAGCCGATTCCGTTGCCCACCGGACCATCAGGATCGAGCACCTGCTCTCGTGTCCGCCGCCCCTGTTCCTGCCTCAACTGCTGACTCCGGGTGGCCGGGATCGGCCGCCGCCCCGAGGGTCCGCGGGAATGGTACGTTCGCCCCATGACCCTATCTGGAAGATATAGCGAGGATCCTCACGCCGCCGACATCGGACTGCCGAAGCTCACGCCCACGGGATGGACGGTGCTCGGCTTCCTGTCGCTCAGCTCCCGCAACGGCTACCAGCTGCGGCAGGCCGTGCAGCGCTCCGTCGGACACTTCTGGGGTGTGAGCTACGGCCAGCTCTACCCGCAACTGAAGCACCTGGAGGCGAACGGCCTGATCGCCGCGGACGAGCCGGCCGCCGAGCGGGGCAGGCAGACCGTCTGGCAGCTGACCGAGCAGGGCGCGACAGCCCTGGACGGCTGGCTCAGCCTCCCGGCCCAGCCGGCGCAGCGGCGCGACGAGGGCATGGTCAAGCTGTTGTTCAGCGACCACGCCGGTCCACGGGCGATGTTGCGGCTGATCGAGCAGCGCCGCGACGAGGCACGCGGGCGCCGCGATCAGGCCACGGCGACCGTGCCCGGCGCCCAATGGCCCGAACAGACCGAGCGCAGCGCCGACACCGTCCCGGCCACCTGGCTGGTCCGTGCCCACACGATCGCCCTGGCCGACGCGGAACTCGCCTGGTGCGACCAGGCCCAGGCCCTGATCGCCGAACAACTCGGCGCCTCCAGCGAGTCCGACGATGTCCGCTGACCGCGACCTGCCCGGGCGGCGACCACGCGACGTGACCGTGATCCGGATGCTGCTGCTCTTCACGGGCGTCGCCACCGTACTCAACGGCCTACTGGAACAGAACCCGACCTACCCGGCCACCACCCGGGGTTTCGGCGTGTTGCTGGCCGTCTTCGGCCTCGGCTGCTGGTGGACGGTCTGGCGGCTGCGCCGGCCCGGAACACGGCTGTTCGGCCGGTTACTGGTGCTGCTCGGGCTGCTCGCGGCGATCCGGGTCTACCAGGCCCTCCGGTTCGGCAGCGCGCTGCCGGCGGCCGGACTCGTCCTGCCGCTGCTGGCCTACGGGCGGCTGCGCAAACCTGCGGTCCGCCGCTGGCTGGAGCAGGGCGCCGCGGACGGGCCCGCGACACAGCGCACAGCAGCCGGTCGGGCGCCGCTGCTGCGCCGATGGGTGGGGGCGCTGGGCGTGCTGGGTGTCACCGTCGCCGCGCTGGGCGTGCTGACCGGTGCGGGCGCCGCCGCCGCGCTGATGCCCTGCGCCTTCCCCACGCCCGCGGTGGGCGGATTGCAGCAGGACCAGACCACCGCAGCCACGAACGCCGACCCGACCGGGCGGGTCGCCGCGACCGACGGGGTGCCGCTCGCGTACCACGCGTACCTCCCCGCCGACCCGGTCGCGAGCCTGGTGTTCTACCACGGCTCGGGCGCCAACAGCGCGGCCGGGTACCTCCCGCTCGGCCGCGAACTCGCCGACGACCACCACATCGCGACGTACCTGGTGGACATTCGGGGCCACGGCGCCTCCGGCGGCCCGCGCGGTGACGCGCCGACGCCGGAACAGGTCTGGCAGGACACCCGGACCATGGTCGACTTCGTGCACCGGCAGCAGCCGAAACTGCCGCTCTTCGTCGGCGGCCACTCGGCCGGCGCCGGCCTGGTACTCAACAGCCTCGACCGGATCGACGACCAGGTAGCCGGCTACGTCCTCCTCGCCCCGGACTTCGGCCTGCACTCCGACACCGAACAGGTGAGCGGCGGCTCGAACTTCGCCACCGTCTGCCAGCGCGCCTTCGTGGTCAACGCGGTCAGCAACCACGTGCTCGACGGACACACCCCGGCGCTCGGGTTCGCGTACACGTCCCGGGAGGTCCAGTCAGCGAAGCTGGTCCCGCGCTACACGGTGAACATGGCACTGGCGCAGAACGCCGACGACAGCGCCGCCGTGCTGCGCGGCCTGACCAAGCCGCTCGGCGTGTGGATCGGCGCCCAGGACGAGGTGTTCAACCCGGCCCGGGTGATCGCCTACGCGGCACAAGCCGGCCGCCCGGCCGACGACACCTTCCAGACCGTGGCACATGACAACCACCTCGGCATCCTGACGGACGGTGCCGCCTCGATCGGCCCGTGGATCGACCATCAGGCCGGCCTCCGCCAGCGGTGATCCCTCGACGGCGGGTCAGGGCCTCGGCAGACCGGCAGCAGAGGAACTCCGCCTCGCTGCCCGGGAGTTGCGATGACCCGCCGTCAGTCGTCGCGCCGGTCACCGGGGACCTCAGGACAACCCACGGCCTCGGGCGCCGACACCGCCCGAACAGCGGCCGCCCCACCGGCCGGTTCGCCACCTGGCCACCGCCGGGCGCTCGGACCGGATCAGCCGAGACGGGACGTCCCGGAAACATCGAATTCGCACACCTCATCGCCCCCGGACGGGCAGAGTGGGAACCCGATCTGCCGAACAGTCGACCTGGAGGCTCCCGTGCTCGACCTCTCCCGCGAGGAACTACCGGAACGGCACCAGGAGTTGCTGGACGTCCTGGTGACACGGCATGACCTGGCCACCGAGCGCCGCCGTAACACCTCGTTCGTACTCCTCGACCACGACGGACGTCGCTTCGCCGTCTGTGAGTACGGAGCGCACTGGTACGAGGAAGGCGTACCGGTGCACCTGGCAGTCGACCTGACCACGGGCAGCCATGTGTCGATCACCGCCTACCGCGCCTCCGCCATGTGGCCGGGAACGTTCTGGTCGTTCTTCGAACCCGGCCGCGTCCCCTCCGACGACCCGGTGCGGGCCTGGCTGGCGACCCCGGCGGCTGCCCCCGGGCCGCGCCCGAGCGTCGCCGTGGCGTGGCCGGACCAACTCGAACGGTTCTGCGCTGCGGAGCTGGTCCGCACCGACCAACCCGAACTGCTCGCACAGGCAGAGCTGGTCGCGGACCCGGAACTTCCCGAGGACCAGACCACACTGGTCCGACGGCACTCGGCGGCGGCACTGCCGTACGCCGTGCTGTTCCGCCACGAGGACGCGCTGAGCATCGTCAACAAGCTGATCGGCAGCGGCCGGGGCTGCCCGCTCCCCGAGCTCTGAGCTTGGCGTTCATCGTCGCAGGTCGAGTGACCTGCGACGATAAACGCCAAGCTCAGAGCGGGAGCGGAACTCAGGGTCTACCAGTCGGTGCCGATGTTGGTGCGGTTGCCGAAGGTGCTCTGACCGGTGCCGGGGTAGAAGTACATGTCACCCGTCGATCCCTGGGGGGCCTGGACGGCGGCGAGGTCGGTCCTGCCATCGGCGTTGAAGTCACCGCCGATGAGGTCGCGCATGATGTTCCAGCCGGTACCGGCGTTGATCGGCGCCGCGAAGGAACCGGCGCCGTTGCCCGGATAGACGTACAGATTCCCGTCAGCAGTACCGACCGCCGCGATGTCCGACTTACCGTCACCATTGAAGTCACCGCCGGCGAACTTGCCCAGGGTGTTCCAGCCGGTACCGGCGTTGATCGGCGCCGCGAAGGAACCGGCGCCGTTGCCCGGATAGACGTACAGATTCCCGTCGCCAGTGCCGACCGCGGCGATATCCGACTTACCGTCACCATTGAAGTCACCTCCGATGAGGTGGTCCAGGTTGTTCCAGCCGGTACCTGCCGACCACGGCGCGCCGAACGCGCCGGCGCCATTGCCCGGATAGACGTACAGATTCCCGTTGGCGGTGTTCACCGCGGCGAGGTCGATCTTCCCGTCACCGTTGAAGTCACCCGGTGTCACATTGCTGACCGTGTCCCAACCGGTACCGATCAGACTCCGCTCACCGAACGTACCGACACCGGTCCCCGGGTACAGGTACATCTTCCCCGTCGCCGCGTCCACCGCCGCCAGATCGGTCTTCCCGTCACCATTGAAGTCAGCCGACGCAAAACCCGTCATCCCCACCGGAGTTGCGGGGCTCTGGCCGATGGCGTTGACGATCTTCTGCGCGTCGGCCGCCTGAACCTGGTAGAGGTCGGGATAGGCCGACTGCTGGACGCCTTGGCAGACCTCGCCGATCGGCTTGCTCTGCCAAGTGTTGTTCGGATACGTCGAGAGCATCGCGCTGATGAACTTGCGGGTCGTCGTCGCCGGATCGAGCCGCTGCGCGGTGGTGCCCCACGAGGCCCGCTGCTGGAACAGGCCGACACTGTCGTGGTCCTCCATGTTCGGGTTGTTCCGCAGGGTGGATTCCACGATCGCCGTGGTGATCGCGATGACCTCGGCCTGCTGCGGTAGTCCGTTGGCCCGCACGGTGTTGACGATGGCCCGGGCGCAGGACATCCGGTACGCGTTCATCGCGTTCCGCAGGCTGCCGGTGAGCTGTTGGTTCAGTTGGGCGGCGGCGGTGGTGTCGGCGGAGGTGATCGTGCCGCAGGACACATCGGGCAGGGTCGCGTGCGCGGGGCTCGTCGCGGCCATCGCCCCGCCGGCCAGCACCGCACTCACCACGAGGAGTTGCAGGGCATTGCGCACAGCCTTCTTCATCGTGAAATGTTTCCTTCGTTCGCGGGTCGGATGTGTCGTCGCCAGAGATCCGGGCCACGACAGGTCTCGAGGGCACTGAGGGAATTCGCCTCGACCGTGCGCCGGACAGGGCATGGACGAGCCCGGTGTGCAACACGTGAGAGCAGAGTGAGAACGCCCCGGTCCGGCGACCGCCCCGGCCGCGCGGCGCCGTCACGGCGACGGACGCGGTGCCCGGGCCGGTGACGTGCGGGTGGGCCCGAAGTGGGCTGCTACTGCCGGCCCATGGTGTCGATGCTCACAAGGGGCGGCGTCGGAAGCGGGGTGGCGGTGACGAGCGGGGTGACGAGGGCGGCGACCGCGGCGGCCTTCGCGATGCGGGTGCGGATCATGGCAGGGCTCCTTCGGAACACACGCGCGACGGGAGGTGGTCCGGATCCGGTGCGTCCCGCGATGACGCTGCCCCGGTTCCTTTCGGCTGCTTGTCGCTGCCGTTGGGTACGATCCTGCCCTCTGACCAGTGGCCCAACTAGGGGTCCGTGCTGGCCTGAACCGGCATTGGCCCAAGCCGTCCACCGTGGTCGGATGCGGACGCCCAGTGCCTCGGGCCGGCGCATACGGCGGCAGGGCGATCGACGTTCCGGAATGCGGCCGGTGACGGTTCGGAATGTGGCCTTGAACGTGCGATCGTCAGGCTCGGCAGGCTCGGCAGGCTCGGCAGGCTCGGCAGGCTCGGCAGGAAATCTGACTGTCCATCAGCTCCATGGCGGGTGCTCGCGGCCAGGGCGTTGACACCCGCGCTGCGCGGCGAAGGCTGGGCCGTGCAGACATGGGTCAGCAGCTTGTCCGGGTCCCGCTCGACGGCGGTGGATCCATCCTCGTCGAGGCTGTGGACGGTGCGGCCGGGCCGGTGAAGGCGGGCCGGGCCGGTGACGCGATCTACCGGTGGGGCTGTCCACGGTGCTGGGCCCGGTCACCGCGACGGCGAGCACCGTGCTGGCCCGGTTGCGCGAGGCGGGGCCGGCCGAGGTGGAGGTCGGGTTCGGCATCGATCTCGCGGCCGAGGCCGGGGTCGTGATCTCCAGGGCCGCGGCCGACCGCCATCTGACGGTGAGGATGGTGTGGTGCCGGGGGCGACTACGGCCCTGCGGCTGTCGGGCGTCGGCGGACTGACCCGTGGACGCCGAACGCACCGCCTACGGGGTCGGATCCGGGCCGGGCCGGCCCGTGGCGGTCGCCCGGGAGCTCGGCCACGACGTCACCGATCCCCTTCGCGTCACCCGTCGGCTCGGGGGCCGACCCGTCGGTGTACCGCTCGACTGCCTTCCTGAGGTACGAGGGGCTCCAGGCCCCGACGGCCCCGCTGACGTCGACGGCCGCCACCCCACCGACGGCACGCTTGAGCGGCGGCAGGACCTCGTCCGAGTGGTTCGCCCGCTTCGGCCGGGTTCTCCGTTCGTGCCATGTCGCGCACTGGAGCTGCCGTCCCGGCCGAAGGGCTCGGGCGGGTGGGCGGTTTCTGACCGTCCGGGCCCCGCCCGAGCCGTTCGGGGTCAACGGCCGGCGGTCTCCGGCTCCAACACGAAGACAGGGATCACCCGGTCCGTCTTCGTCTGGTATTCGGCGTAGTCCGGCCAGACCTCGACCGCGCGGGACCACCACAGCTCCCGCTCCGCGCCCTCGACCTCGCGGGCCGTCATGTCCTGGCGCACGCCGCCGTCCTGGAGCTCGACCCGCGGATGCGCGACCAGGTTGTGGTACCAGGTCGGATTCTTGGGCGCGCCGCCCTGCGAGGCCACCAGGGCGTACGTCCCCTCGTGTTCCACCCGCATCAGCGGGTTCTTGCGGATCTTCCCGCTCTTGGCCCCCAGGCTGGTGAGGACGACCACCGGCACGCCCCGGAGCGTCGTGCCCTCGGCGCCCCCGGAGCCCTCGTACAACGCGACCTGGTCGCTGACCCACTTCTCCGGGCTCGGCTCGTATTCGCCGCTAAGAGGCATGCTGTTCCCATCCCACTCGATGAGGACCCTCGACGGCCGACCTGATGCCGTCCGCCCCGAGGCCCTCGCTCCGTTCGGCCGCCTCCATGATTCACCACGAGGCCGCCGCCCGATAGGAGGCGGCACAACGGCGGGGCGCAACGGCGGGGCGCGCCGCCGCGGACCGGCCGGGTGGTGATCGACGGTCAACGGCGCGGCTGCGGCCGTGTGCGGTCAGGTGGCGGGCGATGGCCTGTCGTCGTCGTCGAGGAGGGCCAAGCGGGCGATGACGTCGTCGGCCAGCCTCGCGAGCAATCGGCCCAGGTCCCCGCGGTCCTGGTCCGACCAGTGCGCCGTCGCGTCCGTGAACCAGCCGATCATGGACGTCGCGTAGGCGTTCGCGGCCCTCGTCCCTTCAGCGGTCGCCTCGATGAGGCTGGCACGCCGGTCGTGCGGGTCGCCGACGCGATGGACGAGGCCGCGCCGCTCCAGCGCCTGGACCTGTCGCGTGACGTGCGGGCCGACCACCTGCATCCGTTCGGCGATCTCCCCGATGCGCAGCGGCCGGTCCGCCATGTGCAGGGTCATGAGCGCGCTCAGTGCGGGGCGGTCCAGGGCGAGTCCCGCCGCCTCGGCCGCCCGTTCGGCCAGGCGGCCGCGGGTCATGGCGTTGCTCAGCTGGGCCAGCCGGGGCAGGGCCGCCCAGACGGCTGCCGCCTGCTCGTCCGCGCCGGGGTTGTCCCGCGAGTCCGCGGTCATCGGACCACCACCTCCACTTGAATACCTAACTTAGGTATCTATATCCTGGGGTTGCGCCCGCTCTCCGCGGGTGCGCCGTGCCGTCCATAAAGATACCTAAGGTACGCATCTTCGGTGTGACCGCCAGGATGCGACAGCCAGGAGGAGAGCACACCGTGAACAACCACTCCGCGAACCGCAAGGTCCTCATCTCGGGCGCGAGCATCGCCGGCCCGGCCCTCGCCTACTGGCTCGACCGCTACGGCTTCGACGTCACCGTCGTCGAGCGCGCGTCAGCCGTACGGGGCGGCGGGTACGCCATCGACATCCGCGGCGCCGCCCGCGAGGTCGTCGACCGCATGGGGCTGCTCCCGCAACTGCGCGAGGCCCACGTGGACACGCGCAAGCTCTCGTTCGTGGACGCCGACGGGGCGCCCATCGGCTCCGTCGCCCCCGAAACCGTCAACGGAGGCGCCGCAGGCCTGGACCTGGAAGTACGGCGTGGCGACCTGGCGAGCGCCCTCTACGCTCCGCTCCGCCACCGGGTCGAATTCCTCTTCGGCGACTCCATCGCCACCCTGGACGACCGGGCGGACCGCGTCGACGTCACCTTCGACAGCGGCGCCCACCGCACCTTCGACCTGGTGATCGGTACGGACGGGCTGCACTCCAACACCCGCGGGCTGGTCTTCGGCCCCGAGGACGCGTTCCACCACTACCTCGGCCACGTCTTCGCCGGTTTCACCCTCGCGAACGACCTGGGCCTCGCCCACGAAGGGATCGTCTGGAACACGCCAGGCCGGGCGGCCGTCCTCTACGCCCACGAACCCGCCGAGCGCGTACACGGGTTCCTCGTCCTCAAGCGGGAGGACGCCCCCGTCGACGCCTTCCGGGACCCGCAGGCGCAGCGCGAACTCGTCGCCGCCGCCTTCCCCGAGCACGGCTGGCACATCCCGCGCCTGGTGAACGCGATGCGCGAGGCCGACGACCTGTTCTTCGACGTCGTCAGCCAGATCCACATGCCCACCTGGTCCCGCGGCCGCGTCGCCCTCGCCGGTGACGCGGCCCACGCGACCTCGTTCCTGTCCGGCCAGGGCTCCAGCGTCTCGCTCGTCGGCGCCTACCTCCTGGCCGGAGAACTGGCCGGCCACACCGACCACGCGGCCGCCTTCGCGGCCTACGAGCGCAAGGCACGCCCCTTCGTGGAGCGGAACCAGGCGCTGGCCGCCTCCGGCGGCAGCACCCTCATCCCCGGCACCCAGGACCTGCTCGACACCCGCAACGCGACCCTGCGCAACCCCACCAACCCGGCGGGCGCCGAGGGACGCGCCGCCCACAACGGCGTGATCCTGCCGGACTACGACCACGCCGGATGAGCGCGCCCGCGTGCCGGGCTCAGCAAGTTGGACGCGGTTCTGCCGCCCGGCGGCCACACCCTGCTTCGACGGTGCCGACCAGGTCGCCGTCCAGGTCGATGCCGAGCACGTCCCGGGTGAGGGGTGCGCCTGGTTGCTGGTGGCGCTAGAGGGTCACCCCTTGCAGGGACAGCACGATGGCCGCGCCGATGCCGCCCATCCCCAGGGCGACGGCCGCACTCCACCACCCGCCCTGGCCCCACCGGAACGAACGGTCCAGCGCCAGGCGTCCGGGTCCGATGGCGGAGACCGCGATCGCGATCAGCGCCAGGCACAGCGGGTACTCCATGCCGCCCTTGTCGGCCCACAGGCCGCCGCCCGAGCTGACGGACATCGCGTTGATCATCACCCCGATCACGGCGGCGGCGGCCAGCGGGGTGAACAGCCCGAGGGCGAGGCCCAGGCCGCCGGCCAGCTCCGAGGCGCCGCCCAGCGCGGCGAAGAGCACACCGGGCCGGTAGCCCAGGGCCTCGAAGCCCTTACCGGTCGCGCTCAGGCCGGCGCCACCGAACAGTCCGAAGAGTTTCTGGGCACCGTGGCCGGCCAGCAGCAGGCCGGCGAGCCGGAGTACCAGCAGGCCGACGTCGGCGGCGGACACCGGTGGCGGATGCGTGGAGGTCGGAGCGGCACTGCGGACGGAGGTCCGCAGCCGCTCGGCGGTCAGTTTCATGGCGAAGGTCTCCTCCCGCGCGCCGCAACCTCCGCGAGCAGGATCGCCTCTCCCGAGACGAGGCGCCGACGCGCAGATCAGATCGGCCGGGCGCGACTCGCGCCGCCGTCGACCAAGTCCAGGAACCGCCGGACCGGCACCGCCTCGCCGGAGGCATCCGTGCGTCTCACCGATAACCCTCCGAGAAGGGAAGCCGTGATCCAGCACTCTCTGTGTCCACTCTACGCGGCGGCAACCGGCGGCAGGACTCCTCGTGGCGGCTGATGCTGAGCTCAGCGGAGCTCAGCGGCTGCCGCGCGGAGTTGGTCGAATGCGGCTCGCGTGTGGGGCGCCAGCTCGCCGGGGTCCTCGTCGCGGCTGGGGTCGGCCCACCGGGCGTAGCCGAGCCTGAACGCGAGGACGCCGAGTTCGGCGGCCACCTGCGCCGTGGGTTCCGCGACGTTCCGTCGCTTCAGCGCGTCGACCATCGCCGTGGCCATGCCGATGCACTTCAGCACGTTGCGCGCCTGCAACTCCGCGTTCGCCTCGATCGCCGCGTGCAGCAGCGGGCTGAGCTCGCGGTTGAACGACGTCATCTCGCCCGATGCGCGTTCGAGTCCGGCCGCGACGGCCGTCATCGGCGTCGCGTCCGCAGGGGCGCCGTCGATGCCCTCGGCCAGCAGGCGGCTGAGCGCCGTCTGTCCCATGGTGAGGATCTCGCGCTTGTCGGTGAAGTGGCGGAAGAAGGTGCTCCGCGTGAGCCCTGCCCGCTCGGTGATCTGAGCGACGGTCGTTTCGTCGTAGCCCTGCTCGGCGAACAGGCCGAGCGCAGCCACGACCAGGCGTTGTCGGGCATCGGGTTTCCATCGCGGCATAGTGCCAGTCTAGATGACGGGACAAGTGTCGCATCGCGTCGTACAGTGATGGGACAACAGTCGCATCACTCCTCGGAGCTCACCATGCGCGTCTTCATCACCGGCGGCACAGGCCTGATCGGCTCCGCCGTCGTCGCCGAACTGCTCACCGCAGGCCACCTGGTCACCGCCCTCGCCCGATCCGACGCCTCCGCGGCCACCGCGAAAGCCGCCGGCGCCGACGTGCTCCGTGGCGGGCTCGCCGACCTCGACGTGCTGCGGACCGGCGCGGAACAGGCGGACGGCGTCATCCACCTCGCCTTCAGCAACGACTTCAGCTCGCCCGACGCACTCGCGCGAGGGATCGCCGAGGAGAGCGCCGCACTCGCGGCCCTCGGCGACACCCTCGTCGGCACGAACAGGCCGCTCGTCACCGCGTCCGGCACGCCCCTCGTGGTGGGACGCGCCTCGACCGAGGAAGACCCGCTGCCGCTGGACGGACCTGTCAGCGGACGCAGCCTGTCGGTGAACCGCACACTCGCACTCGCCTCACGAGGCGTACGCAGTTCGGCGGTACGACTGCCGCGCACGGTCCACAACCGGGGCCAGGGCGGGTTCGCCGGGCTGCTCACCGACATCGCCCGCGGCACCGGCGTCGCCGGCTACCCCGGAGACGGCGCGCAGCGCTGGCCCGCCGTCCACGCGCTCGACGCCGCCGTCCTGTTCCGGCTCGCCCTGGAGAAGGCCCCGGCCGGAAGCGCGTGGCACGCCGTCGCCGACGAAGGCGACGCGGTACGCGACATCGCCGCGGTCATCGGACGGCGGCTCGACCTTCCCGTCGAGCCGGTGCCGCAGGAGAGCTTCGGTCCCCTCGGCCCGATCTTCGCGGCCGACCAGCCTGCCTCCAGCGCTCACACCCGCACCGCCCTCCGCTGGGAGCCGACGCACCCGGGCCTGCTCGCGGACCTGGAGAACATCGAAGCCTGAGCTGCCTGTCTGCCTGCCTGCCGGACGGACCGGCAGCCGCCAGGGGACCGGGCCCCGCTCGCCCACCGAGCGGGGCCCGGGCCCGCTCCTCGATCCCGCTGAACACTGTGCGGCCGCCACGCGGACCGGCCCGCGACCGGAGACCGGCTCTACGGTGAACGGTGCCCTGCGACGGTTGGTGCTCAGCCGCGGAGCTCGGGCCAGCCGTCCGCGTTCGAGCAGGACTCGTAGTCGTAGCGGGTGAGGCGGTCCCACTCCGTCCCGGTCACAAGCTCGAACGCCTCCTCGTGCACGTAGAGCAGCGGTTCGCACTGTCGCGCGGTGAACGGAGCGAACCGTTCGGGATCGTGGAACACGCTCTCGTACACGTCGCGGCCCGCAGCCACGACCGCAGCTCGCGCGTACAGGAAGTGGTCGCTCGACTGAGGGAACGGCGAGCCGTCGGGCAACACCGCCCCGGTGATCGGCAGCGTCCCGAACTGCTCCTGGTCCAGGCGGTGGAGCGCCTCGGCGAGACGCTCACCGAAGCCGATGCTCCGGCCCAGCGGCTCGCGTGCGAGAACTTCGGTCAGGCGGCGGACGGTCCGGCACTGCCCGCCTCCCCTCCGCCCGGCCCGTCCGCGTCCTCGAACGGCTCGTCACTCCACCGGAACCAAGCCCTGTCGTCCTGGATGTGCAGCAGGAACTCGGCGACCGGGCCCGAGGGCGAGAGCATCGACACGGTGCTCGCGATCTCGTCGTACGCGTCGTCGAAGGCCTCCCAGTCCTCCGCCTCGGACAGCGCGAGCGAACGGGCGAAGAGCGGCTGGACGGCGGGGAACGCCGTTCCCGGCACGAAGCGCCCGTGGAGCCACGGGAAGTCCGTCTCCTCGACCACGATCTCGCCCACCGGCTCTTCCCGGCGCACCAGACGCCAGACCCCGCCCTCAAAACCCATCGCACACAGCCCTTGCCACCCGTTGCCGTCCTCTTCCGTCCGGCAGCATGCCAGCTGGCACTGACAGGCGACGGGCGACGGGCGAGGCGCATCCCCCCGTGGGGTGGGTCGGTGACGGCCGGGTCAGGTGAGTGCGCCGGCCGTTACGCGGGGCGGGCGGCCGCCGAGATCTGGCCGACCAGGACGGCGAAGGGCATGTCGAGGGCGGCGTAGAGGTCGCCGGCCTCGGGGGCGGCGTTGTCGGCCAGGGCCTCGACCATGAGGGTGGCGTAGTCGGAGACGGTGACGCCCGCCTGCTGCATGCGCAGCAGTCCCGCCTCGCGCTTGGCCTGGCTGAAGGTGCCGGAGGCGTCCACGGCGACGTACGCGTGGTGCCCGGCGGCCGTCGCGGCGATCGCGGGCAGCGCCGCGCACACCTCCAGGGACACTCCGGCGAAGATCAGTTTCTGCCGCCCGGTGGCCTCGATGGCCTCGCGGACCCGGCCGTCGTGCCAGGCGTTGACCGTGCTGCGGTCGATGATCCGCTGTCCGGCCGGCAGGGCCTGGACCAGTTCCGGGGCGGTCGGCCCCCACATGCTGTCGGCCGCGGTGGTGGTGACGACCAGCGGGATGCCGAGCACGGTCGCCGCGCGCGCCAGCGCGACCACGTTGTGCTTCAGCTCGCCGAGCGGGATGTCCCGGACGCCGGACAGCAGGCCCACCTGGTGGTCGACCAGGACCACGGCGGCGTTCTCCCGGGTGACCGGCTCCAGGAACTTGCTGTGCTCGCTCATCGTGCGCTCCTTCGGGTTGAGCCACGGCTCCATTGGCCACTAGTAGTCACCGATATTGATAGTCAAGATTAGTGACTACTTTGACGCTATACCCCTGTCCCCCGGGGCGCAAGCACTGGTCAGGGCGGGGCGCCGGAACGCCTGGGGTGTCGCCCGAACCCGCCGAGCGGGCGACTAAAGTTGCTGGTCACAGGGCGGAGCGCGGGGCGGGCCCAGAGACGGCGGAAGCGGGAGACGCGTTGAGCGGACACCAGGCGGCGGAACCGGACCTCGGCGTGCTCGCCGCCCGGGTGCTCTTCTCCGTCCAGCGCGAGCTGTTCACCGTGCTCGCCGAGCAGGGCTTCGACGACATCCAGCCCCGCGCCGGCGCCGTGCTCGCCTACCTGCGTACCGACGGCATCCGCGCCAGCGAACTCGCCCGCGCCTCCGGACAGCACAAGCAGGTCATCGGGACCCTCGTCGATGACCTCGAACGCCTGGGTTACGTCGAACGCAGACCCGACCCCGCGGACCGCCGCGCCAAACTGATCCACCCCACCGAACGCGGCCTGCTCCAGATGGAGGCGGCCGCCGCCATCATGCGCTCGATCGAGGAGCGCCACGCGAAGGCGCTGGGCGCGCGGGAGTACGCCGCCTTCAAGACCGCCCTCCACCACGTGGCCGACCTCCAGCGCGAGACCCGGCGTGAGACCCGGCGCGAAAACTAGGCAGTGCCGCGCCCTGTCGATCGGCGCGACCTGACGCCTCCATGGTCACGGACTTCCGCGCCAGGAAAGGGATTCACGGAGCGGCCTGTCAGGAGGTGAGGACGGAGATCCCGTCTCCGAACAGTTTCAATCCGAGGACGAAGAACAGGACCGCCATCACGGCGACGTTGTGCTGGGCTGCCCAGTCCTTCCAGTTACCGAGCGTGGTCTGGGCTCGCTCTCCCCCGAGCACGAAGACTCCCAGGGGGGCCAACAGGCCGAGGGTGGCGATCACGACGAAGACCGCCAGTGAGGCGATCTGCTGCCCTACCGGCAGTCCGGCCGAGCCGATCGCGGCGCCCGCGGCGATGGTCAGCGGGGCGTTCTTGGCGTTGAGCGCGGACAGGGCCAGTCCGAGTGCGAGGACCTTGACCGGCGTGAGGCGGTCGATCACGCTCATCCACTTCGGCAGCTGGGCCTGCGACGGATCCTTCGGGCGCCGGTGCCACTGCCGGGCGCCGAAGAGGACGAGGAGCAGGCCCAGAACGAGCTTGAGGACTCCCACCCAGGTGGCCGGGTGATCGTGGGCAGAGGCGCCTGCGGGGGAAGCGACCGCCAGCATCACCGCGCCCAGCGCCGAGAGCCCCAGGATCCAGCCGACGGCGAAGAGGACTCCGTTGAGGCGTCCCCGAGGCGTGGCGAGGATGAGGATGATGGCGATGATCGGCAGTGGGCTGATCGCGACGCCGGCTGCGAGACCCAGGACGTCACCGAGAACTTTGCCCATGATTGCCTCCAGACGGGAGTCAGAGCGCGTGACGACGAACCCGGCAGGCCCATGTTCCATGATCCTGCGCTCTGACGAAGCTGTCCTCGTGAGCTTCTCGGAGCTCTGAGGGCCTCGGCCTGCTCGTTGCCCGGTGGTGCCCCCGTCGCGCTCGGGTCAGGATGAAGAGGTGAGGGCGATGGCGCCTCATGTTCGGGCGGTTGGCGACCCTCGCACCGACCATGGCAGGAGGACGTCATGATGACCGCGACGACAGGCGCAACGCCATCGGCTCACCCCGAACGCCCGGGCAGGTCGGATGGGGTCTGCAGCGAGTTCACCGTCTTCACCAGGATCAAGCCGGGCCACGCGGATGCGCTGCGTGAGGACCTGGCCACGCTCGCCGACTCGGCGGACGACGAGAAGGTCCATGCGGCAGTGCGCCAGATCGGCACCTTGCACGACGCACGGCACGTGATCTTCGACAACGACACCCGGTTCATGTTCGCCAGCGTTTTCGACGGCTCCTGGGACACCTACATCGACGACTTCGCCCAGACGGTGGTCGGGTCCCGCTTCGACAGGATCTTCTCGCACAGCGAAGGGTTCCCCGGCGTCACCGATCCGGGGGCGAAGGACTGGTTCGTCGCCCACCAGGAGCCCGCGGGGGTCTTCGTCAGCGCCTATCCCGACCTCACCGTTCAGCAGATCTACAAGGACCACCGCGTGGACGACGCGTTCCAGGAGGTGCTGGACACCCCCCAGTTCCGGGCGGCACTGGACAACCCGGCCAACGCGGAGTTGGTGGCCACGCCGGCGTTCCGGAAGCTGCTGGAGGAAGCCTCGGCATAGAACCCGGGCACGGCCGACGGTCGGAGCCCACCCACCATCGGTGGACCAACTCGGCCGGTGCGAGTCGGCCGTTGCCGGGCTGTCCAGGCAGAGACAGATGCAGAGACAGATACGGAGACAGGTGTGGAGAGGCACAAGCGACCATGAACACAGCGGACGGCAGCAGCGCGGCGGGCGTGCGCGTCGAGATCGACGACGTCCAGAGCGGGGCCCTGCGTCCACGGCCCGTGCCCTACGAGGGAAGGTTCGTCTTCCTGCGCGTGGATGACCGCCACGTCGGGCGCGCCCTGCTGCGCCGACTGCTCCCGTTGACCTCGGGTGGTCTGCCCAGCGTGGACCCGAGCCGGGATGCCTGGGTGACCGTGGCGTTCACCTACCAGGGGCTGAGGGCCCTGGGGGTGCCCCGGGAGTCGCTGGACAGCTTTCCGCGGGCGTTCCGCGAGGGCATGGCCGCTCGGGCCGGGCTGATCGGCGACGTGGGCGAGAGTGCACCGGCCCACTGGGAGGCACCGTTCGGAACCGGTGAGGTCCACATCGCGTTGAGCGCCCTCTCCTCCGACGCGGCGCAGCTGGAGAGGGAGCTGGAACGGGCCCGTGTCGCCTACGAGGACACACCCGGTGTCCAGGTGATCTGGCAGCAGGAGGTCCACCAGCTCCCGACCGGGCGTACCACCTTCGGCTTCCGTGACGGCATCAGCCATCCGAACATCGAGGGCGTCGGGCTGCCCGGCTCCAACCCGCAGGAAGCCCCGATCAAGGCCGGCGAGTTCATCCTCGGTTACCCCGACGAAACCGGCAGCCTGCCGCCCGTGCCCAGCCCCGACGTCCTGGGACGCAACGGGACCTACGTGGCCGTTCGCAAGATCCACACCAACGTGGCGGCATGGCGCCGGTACCTGCGGGCGAACAGCTCCAGCGCCGAGGAGGAGTCACTGCTGGCGGCGAAGATGGTCGGGCGCTGGCCGAGCGGGGCGCCGCTGACGCTGGCGCCGGAGCACGATGATCCGGAGCTGGCGGCCGATCCGCGCCGCGTCAACGACTTCCTGTACCGGGAGAACGACGATCGCGGCTTCCGGTGCCCGGCCGGTGCGCACATCCGGCGCACCAACCCCCGTGATTCCACCATCATCGGCGACGCGCGGATGCACCGGCTCATCCGGCGCGGCACGACCTACGGCCCGCCGCTGCCCGAGGGCGTGCTGGAGGACGACGGCGCCGACCGCGGCCTGGTCGGAGTGTTCATGGGGGCCCATCTGGAACGGCAGTTCGAGTTCATCAAGGCCGAGTGGGTCAACGACGGCAACTTCATCGGCTACCCCGGCGAGAAGGACCCGGTGGCCGGGCATCACGGCGGAACCGGCAGCGTCACCATCCCCGAGAAGCCGGTCCGGCGTCGTCTGAGGAACCTGCCCAGCTTCGTGGTCACCCGCGGCGGCGAGTACTGCTTCCTGCCGGGTCTGCGCGCCCTGCGCTGGCTCGCCGAGCTGGAGGGCTGAGGGCGATTCCCACCCCCTGAGGTCCGGTCGCACTCTCCGAGGAGAGGTCGGAGTCATGACAGCACAGTTCGTCCGCTACACGCCCGACGTCGAAGACGACGACCCCCACTTCGACCGCGACGTGCAGACCGTGATCGAGAAGACCGAGAGCTACATCGCCGAGTCGGTCAAGGCCGGTGGCACCGGACGGGCCCTGCGCGACGCCCACGCCAAGGGCTACGGGCTGGTCCGAGGGGAAGTGGAGATCCTGGACGGGCTGCCCCCCGAGTACGCCCAGGGAATCTACGCGACTGCGGGAACCCACGACGCGCTGATCCGCTTCTCCAACGGCTCGCCCCACGCCGGAGCCGACGCGCGTCTGGGCGCCGCCACCGGACTGGCGCTGAAGATGTTCGACATCCCCGGCCCGACCCTGCTGGAGGACGAACCGGACACGGGCACGTTCGACTACGCCAACATCAACGGGCCGGTCTTCTTCTGCAACACGGTCGAGCACTACCTGTTCATCCAGGAACTGTTCCTGAACGCGCCGGCGTACTTCTCCCAGGGCCGACCCGGCGCACATCGGTTCTTCACCGAGTTCGTGACCGGAAAAGGAACGCTGGACCAGGACGACTGGGCCTGGGACGAGTTCCTGGCCTTCCTCCGCCTGTCGAAGACGCCTCCGGCGAACCTGCTGCTGTCCAGCTACTGGACGATGGGCGCGGTCCGGCACGGGGACTACATCGCCAAGGTGCGCATCACCCCCGACCCGGCCTTCGCCGCGGCGGTGGTCCGGCGCACCATCGACCCGGCCTCGGGGGCGGAGGTCTTCCGGCCGGCCCTGCAAGCCGAGCTCCAGGAGCGGCCCTACGCCTTCGACATCCAGGTCCAGCTCTGCACCGACCTGGAGCGCATGCCGGTGGAGGACACCACCGTGGAGTGGCCCGAGCAGCTCTCGCCGTCCGTCACCGTGGCCAAGCTGCGGCTGCCGCAGCAGGACATCTCCGGCCCCGAGAACCTGGAGAGGATGGACTCGCTGTCCTTCACGCCCTGGCGGGTCACCGCCGAGCACGCGCCCCTGGGCAACATCATGCGGGCCCGCAAGGAGGTCTACCGGCGGTCCTCCATCGCGCGCCACAAGCTCAACCAGCAGCCGCGCACGGAACCCCGCAGCGCCGACGACGTGCTCGGCGCCTGACCCGGCCCGCCATCGCGAAGATGCGCCGACCGGGGCGGTCGGCCCTGGCAGCCCGCTGCCGCCGGCGTGCCAGGGCCCGGCCGGTCACTTCAGGGTGACGATCTTGCGCATGCCCAGGCCGGCGTTCGGGACGCCCGTCCGCTCGTCGGGAATCATGCAGAGCAGGACGTACCGTCCGGGCTGCAGGCCGTGGGCCTGCACGGAGGCGGTGCGGTCGCCGGACATGGCGCCGAGGCCGGTGGCCGGCCCGGTGAACGGGGACCGGGCCGGCAGGCCGCCCAGCGCGACGTCCCTCAGGTACTCCCCGATCTGCTCGTCGGTGGTGTCCGCACCGATCGGCCGTAGCTGCATCTCGTGGATCTGCTCGGACCCGTCGTGCACCAGGTAGGCCAGGTGCGCGTGGTCGACGTCCTCGGTCTGGAAACGCGGGCCCTCGGCCGTGTCCTTCTCGATCACGATGCCGTCGTCGAAGCGGACCTGGTTGTCGTTCTGACCGTTCGTGCCCACCAGGTTCAGCAGCCTGGAGACCGGGTGGGCCGGGTCCGCCCGGAACGCGGTGAGGTCCATCAGGTAGACCGGCCCGGGGCTGACCTCCTCGGTGAACTGCTCGTGCACCTGCGAGGTGACCAGCGCCCCGCCCAGCAGGTCCGCCTCACCGTTCACCGCCCGGATCCCGGCGCTCGCGGTGGCCGGCGACGGGCTGACCGCGTCGGCGAGGTCCCGGATGACCTGGTCGATGGTCACTCCCCCGTGCGGACGCAGCAGCTGTAGCTGCCGGCCGTTCGGGTCGTCCGTCTTGACCCGGAAACTGACCAGGCCGCCCTTCGCGGTGTCCGGTGCTTGCAGACCGGAGGCTCCGATGCTCACCTCGACGGGGTGGTCCTCCGGCGAGGCGGCGCCGGCCGTACCACTCGCACCGACGCTCGTCGCCAGGGCGAGGGCCGAGACGGTCACCGTCCGTACCACGCGCGCGAACACGTGCTCCACCATGAAGAATCCTTTCTGTTGGTCGCCTCCGGCGCGGAACATCCCCCACCGCGCGCGGCAGACCACGCCCCGCGCCGGAAGGCGACCGGTTCGGACCATCGGGCAGCGGGGTCCGGTCACCGATGGCAACGGTGCCAGCCGGCGCGAAGGGGCGCCCGCAGCTCCGACCGGGCTCGGTTCGGCGGGTGCCGGGCGGATCGTTGCGGTCCTGTTGCGCGGGCAGTGGCGCAGCTCATAGTCGTTCCGGGTGGTTCGTGATCGCATCGGCTGATGCATCAGTTCGAGAACGCCGGGAATCACCTGACGGCCCGCCGGCCGGCTGCCGCGGTTGTGGTGGTCGCGGCCTGCGCGGCCCTGCTCGTGGGCTGCGCAGACGGGGCGACGGGGATTCCGGCGGCCTCCGGCAGTGCCGGGCCGTGCGGGGCGCCGTCGCCGTCGTCGTCGTCGTCCCGCGATGCGCAGGCGTCGCCCGGGCCCGCACAGGGCGGGGTGCGGATCACGGCCGCCAGTGCGGCCTGCGCCGAGTACGAGGTCACCAATCCGGAGGACGAGACCTCTGATGTCACAGCGGTGTTCAGCCGGCTCTCGGCGGCCGGGGGTGCGCTGGACAACGTGACGCAGGTCGTCACCTCGCTCGCTCCGGGGGCCACCGCGAAGGGTCGGATCGAGCTGGACGGGCACGGGCAGGCGCGGCCGGGCGCCGGACCGTTGGTGAAGATCGTCCAGGTCCGCAGTGTGCCCAGCGCCGAGGCCTCGCGGCCGGGCGGCCCCTGCCCGGCCTCGGGCCTGCGGCTGTACGCGGATGACGGCGACGCCGCGATGGGCCTGCGCGCGGTCGGCCTGCACCTGCGCAACTGCGGGACGTCCGCGGTGTCCGTCAACGGCTACCCGAAGCTGCAACTGCTCGACGTGGGGCACCGGCCGGTCGACGGGGTGCGCTTCCTGTCCGGCGGCGCCGGGATCGCCGGCGGCACCGGCGCGGACGACCCGCCGCAGGAGATCGTGCTGCGCCCCGGAGAGGGCGCCCGTTCCACGCTGGTGTGGCGCAACACCGTGGAGGCGGGCAGCCCGGTGAACGCCCCGTACGTGCGGGTCCGAGCCACCCCCGACGCGGCCCCGGTGATGGTCGTCCCGGAGATCGACCTGGGTACCACGGGACGGCTCGGCGTCGGCGCCTGGACCAGGGAGGACAGCCGTCCGTGAGCGGGGTGCCGGTGATGCTCCCCCCGGTGTGCTCTCGTGCTGGGAGAATTTTCCACGGAAAATTCTGGTCTCCGATCGCACTGCCCGGGGTGCTTCCACTCCCCCGGCAAGCCGACGCCGAGGAGCCCGAGCGGCGGCTGACCCGGTCGTAGGCCCTCTCGGCCGGGTCAGCCGCCGCTCGGCCAGTCCGCCCGGTCAGCCCGGCCGGTCCGTCAGGTGCCGGGCCAGGTCGTTCACCAGGGTGTCGAGCCAGGAGCGCACGGTGTCCGGGTCGAACAGGTCGGCGTCGTACTCGGCCAGGCCCTCGTAGCCGTCCGCGTCCGGGGTGAGGAGCAGCAGGAGGTCGGAGCGGGCCGAGGGGCCCGGCACGTCCTCGACCTCGGCGGTCAGGCCGGGGAGGTCGAGGACGGCGGGCGGGGTGCTCTGCACGGTGAGCAGGACCTGCGGGTAGGCGTCCGGCAGCCGGACGCCGCGTTCGCGCAGCGGTTCGACCAGCAGGCCGAAGGGGACGGTGGCGTGGTCGAGGGCGGTGGCGATCGCCGTCGCGGCCGTGTCGACCGACGCCCCGAACCCGCCCGGGGAGCGGGTGGGCAGCCGGATCGGGAGGCCGAAGGTGAGCAGGCCGACGACCCCTTCGTCGGCCGGCCGGGTGCGGTTGGCGTGGGAGAGCACCACCAGGGTCTCCGCCGCCCCGCTCAGCTCGCCCAGCAGCCGCGCGTAGGCGGCGAGCAGGACGGCCGAGGCGGTGGTGGAGCGGGCGGCGGCGTAGCGGCCCACCGCCTCGGCCAGTGCCGAGGGGAGGCGGAAGGCGGCCGTGGCGCCCCGCCCGGAGCGCTGTGCGGGGCGGGGGCGGGCGGTGGGCAGGTCCACCGCCGACGCGACGCCGTCCAGGGTCTTGGCCCAGTGGTCGGCGGCCTCGGCGACAGCGGCGCGGGTGACCACGGTCCGCTCCCAGCAGGCGTGGTCGGTCATCCGGCCCGGGTCCTCCGGCAGCCGCCCGTCCGGGCGGTACAACGTGCCCAGATCGGCCAGCAGAGTGGCCAACGACCAGCCGTCGACCGCGATGTGATGGAATGTCAGCAGCAGCACCCACGCGTCATCGGCCGGCCGCAGCAGCCGGGCGCGCAGCAGCGGGGCCGTGGCCAGGTCGAAGGGACGATCGCTCTCGGCCCGGGCGGCCTCGGCGAGCGCCGCGTCCCGCGCACCGGGCGTGAGCGTGCGCAGGTCGGCGACCGGGAGCCGCACCGGGGCGTTCGGCAGCACCTGCTGGAGCAGACCCAGGTCGGTGTCCCGGTAGCTGGTGCGCAGGCTCTCGTGGCGCCCGGTCAGCGCCGTCAGCGCGGCGGCCAGCCGCTCGGGCTCCAGCGGCCCGCGCAGGGCGATCCGCTGGGTGATGTTCCACACCGCCGGGTCCGCCGCCCGGTCGTGCGCCCGGTGCATCCGGCGCTGTGCCACCCCGGCGGGCACGGCGGCGAGGGCCGTGCCGGCGCCGGTCAGGGTGGTCAGCAGCCGTTCCCGGTGGGCCCGGACGAGCCCGGTGGCCTCCTCGTCGAGCGCGCCGGGCGGGGCGAGGTAGCCGAGCCGGTCGCCGGTGGTGCGCAGGACGATCTCGCGCTCGTCGAGCAGCCGGACGAGCCGGTGCCAGCCATCGTCGATAGGGGTCGTCACAGCGTGCCCTCCTCGTAGGCCGGGGCCTGGCGGTCCTCGGTCTGCGGCTGCTGGGCGGCCATGGCCCGGATGGTCGGGCGGCGGAAGAAGTCCAGGACGCCGGTCCGGATCCCGGTGGCCTCGCGGACCCGGTTCAGCAGCCGGGTGGCGGCCAGCGAGTGCCCGCCGAGGTCGAAGAAGGAGGTCTCCACGCCTGCGGGGCGGCCGAGTTCCTCCTCCCACAGCCGTTGCACGGTGCGTTCCAGTTCGGTGGCCGGGGCGACGGCGGCCCGGCCCGCACCCAGCGGCAGCGGCTCCGGCAGGGCGGCGGCGTCCAGCTTGCCGTGCGCGGTGAAGGGCAGCGCCGCCACCGCGGCCCAGAGCCCCGGCACCATGTGCTCGGGCAGCAGGTCGGCCAGGTGGTCGCGGACCCGGGGCAGTTCGGCGGCGGCGCACTGCACGTACCCGGCCAGCGTGGTGCCCGTCTCAGTGCGGCGGGCCGTCACGGCCGCGCCGCGCACGCCCGGGACGGACCGCAGCACGGTCTCGACCTCGCCCGGCTCGATCCGGTAGCCGCGCACCTTGACCTGGCGGTCGGCGCGGCCGAGGTACTCCAGGGTGCCGTCGGGCCGCCAGCGGCCGAGGTCGCCGGTGCGGTAGCGGCGGCCGTCCGGGGTGTCGGTGAAGACGGCGGCGCTCTCCTGCTCCCGGCCGGGGTAGCCGAGCCCGACCTGGACGCCGAGCGCGTGGATCTCGCCGACCGCCCCGGGCGGGACGGGGCGCCCGGCGGCATCCAGCAGCAGGATGCGGGTGCCCGGCACCGGGCGGCCGATCGCCGCGTGGTCCGGTCCGTCCGGGGCGACCTCGCCGGCCGTGACGGCGTGGGTCTCGGTGGGGCCGTAGTGGTTGATCAGCCGGCAGCCGGGGTTGCGGGCGAGGAAGGCCCGCAGCCCGGGGGTGAGCAGCAACTGCTCGCCGCCCGTGATCAGTTCGCGCAGGTGGGGCACCGGTTCACCGCCGAGGGCGTCGACCAGCGCGGCCAGCGGGGTGTACGGCAGGTGCAGCCGCTCGGCCCGGGTCGCCCGGACCACGGCGGCCAGCGCCGTCACGTCGTAGCGGGTCTCCTCCTCGATCAGCAGCAGGGTGCCGCCGCCGGCCAGCGTGGTCAGCACCTCCTGGACGCTGACGTCGAACCCGCAGGAGGCGTACTGCAGCGTGCGGGCGGCCGGGTGCTCGGCGACGTTCCAGGCCAGCAGCGCGGACAGGCCGAGGGTGTGCATCAGCACGCCCTTGGGGCGGCCGGTGGAGCCGGAGGTGTACAGCAGGTACGCGGGGGCCTGCGCGGAGGGGGCGGGCAGCGGCGGCAGTTCGGCGGCGACGACGGCATCGGCCTCGGCATCGGAGTCCGTCAGGACCGTCGGCAGGGACAGGCCCATCAGGTCCGTGTCCGAGGCGGTGAGCAGCACGGCCGGTGCGCTGTCCGCGGCGATCAGCCGGCAGCGCTCCGGGCCCTGCAGCGGGTCGATCGGCACGTGGACGGCGCCGAGGCGCAGCACGGCCAGCAGCGCGGCCACCTGGTCGACCGAGCGCGGCAGCAGCACGCCCACCCGGCTGCCCTCCCGCACCCCGGCGGCCAGCAGCCGGCCGGCCAGCTCGCCGGCCCGGGCGTGCAGCGTCCGGTAGTCGGTCCCGGTGCCGTCGGCGGCGACCACCGCGAGGGCGTCCGGACGGGCGGCCGCGACGGCGGCCACCGCCGCCAGCGGGTGCGCGGGCGCCGGCTGCGCCTCGGGTCCGCACTCCAGGGCGGGGTCGGCCGGGGTGGCCGTCAGTTCGGCGAGCGGGCGGGCCGGGTCGGCGACGGCGGCGGTGAGCAGCCGCTGGAAGGCGTCGAACAGCCGGTCCACCGTGGCCCGGTCGAACAGGGCCTCGGCGTACTCGACGTGGCAGCGGATGCCGTCCGGCAGGTTGGTGAGGAAGAGCGACAGGTCGAAGGCGGAGCGGTCCACCACGTGGTCCAGCGGGCGGGCCGTCACCCCGGGCAGGTCGAGTTCGAAGACCGCGTGGTTCTCGAACTCGACGAGGACCTGGAAGAGCGGGTTGCGGCTGGTGTCCCGCTGCGGGTTGAGCTCCTGGACCAGGACCTCGAAGGGCAGTTGCTGGTGCTCGTAGGCGTCCAGCGCGCTGGAGCGGACCCGGTCCAGCGCCTCGGCGAAGTCCGGCTCCCCGGACAGGTCCAGCCGCAGCGCCAGCGAGTTGACGAAGAAGCCGACCAGGTCCTCGGTGCCCTCGGTCCGGTTGGCCACCGGGGTGCCCAGCACCACCTCGTCCTGGCCGCCGTAGCGCTGCAGCACCCCGGCGAAGGCGGTGAGCAGCACCATGAACAGGGTCGAGCGGCGGCTGCGGGCCAAGTCCCGCAGGCCGTCGGAGAGTTCGGCGGGAAGTTGGCGGACGTGGGAGCGGCCCCGGCCGTCCGGCACCGCCGGGCGCGGCCGGTCGGTCGGCAGGGCCAGCACCGGCAGGTCGCCGCCGAGCACCTTGCGCCAGTACGCGAGGCTCTCGTCGTACGCCCCGGCGGCCACCGCGGCCCGCTCCCGGGCGGCTTCGGCAGCCGGGGTGGTGGTGAGCACCGGCAGCCGGGCGGGGCGCTGCTCCCGGGCGGCCCGGTACAGCTCGCCCAGTTCCCGGGTGATCACCACGGTGGACAGGGTGTCGATCACGATGTGGTGCATCGACAGCACCAGGACCTGCCGGTCGGGCCCGGTCTCCAGCAGCCGGGCCCGGAACAGCGGGCCCTCGGTCAGGTCGAAGCGGTGGGTGCCCTCGGCGGCGACCAGCGCGGCCACCGCCTCGTGCTCGGGCCCGTCGGCCGCGACCCGCTCCAGCAGCGGGCCCTCGGGCACCGGGAGCACCTGCTGGAACGGTTCGCCGTCCTGCTCGCGGAAGGCGGTGCGCAGCCCGACGTGCCGTTCGACCAGCGCGCGCAGCGCGGTGTCGAGTGCGGCCGGGTCGAGCGGGCCGTCCAGCTCGATGGCCTTGACCTCGTTGTACTGCCCGGTGTCGGGCAGCATCCGGTGCAGGAACCACATCCGCTGCTGCGCGTAGGACAGCGGGGCGCCGCGCTGGGCGGAGCGGCGCAGGGCGTCGATCTGCGGCAGGCCGGAGGCCACCAGGTCGGGGGCGAGCCCGAAGTCCACGAAGCAGGCGATCTCGTCCGCGCCGGCCGCCCGTAGCTCGGCCAGGACGGACCGCACGCTCTCCGGGGTGCCGATCAGCGCGCGGGAGGCGCAGTACCGCTCGTAGGCGCGCTCCAGCACGAACTCCAGGTCCTCCTCCGGGGTGTTCTCGAAGTCCAGGGTCAGGCCGAGGCTGTTGGCCATCTGCCCGAACAGCGAGAGCGAGGAGCGCAGGTAGTGGCAGAACGGGCGGTACGCCTGCTCGCGGGCGGTGGCGAGGTCGGCGCCCAGGTAGGTGTGGACGAGCACGACCACCCGGCCGGCCTCCGGGTCGAGGCCGTGCTCGGCCCGGGTGCGCCGGTAGAGCGCGACGTTCTCGGCGAGCTGGGCGACGTCCTGGGTCATCAGGTTGGTGATGATGCCCAGGTCGTGCCGGGCGGCCTCGCGGAAGCTGTCCGGGTTGCCGACGATCGCGGTGAACATGGGCGGCTGCTCCTGCAGCGGGCGCGGGTGCAGGGTCACCTCGATCGGCTCCCCCTTGCCGTTGCGGCCCCGGTAGGGCTCGCCGCGCCACAGCGCCCGGACGGTGTCGATCTGCTGGTGCATCAGCTCCTTGTGGCCGCCGTAGTTCTCGGGGAAGAACAGGAAGTCGTTGGGGTGCCAGCCGCTGGCGCAGCCCAGGCCGACCCGGCCGCCGGACAGGTTGTCGACCACCGACCACTCCTCGGCCACCCGGACGGGGTGGTGCAGCGGCAGGACCGCGCAGCCCGCGTTGAGCCGGATCCGGGTGGTCTCCCGGGCCAGTGCGGCGGCCAGGACCGAGGGGTTGGGGAAGATCCCGCCGAAGGAGTGGAAGTGGCGCTCCGGCAGCCAGACGGCGTGGAAGTCGTGCCGGTCGGCGAAGCGGGCGCTCTCCAGGACGATGCGGTACTTCTCGTCCTCCGGGGAGTCCAGGGGGTAGTCGCCGAAGAAGTAGAGGCTGAAGTCGACCGGGCGCTGCGGGTCGCTGACCGGGTGATAGGGCGTCCCGGCGGGCTCGGTGTGGCCGGCGCCGGTGGTGCCGGTGGTGCCGGTGCTCGTACGGTCGTCCGCCGCGGGCTCCGGGAGTGCGGCCGCCGGGCGCGGGGCCGGGAGCCGTACCCCGGGCGAGGCCGGGAAGAAGCCGCCGCGCCGCAGGTCGCGCAGCGAGTCGCGGACCGCGTCGACCACGAACTCCAGGTCGCCGTCGGTGTGGGCGGTGGAGAGGAAGAAGTTGCGCCACTCCCACACGTAGACCCCGCGGGTCAGCAGCTGCGGGAAGAGCAGTTCCATGTCGGCCCGCGGCTCGAACCGGAACAGCGAGCCGAAGTGGGCCAGCCGCAGCGGGAACTCCTCCTCCTCGAAGAACCCGTTGAGGGTCGCGGCCAGCTCGTCGGTGCGGGCGTTCAGCCGCTCCTGCAAGCCGGGGCCGGACGCCTTGAGGTGGCGCAGCACGGCGCCCGCCGCGGTCATCGCCAGCGGGTGCTGGATGTAGGTGCCGCCGAAGAAGGTGGTGTCCCTGGGCGGGTAGCTGTCGTCCCCGTAGTCCCAGTGGCCGCCGTCGATCCCGTCCAGGATGTCGGCGCGCCCGGCGATCGCGCCGATCGGGTAGCCGCCGCCGAGCACCTTGCCGTAGGTGGAGACGTCCGGGGTCACGCCCCAGAAGCCCTCGGCGCCGCGCAGGTGCGGCCGGAAGCCGGTGAGCATCTGGTCGAAGACCAGCACGATGCCGCGGCGGGCGGTCAGTTCGCGCAGCGCGCGGACGAAGTCGACCGGCTGGCGCCCCGGGTGGCGGCTCTGGACGGGTTCGACCAGCACGGCGGCGATCCGGTCGCCGAGCTCCTCGATCACCTGGAGGCTCTCCGGATCGCCGTACCGCAGCACCACGAGGTCGGCGACCGCGCTGCCGGGGATGCCGATCGACACCGGGACGGTCTCCCGGTCGGCGCCGCGGCCCACGGTCCGGCCCAGGGTGTGGTCGAAGTGGCCGTGGTAGGAGCCCTCGAACATGACGATCTTGTCGCGGCCGGTGTACGCGCGGGCCAGCCGGATCGCCCCGGCGTTCGCCTCGGTGCCGGAGTTGGCGAACGCGACCCGCTCGGTGCCGGTCAGCTCCGCCAGCAGTTCGGCGGCCTCGCCGGTCTCCGGGCCGCGCGGGCCCAGCCGCAGTCCGCCGGCCAGGTGCTCGCGGACGGCGTCGGAGACGAACTCCGGGTCGTGGCCGAACAGCAGGACGCCGAAGCCCATGGTGATGTCGACGTACGTGTTGCCGTCGAGGTCCTCCAGGCGGGAGCCCCGGGCCCGGCGGGCGGCGAGCGGGTAGAGCATCTCCTTGGTCGCGGAGCGGAAGCCGACCACGGCGCGGCTGTCCGCGAGGGTGCGCCGGTGGCGGCGGGTGACCGCCTTGGAGGCGGCGGTCCGGGCGGTGAAGCGGGCGACCAGCTCGTCCACGTGGGCGCGCTGCTGGTCGGTCAGGCCGCCGGAGGCCATGCCGGACTCCCGGGAGACGGTCACCCGGGGGCCGTGCACCTGCGGGGCGGGCGGGGTGGCCGACGCGGGTGCGGCGGCGGCGGAGGTGACGGCGGGGGCAGCGGCGGCCGGGGTGACGGCAGCGACCTGGGCGACGGCCGGCGGCAGGGCGACGGGGGCGGCAGCCCCGGGGAGCGCGGGCGGCGCCGCCCCGGTCCCGGCCAGCAGGCCGAGCTGGTCGCGCATCAGGTCGGAGAACTGGCCGAGCAGGTCGAGCTGGCGCTCGATCAGGCCGGCGCCGTCGGCCACCGGGGCGAGCGCGGGCGGTGACGCGGGCACGGACGGGACGGGCGGAGCGAGGTGGACGGGCGGAGCGGGGACGGCGGCTGCCGCGACCACCTGGGGCGGGGGTGCCGGAGCCGGTATCGGTGCCGGTATCGGTGCCGCTTCCGGGGCCGAGGCGGGGACGGAGACAGGGACCGGTGCCGGAGCCGCCGCCGGCTCGGGCGCGGCGGCCGGTAGCAGCGCGTCCCGGACGGCGGGCTCCAGCCGGCCGGCGATCAGCCCGGCCAACCGGGCCGGGGTGTCCGCCGCCTCGAACAGTTCGCGCATCGAGACCCGTACCCGGAAGGTCCGCTCCAGGTCCCGGATCATGTTGATCATCGAGAGCGAGTCGGCGCCGAGGTCGAAGAAGGGCTCGTCGGCTCCGACCGACCCCTCGTCGTGGCCGAGCTGGCGGGCCGTCTGCTCCAGCACCTGGCGCAGCACGGCCTCCTCGGCCAGTTGCTCGGGGCTCGCTGCGGGCGTCACTGCGGGCGCCACTGCGGCGGGTGCCGATACGACGGGCACCGGGCCGGGCGTCGATACGGCCTCGGGTATGGACGACGGCGGAACGGGCTGCTGGGGCGGCGGTGCCTGGTGCATGGCGGAGTCCTCGGTGGTCGGCCGGTCGGGGGCGGTGAACCAGTGGCGGCGGCGCTGGAAGACGGTGGTCGGCAGGGGAACGCGGCGGGCCGGGCCGTCCGGCCAGTCGCGGGCGGCGGCGAAGCGTGCCCAGTCGAGCGGGACGCCGTGGGACCACAACGCGGCGGCCGCGACGCCGAACTGCCGCTCCGGCGGTGCGCCGCGCCGGGCGCCGGCCACGAAGTGGCGGTGCGGCAGCTCCCGGCGGCCCATGCCGGTGAGCGTCGGGTGCGGACCGAGCTCAAGGAAGAGCTCGCGGCCCTGCCCGTCCAGGGCGGCCAGGACCAGGTCGAAGCGCGCGGTCTCCCGGGTCTGCCGGACGAAGTAGTCGGGCGTGGGCACGGTGCCGGGAGCCAGCACCTCGCCGCCCAGGTTGCTCACCAGCGGTACGGTCAACGGCCGCAGGCGCAGCCGGGCGAGCTGCTCGCGGAACGGGTCGAGCACCGGGTCGAGCAGGCGGGAGTGGAAGGCCCGGTCGGTGGCGAGCCGTTCGGTGGTCACGCCGTCGGCGGCCAGCACGGCCTCGGCTGCCGCGATCTCGCGCGGCGCGCCGGTCAGCACGCACTGGCCGGCGCCGTTGACCACGGCCAGCTCCACCCCGGGCAGCCAGTCACCGAGTGCGGCGAGCCGCTGCGGGCCGGCCATCACCGCCGTCATGGCGCCGGGCTCGGTCGCCCGGTGCATCAGCCGCCCGCGCAACGCGGTGAGGAACATCCCGTCGGCGAGGTCGAGCGCACCCGCCGCGTGGAAGGCCGCGTACTCGCCGGCGCTGTGCCCGGCGACCGCGGCCGGACGGAGCCCGAGCTCCTGCCAGAGCCGCAGGTAGGCCGCTTGCAGGGCGAACAGCGCGGGCTGCGCCGCCTCGGTGGTCCAGGCGTCGTCGGCGCCCTCGGGCACGGCGTCGAGCAGCAGCGGCAGCAGCGGCTCGCCCCAGGCGTCGCGGTGCAGCCGGTCGCACTCGTCCAGCACGGCCCGGAAGACCGGGAAGGCGCGGTGGAGTTCGGCGGCCATGCCCCGGTACTGGGCGCCCTGGCCGGTGAAGAGCAGCACCGGCTGCACGTCGCCGCGCCGGGCCTCGCGGTGGACGGGTACGCCGCCGGAGGTGCGGCCCGTCACAGGTACGGCGCCGGAGGTGCGGCCCGCATCGGGTGCGACGCCGGAGGTGCGGCCCGCGAGGTGGGCCTCCAGGCCCCGGCGCAGCTCGTCGGGGTCGGCGCCGGTGACGGCGAGGCGGTGGCGCAGCGCGCGGCGGCCGCCGCCGAGGGTGAGCGGCAGGTCGCCGGGGGCGGGGGCGGGCCCGGTGGCCAGCCGGTCGCGGAGCAGGCCGGCCAGGGCGGTCAGGCCCTGCTCGGTGCGGGCGGACAGCGGCAGCACGGTCGGGGCGGGGCGTGGGTCGGCGATGCCGGGCGCGGCCGGCGCCTCCTCCAGCACCAGGTGGGCGTTGGTACCGCCGACGCCCAGCGCGCTGACCCCGGCCCGGCGCGGGGTGGGGCCGGCCGGCCAGTCCCGGCGCTCGGCGGAGAGCCGGAACGGGCTTCCGGCGAGCTCCAGCGCGGGGTTGGGGCGGCTGAAGTTGACCAGCGGCGGGATCGTGCCGTGCCGCAGCACCAGCAGGGCCTTGATCAGCCCCGCCATTCCCGCGCAGGTGTCCAGGTGGCCGATGTTGGGCTTCACCGAGCCGAGCGAGCAGAAGTCGGCGGCCTCGGTGCGGGCGCGGAACGCCTGGGACAGCGCCCGGAACTCGATCGGGTCGCCGAGCGGGGTGCCGGTGCCGTGCGCCTCGATGTAGCCGACGCTCTCGGCCGGCACCCCGGCCAGGTCCAGGGCCCGGCCGACCACGGCGGCCTGCCCGTCCACGCTGGGCGCGGTGTAGCCGACCTTGAGCCCGCCGTCGTTGTTGACGGCCGAGCCGAGGATCACGCCGTGCACGGTGTCGCCGTCCGCCAGCGCCCGGTCCAGGCGCTTGAGCAGGACGGCCGCGACGCCGTTGCCGCCGACCGTGCCGCCGGCCGCCGCGTCGAAGGCCCGGCAGGCGCCGTCCGGGGAGAGGATCGACCCCTCCTCGTAGCGGTATCCGGCGGCCTGCGGGATGTGCAGGGCGGCGGCCCCGGCCAGCGCCAGGTCGCAGTCGCCCGCCAGCAACGACTGCACCGCCAGGTGCACCGCGACGAGCGAGGTCGAGCAGGCCGTCTGCACGCCGATCGCCGGCCCGGTCAGGCCCAGCCGGTAGGCGACCCTGGTGGCGGCGAAATCGGCCTGGTTGCCGATCGCGGTCTGGAGCGCGGCCACCGGCTCGGCCGGGTCGGCGGTGGCGGCCAGGGTGTGCTGGTAGTAGTTGCGCAGCGCGTACAGGGTCATCCCGGTGCCGGCGAAGACCCCGACCCGGCGGCGCGGGTCGGGGGCGTCGTAGCCGCCGTTCTCCAGGGCCTGGCGGCAGATCTCCAGCAGCAGGCGCTGCTGGGGGTCCATCAGCGCCGCCTCGGTGCCGCTGATGCCGAAGGCCTCGGCGTCGAAGCGGTCGGTGTCGGGCAGCGCGCCGGTCACCGGGACGAAGTCGGGGTGGCGGTACTCCGCCGGGCGCAGGCCGGCCGCCGCCAGTTCGTCCTCGGTGAAGCGGGTGGTGCTGCGGACGCCGTCGACGATGTTGCGCCAGTACTGCTCGGGGGTGTCGGCGCCGGGGAAGCGCAGGGCCAGGCCGACGATGGCCACCCGGCGGTCGCCGCCGTCCGGGCCGCCGTCCCGGGCGGCGCCGGGCGCGGCGGCGGCGGTCGTGGCGGCGGTGGTCGTGGCGGCGGTGGGCGCTTCGGCCAGGTGCGCGATCAGAGCGTCCACGGTGGGGTGCCGAAACAGCTCGGTGGGCGCCGGGGGCGTCGACAGGACGGCGCCGAGCGCGCCGTGCACCCGCATCAACTGGAGTGATCCGATGCCGAGTTCGGCGAGCGGGCGGCCCGGGTCGAGTGGGGTGTCGAGGACGGCCTCGAAGGCGTCCAGGACGGCCCGGCGCAACTCGGCGGCGGCAGGGGTGGCGGGGTGGACGGGGCCGGCGGGCCCGGTGGCGGCGGACGGTACGGCTGCGGGCGGCTCGGTGGCCCGCTGCGGGGCCCGCTCGTCGGTCGGCCGCGCGGCGGTCGGCCGCTCGTCGGGCGCTTCGCGGACCGGTCGCGGTGCGGTGACCAGCAGGCGGCGGCGCGCGGCCGGAGCGCTCGGGTCGGGCCCGGCGTACCAGCGGCCCGGGGCGGCGGCCAGCAGCAGCGAGGCCAGTCGGCGGCCGTGCGCGGCGCTCAGCACGGCGATGCCCCGGTCGGCGGCGGCCTGCTCGTGGTCGGTGGCGCGGTTCATGCCGACCCCGCTCCACAGGCCCCAGGAGATCGTCCAGGCCGGGGCCCCGGTCTCCCGGTGCAGCCGTTCCACGGCGCTCTCCAGGTAGCGGTTGGCGGCGGCGTACGCCGTGGAACCGACGGCCTCCTGGAAGCCGACCATCGAGGAGAAGCCGACGAACTGGGCGCCGGGCCGCTTCCGGACCAGCTCGACGAGGTGGTCCGTGCCGGTCGTCTTGGCGCGCACCGCCTCGCGCCAGCCGTCGGGGCCGGTGTCGGCGAGCAGCGCGAGCCGGTAGCTGCCGGCGAGGTGGAGAACGCCGTCCAGCGGCGCCTGCCAGTCCCGTTCGGCCTCGGCGACCACCGCTGCCAGCTGCTCGGGGTCCGTCACGTCGGCGCGGCGGTAGTCGACCCGGCCGCCGTAGGAGGACAGCCGGTGCAGCGCGGCGCGGCGCTCGGCCGCCTCGGCGGTCGGCGCGTCCAGGTCGGTGCGGCCGATCACGAGCAGCCGGGAGCCGTGGTCGCGGAGCAGGCCGGGCAGCAGCTCGGCGGCGATCCCGCCGAGGCCGCCGGTGACCAGGTAGCGGGCGCCGGGGGTGAGCAGTGAGCAGCCCTCGGTTGCGGTCCCGGCGCCGGGCCCGCTCACGATCCCGGCGTCGGCGTCGGTGGCGGTGGCGGTGGCGGTGGCGGTGGCGGTCCCGGTCACGGTCCCGGCCGGTCCCAGCCGGGGCACCCACGGGCGGCCCTCGCGCCAGGCGCACTCCGGCTCCGGCCGGGCCTCGGCCAGCAGGGCGAGCAGCGCAGCGGCCTGCTCGGCGGCCGGTGCGCCCGCCGGCAGGTCGATGTGCCGGGCGGCCGGCACCAGTTGCTCGGCCCGGGCTCCCGCGGTCAGCGCCGCCGTCAACTCCGCACTCGGGTCGGGGAGTTCACCGGGCAGCACGGCATGCAACCCGGCACTGACGGTGACCAGCTCGCCGATCGACGGCCGGCCGGCCAGGGCCCGCAGCAGGGCGAGCAGCGCTTCGTCCCGCGCAGCGGCGTCCGAGGGCCGCGGCGCGCCCTCGGGCCCCGCGCCCCACAGGTGCACCACCCGCGCGGGGCGCTCCTCGCCGAGCGCCCGCAACCACTCCCCCGGGTCGGTGGTCGGCGGCCGGTCCACCACCACGGCCTGCGGCAGGGCGGCGCGCAGCGCCTCGGCGAGGGTGCCGGGGCCGGCGGGGCCGAGCAGCAGGGTCGGCCCCGCCGGAGCCCCGTCGCCCGGGGCCGTTCCGGCCGCCGGGGCCTGCGGCACCGGACGGGGTTCCCAGGTGAGTCGGCGCACGCAGTCCGGCAGGGTCCGGGAGTTGGCCTCCGCCAGGTCCAGGGCCACGATGTGCTCGTCGAGTTCGCCGTCGAGCAGCCGTCGGCGCAGCGCGGTGCGCTGGATCTTGCCGCTGGTGGTGCGCGGGAACTCCGCCGGCGGCACCGGCAGCACCAGGGCGGGGGCGGGCTGTCGGCGGGCGGCCAGCAGCCGCCGGACCTCGGCGGCCACGGGCGGTGCGGGGGCGTCCTGGTCGTTCGGCACGTAGGCGACCACCAGTTGCTCGGTGCCGGTGCGGTCGTCCGGGACTCCGAAGGCGGCGACGTGCCCGGAGCGCACCCCCGCCACCGAGGCGACCACGTCCTCCAGCTCGTGGCAGAAGTAGTGCACCCCGTTGACGATGATGATCTCCTTGCGACGGCCGGTGAGCACCACCTCCCCGTCGGCCAGGAAGGCCAGGTCTCCGGTGTCGAACCAGCCGTCGCCGACGAAGGACTCCCGGTCGGCGGCCGGGTTGTTCAGGTAACCGGGTGTCACCCGGCCGGAGTTGACCTGGAGCCGGCCGACCCAGTGCTCGGGCAGGGCCCGGCCGTCCTCGCCCGCCACCCGCATCCGGGTGCCGGGCGCGGGACGCCCCATGCTGAGGAAGCCGGTGCCGCGCTCGCGCGAGGCCGGGTCGGCGGGCTCCAGCCGGCCGGTCAGCGAGTCGGTACGCACCAGGCGGCGGGCGCCGTCCTCGTGGTAGCGCTTGTAGGTGATCACGGTGCAGGTCTCGGCCATGCCCCAGCCGAGCAGGACATGGTCCGCGCGAACGCCGAACGGACCGGTGGCGGCGAGGAATTCGTCCAGCACCGCCTCGGTGCACTGCTCCCCGGCGTTGATCAGCGACTTGAGCGCGGAGAGGTCCCAGCGCCGGCCGGGGCCGGCGGCCCGGACCGCCTCGGCGACCAGCCGGAAGCCGAAGTTGGGCGACCAGGAGTGCGCGCCCCGGTAGCGCTCCAGCGTGTCCAGCCAGACCAGCGGGTCGGCGAGCACCAGTTCGGTGGGCACCTGCACCTGGTCGGCGGCCAGCGCCACGTCCCGCAGGTGGAACATCAGCAGCCCGGCGACGTGGTCCAGCGGTAGCCAGTTGACGGTGACGTCCTCGGGCGAGCTGCCCTGGGAGGTGGCTCCGGCCACGTACTCCAGGATGCCGCGGTGGGTGATCTGCACCGCCTTGGACCGGCCGGTGCTGCCGGAGGACAGCTGGAGGATCGCGACGTCGCCGGGGTCCGGGGCGTGCTCGGCGCCTGGCACGCCGATGGTGTCGAGCGCGGCGCCGGTGACGGTGGCGGCACCGGTATCGGCGGGCCGGTGGTCGACCGCGATGACCCGCAGCCCGGGCGCCGGGTAGAGCTCCCCGAGCCGTGCCAGGCCCGCCACGGCCGGGCCGCAGGCGAGTACCGGCGGCTCCTCCAGGGTCTGCCAGGCGTGCCAGAGCTTCTCCAGCACGGGGTTGCGCTCGTCGTAGGCCGGCGGGCGGGCCACCGTGACCGGCTGCACCCCGCCCAGCAGGCAGGCCCACAGGGTGGGGAAGTAGCGTTCCGGGTCGGGGACTTGGAGGATCACCCGGTCGCCCGCCCGCAGCCCGGCGGAGGTCAGCAGGGCGAGGGTCTCCCGGGCCTGCTCCAGCAGTCGGCGGTAGGTCAGCCGGGTCGCCCCGCCGTCGGCCCGGACCAGGTGCAGGCCGCGCCCGGGGTGCCGCTCGGCGGCGCGCAGCAGCGCCTCGGGCAGCGTCCGGGGCGCGTCCGGCGCCGGGTCGGGCAGCGGGGCGCCGACCGCCTCGGTCCCGGCGCCCTCGGGGGCGGCCGTCGGGCCGTCCGGGGCGGGGCCCGTCGTCGTCCCGGTGTCGCCGAACGGCCGCCAGTGCGCGGTGAGTTCGCGCAGGTGGCGCAGGGCGGGTCCGGGCTCGGCGGGTGGCCGGGCGGCGGCGGCCGCCAGTGCGGCGCGGTCGGGCTCGCCCTGCGGGGTGCGGACGATGCCGTCCAGGAGGTGCACCTCGGCGCTCGGGTCGGCGTCCAGCAGGGCAGCGGCGGCCCGGCGGCGCAGCGCGGCGGTGTCGGTGTCGGCGGCGGGCACCAGGTAGGCCAGCAGCCCGCGGCGGCCGTCGGCGCGCTCGACCGGCAGCAGCGCGCAGTCGGCGACCTCGGGACGCAGCAGCAGCCGGGCCTCCAGGGCACGCAGCCGGGCGCGGTCGGGACCGGTGGAGCTCATCAGGTACGGCACCTTTCGGATCGGTGCCGGGGCGCGCGGGTACGGACCGCCCCGGGGTACGGAGGGTGAGCGGATCGGGCTGGTGCCTGCGGCGCGGTGGCGCCGGCGGATCCGGTGGCGCGGTGCTTGTGGTGGGGTGCGGTGGGGTGACTGCGGCGGGGTGGAGGGTTCAGCGTTTGCGGGACCGGGCGACCACGACCAGGAAGCCGAGCGCCAGCACGATCGGAACGGCGTGCGAGACACCGACCACCGTCAGCGGGCTGAGCAGCGCCAGCAGCGATCCGCTCAGCAGCATCCCGGTGCCCATGCCGACGTTCTCGGCGGAGGTCAGCAGCCCGAAGGCCTGGCCGCGCCGTTCGTCGGCGAGGGCCTGGATCCGGGTGGTGTACGAGATCTCGGTGAAGCCGTCGCCGAGCCCGGCACCGATCGCCGCCAGCAGGAACAGCGGGGTCGGCAGTCCGGTGAAGACCAGGATGAAACAGCCGGACATCAGACAGGTGCCCAGGGCGAAGGCGCGCTCGCCCGGTTCGATGCCCCGGCGCAGCAGGAGCCGGGAGACCAGTTGCTGGGCGCCGAGGTTGCCGACCGCCCAGGTGGCCCAGAACATGCCCAGCAGCGCGGCCGGGTTGCCGGGAGAGTGCTGGTTGGCGAAGACCGGCAGGCTGATGTTGTGCGCGGCCGAGCCGAAGGCGTCCAGCAGCCGGATCGCCGCCATCGCGCCGACCACCGGGGCGGCCCGCAGGACGATCAGCGCCTGCCACCGGCTCCCGCGCCGCTTCGCCCCCGCGGCGGGACCGGCGGGATCAGCCGGTTCTGCGGCGGACTGCTCGGCGGGCTCGGCCCGGGTGCGCAGCGGCAGCCGGAGCACCACCGCAGCGAACACCAGGAAGCTGGACGCGTCGATGAGCAGCGCCGCGCGGAACCCGGCCCAGGCCACCACCACGCCGGCGGAGGCGAAGCCGAGCACCATGGCGGCCGAACGGCAGCTGGCCATCAGGCTGTTGGCACGGGCCCTGCGTTCGGAGCCGACCATCTCCGGGATGCTGGTCCGCAGCGCGACGGCGCACACCGCGGCCGCGCCGCCGAAGACCAGCGCGAGCGAGTAGAGCACCGGGATGCGTGCCGGGACCGGCGCGAGGGCCACCACGACCAGGGCCAGCGCCTGGGCCAGCGCGCAACCCGTCATCAGCCGCCGCCGGTCGGTCCGGGCCACCAGCCGCCCGGAGACCAGGCCGCCGACGAGGCCGCCGGCCAGCCGGATGATCAGGTACCCGGCCGTGCCGAGCGCGTTCCCGGCCGCCTCGTAGGCGAACAGGCTGAGCGCCACCAGGTCGAGCTGGCTCCCGTACGTGGACAGGGCGTCGCCCAGTGCCAGCCGGTAGAACACCCGGGGCAGCTTGTCGGCGCTCTGGTGCGGTACTTGCTGTGCAGTGTCCGGCACCGGTCCCCCAGGCACGCCGTGTCGGTCGGTTCAGTGTGACATTGCACTGCAATCTAAGGGTGACCCCTCAGCAGATCAAGACCTTGATCGCCTGCTTGTCCGAAAGATCGCAAGTTCGGCCGACCCGAAACCATCTTTCCAGCCAGACTGGCGAGTTGGTGCCGGTACGCCCTACCGCCCGACGGCCGCGCGGGTGCCGGGCGGGAGGCCCGCCGGTGGACGGCGGAGGACGGGGAGGCGAGTTGGGCCAGGACCAGGACCAGGCCCAGGCCGGGAACGGCAACGAACGTCGCAGCGGAACCTGCCCGCCCGTCAGCCCCGCACGGGTGGGAGGGTATGACCATCGCATTCGCACAACGGAGGAGACCCCGGCATGTCCGTCATCCACCAGACCACCCTCCAGCCGAGCAAGCTGGAGCTGCTCGCCTCCTGGCTCCCCTCCCGCCCCTGGTACCGCGGCGGCGCGGGCGCCCCGGACCTGGCCAAGGCCGGCGGCTTCCGGCTGGACGACCCGCAGGGCGAGGTCGGGATCGAGTTCATGGTGGTCACCGACACCTCGGGCCCAGCCCCCGCCACCTACTTCGTCCCGCTCACCTACCGCGGCGCCCCGCTCGACGGAGCAGAGCACGCGCTCGTCGGCACCATGGAGCACGGCGAGCTGGGGCGGCGTTGGGCCTACGACGGCTGCCACGACCCGGTGCTGGTCGCCCAGTTGTCGGCCCTGATCGAGGGCCGGGTCCAAGCCCAGGACCAGAACATCAGCGACACCCCCGACCTGGAGGTCACCC
Organism: Kitasatospora sp. NPDC088264; assembly: GCF_040685715.1. Lineage (NCBI taxonomy): Bacteria > Bacillati > Actinomycetota > Actinomycetes > Kitasatosporales > Streptomycetaceae > Kitasatospora > Kitasatospora sp. NPDC088264. The sequence goes on from NZ_JBFBIR010000045.1 coordinate 55,863, forward strand.
GCTCCTACCGCGGCGACACCCCCCTGAGCCCCACCGCCGCCGCCGACGACCAGGAGGGCACCGAGCTGTCGGCACCCCGGGGCGCGACCCTGCGCCTGCACCGGGTGCTGCACCCCGCCGCGGACGACGCAGCCCTCCCGGCCCCGGAGACCGCCGGCCACCTCGGTGGCCTCTGGCAGCTGCCCGACGGCACGCGCGCACGGGGCCTGTTCGCCGTCCTGCACACCGCCCCGCGCGCCTGACCGGTGCTCTGACCACCCACGTTCCCCAGGCCGATCCGCCGAGCCGGGGCCGGACCGCCCGGGGCGCGGCCCTGCGCCGGGAGGCGCCGGCAGCGGCTCCCGCCGATACTGGCCGGGGTGCCCGGGCCACGTACGACCTGCGGGACGCGGCATGGACCACGGTCGCGGCGTCCGGCTCGACCGCCCCTTCCGGCAGGCGGTCGAACGGTCGCCGCCGCCCTCGACTCGCTGCGGGCCTGGCCGGCCCGGACCCGACCCCTGGGAGGTCGCCGTGAACGGTCCCGTCGCCGTGAACGGTCCCGTCGTCGCGGGCTTCGACGGTTCGCCGGAGAGCCTCGCCGCCACCGCGTGGGCCGCCCGGGAGGCGCTGCGCCGCGGGCTCGCCCTCGAACTCCTCCAGGCCTGGCCCTGGCCCAAGCGGGACTCGGTCGGCACCAACGAGGTGTACAACCGCAGCCGGGACGCCCTGGCCGCCCGCGAGGCGGAGCTGCGCGCCACGCACGCCGGCCTCCAGGTCTCCTCCCGCCAGGTCCCCGACGACCCGGCCAAGGCGCTGGAGACCACCGGCCGGACCTCCAGCGTGCTCGTGCTCGGCTCCCGGGGGCTGGGGCCCGTGCGCGGCTTCCTGGTCGGCTCGGTGAGCCAGGAGGTGCTGCGCCGGGCCACCTGCCCGGTGGTGCTGGTCCGGGCCGGTGAGGGCGAGCGGGGCGCCGCCACCGACCCCGTCCTGGTGGGCATCGACCTCGCGCATCCGCCGGACGACGTCCTCGCGTTCGCCTTCGAGGCGGCCGCCCACCGCTCGGCACCCCTGCGGATCGTCCACGTCTGGGCGCCGCCGGCCGGCAGCGAGTACATGGCGTTCGACGCCATCGGAGGGCTGGAGAAGGAGCTGTCCGCCTCCGAGCGGAAGCGGTTCGCCGACGCCCTGGCCCTCTGGCTGGCCCGCTACCCCCAGGTGACCGTGACGTCCGAGCTCGTCCGGGGCAACGCCGCCATCGTCCTGGTGGAAGCGTCGGAAGCGGCCCGGCTGGTCGTCCTCGGCCGCCACGTCCGGCGGATGCCTCTCGGCGCCCACCTCGGCCCGGTGGCGCACGCCGCGATCCACCACGTCCGCTGCCCGGTCGCCGTCGTCCCGGACACCTGACCGCTCGCGAGGGCCGCCGGCCGCTCCGGCCCTCCCACGACAGAGCAGACCCCATGAATGCCGACGATCGCCCTTGACCAGTCGCCGGGGAGGACGCGCGATGAGAGCGCGAGGTCAGGCGGAGGTGCCGGGCCGCGGGGTGGGAGAGGGATGAGCTTCCGAGCCGGAGATCATGGTCCCGATCCATCGTCGCGGCCCAGCCGGCCAGCAGGTTCAGGGCGTCGCACGCGGGTATGGCGGGTTCGGCGCCGTAGGCCATGAGGGTCAGTCCGGTGTCGCGGCGAGTTCCAGGGCCTCGTAGCCGAGGGTGAGTTCACGGTGGGGGGGAGTGAGCGCGGCGGCCTTTCGGAGCAGGTACACACGTCCACGTCACCGAGGAAGAGGAGTACGCCATGGAGTACACGCGTTTGGGAACGTCGGGGCTCAGGATCAGCCGGATCGCCCTGGGCTGTATGAGCTTCGGCGACCCGGCCAGGAGGACGACCTGGGCGCTCGACGACGACGCGGCCGAGCCGGTCTTCCGCCAGGCCGTCGAACTCGGCATCACGTTCTGGGACACCGCGAACATCTACGGTCTGGGCACCTCGGAGGAGGTCGTCGGGCGGGCGCTGCGCAAGTACACCCGGCGTGAGGACATCGTCGTGGCCACCAAGCTGTGGGCGCCGATGCACCAGGGACCGGGCGGGTCGGGGCTGTCCCGCAAGGCCGTCATGGAACAGATCGACGCCTCGCTGCGGCGCCTGGACACCGACTACGTCGACGTCTACCAGATCCACCGCTTCGACCCGCAGACGCCGGTCGAGGAGACGATGGAGGCGCTGCACGATGTGGTCAAGGCGGGCAAGGCCCGCTACATCGGTGCCTCGTCGATGTGGGCCTGGCAGTTCGCCAAGATGCAGCATGCCGCGCAGGCCCGCGGGTGGACCCGGTTCGTCTCCATGCAGGACCAGTACAGCCTGATCCACCGCGAGGAGGAGCGCGAGATGTTCGGCCTGCTCGCCGACCAGGGCGTGGGAAGCATTCCGTGGAGCCCCCTGGGCGGGGGGCTGGTCACCCGGCCCTGGGGCGAACGCTCCACGCCACGTGCGGAGCTCAACCGGACAGTCGATCAGCAGGACCGGCCGATCTTCCTGGACAGCGACCGGGCCGTCGTCGAGGCTGTCCAGCGCATCGCCCTGGCCCGCGGTGTGTCGATGGCACAGGTCGCGATGGCCTGGGTGTTGAAGAACCCGGTCGTCTCCGCCCCGATCGTGGGCGCGACCAAGCCGCACCACCTCGCCGACGCCGTCGCCGCGCTCGACCTGACGCTCACCGCCGAGGAGACCGACTCCCTCGAAGAGCCCTACGTCCCGCGCCGGCCCACGTTCTTCTAGCCTCGCGCGCTCACGGCCTCGGCCCTCCTGCCGCATCGTGCGACGGCCGGGAGGGCCGGGCCGTACGGTCCGAGAGGCAGCCGCGGCGGAGGCGGTCCTCGTACCGGTCACAGTCCGGTGACACCCTCGACGACGAGGAGCACGCCGATCACGGCCAGGACCAGGGCGGTGACGGCGCTGTTGTGGGTCTCCAACCACGTCCTGGCCCTGCCCAGCGGAGTGAGGACCCGCTCCCCCGCCGCGATGTGGAGCAGCAGGGGAAGCCCGACGGTGGAAACGGCGATCGCGGTGAACACCGCCACGGCGGTGACGCCACGGGACGGACCCAGTTCGGCGGAGCCGATGGTCAGCCCCGCCGCCGCGGACAGCAGGATGTTCTTCGGGTTGGCTGCCGACAGCAGAAGGCCCAGCCGCAGGGCCTTGGCCGGCGTGGCATCCGTGAGGCTCCGCATCCAGGCCGGGGTCCCCGTCTTGGAGCCGGAGCGCCACTGCCGCCCGGCGAGCAGGACGAGGACCACGCCGAGGACGGCCTTCGTCCAGGACGCCCAGGTGGGCGTCTCCTCGCGGGTCTCAATGAGGGCCGCGAGGGCCGTGGACACCGACGCCACCACGAGGATCCCGGCCGCCCACCCGGCCAGGAAGGCTCCGCCCGTCGCCCTGGGCCGGGGAGTGAACAGCAGGAAGAGCGCCGGAACGATCGGCAGCGGCGACAGCGCGATGGCCAGGGCGAGCGGCGTCACCTCGCTCAACACGACGTTCACGGACCACCTTCCTCCCGCCGCCGCACACGGCCCGGGTACCAGAGTCCAGCCCAGGCCCGGGGGCGACCGGGCCTCGGCACGGCCCGGTCCGGGTCCGAGACGTCGTCTCGCGCGCGCTCCATGGTCTCCATGTCTACCGCGCGGCCGCTCCGCGCCCGTCGCGACAGGCCAGGACTCGGGAACGGGTGCCGGCCTCGGGCCCGGGCGGCCGGGTCGACCCGGGACACGGCCGTGGCAGTGTCACCCGTGCGCGACCGCGGCTCGCTCCGTCAGTGGCGATCGGACGGCCATCCGAGGGCGCGGAAGACGGCGACGGGGTCGAGGTAGTCGCGCCAGTGCGTCACCCGGCGGTCCTTGACGGTGATCACTGAGACGAAGTGGTTGTCGTAGCGGAGCCCGGTGTGGACGGCGTGCCCGTGCACGGCGTACTCCAGGACGACCACGGACGTGTCGGGGTCCCGGTGGACGGCCAGTTCGTCCGCGCCGGTCAGGACCATCGCGTCGCCGTAGCCCCGGTACAGGTCGGCGACCGCCTGGCGGCCCTGGACTCGGCGCGGGTAGCCGGGGACGGAGACCACGTACTCGACGACGACGTCCTCGGCCAGGAGGTCGAAGAAGTGGCCGCCGTCGACCAGACCGGCGAGGCCTTCCTGGATGATCCGGAAGAACGGGTCCAGCGCCGCGAAGTCCTCGAGGTTCCCGATGGTCATGGTCACGCACCCGCCTTTGCGGTCCAGGCGTGGGCGTTGCGCTGCGCGAACTCCCGGAACGCGGTCGGCATGCAACCGGTGGTGCGGCCGGTGCCGCCGAGAACGAGTGTGGTGTGCGGTGATCCGGTCATGGCTCCATGGTGAGGGGCCCGGGAGCGGACGCCCGCCATTGAGTTCTTCGGGGTGGTTGGGGTCACCCCGTCAGAGGGCCGGTGTGGCCGCGCCGCCGACGCCGACACCGGCGCCGACCGCCGGCCACCTGCCGCCGCGCCCGGGGCGGACTCCGGCTCACCCGCCTCGCGGTGATGGCCTCCTACCGGCCGCCCCGGGGCGCAGGCGGCCTGCGAGCGGGCGGTCAGGCCGCCGGCCAGTTGCGCAGCAGTGCGTCGAGGGCGTCGAGGATGCGCGCCCAGGTGTCCTCCGTGCCGCGCGGGGTGTGCTGGAAGCTCCCGGCCCGTTCCAGGGCCACGTAACCGTGGAAGGTGCTGCCGAGCAGCCGGACGGCGTCGGTCTCGTCGGGTTCCGCGAGGTCGTAGCCGCGCAGGATCGCGCGCGTCATCTGCGAGTGCCGGACGCCGGCGCTGGCGCGCGCGGTCTCGGGGTCGAGTTCGAGCTGCGCGGCGGCGTAGCGACCGGGGTGTTCGCGGGCGTAGTCGCGGTAGGCGTTGGCGAAGGCGGCCAGGGCGTCCTTGCCGGCGCGTCCGGCCAGGGCGGCGGCGACCCGGTCGGCGAGTTCCTCGAGTGCGAGCAGGGCGATTCTGGTCTTGAGGTCCTGGGAGTTCTTGACGTGCGAGTACAGGCTCGCGTCCTTGACGCCGAAGTGTCGTGCCAGCGCCGAGACCGTGACCTTGTCGAAGCCGACCTCGTCGGCCAGTTCCGCTCCCGCCCGGGTGAGTCGTTCCGCGTTCAGTCCTACGCGCGCCATGGCCTTCCCTCCGATCGACTGAGGCCATTATACATTTGCCTAATAGTCCTAGGTAATTTACGTTGGCTCCTATGAAGCCGTTGACCGAGCAAGAGATCCGTGCCGCCTTCGTGAACTGCACCAAGGGCGAGGCGAAGCGACTGCACATCCCCCGCGACCTGGCCGAACAGCCCTGGGACGACCTGGACTTCCTCGGGTGGCGCGACCCGCAGGCGCCCGATCGCGCCTACCTCGCGGCCGAGTCGGACGGCCGCGCGGTGGCGGTCGCGCTGCGCTCCTCCGGTGCCGCCTCCTGGCAGGCCCGCCGCAGCATCTGTTCGCTCTGCGTGACCACCCACACCGGGGGCGTCTCGCTGCTGGTCGCACCCCTGGCCGGGAAGGCCGGCAAGCAGGGCAACTCCGTCGGCGCCTACATGTGCAGCGACCTCGCCTGCTCGCTCTACGTGCGCGGCAAGCGGGAGACCGGTACCCGGCTGCACGAGTCGCTCACCGTCGAGGAGAAGATCCGGCGCACCGTGGCCAACGTCGCCGGCTTCGTCGCCAAGGTCACCGCGTCACCCGCGTGACCCGCGTGACCCATGGCGGGCATCGCTCCGGTTCGCGGTAACACGCGCGGGTTCCCGGAATCCTGAGCGCCGAGGAGCCGGAACCCGCACGCCAGCTGGTGGCCGCGGTGGGTCCCGGGTACGGGTTCGCCCAGACGTCCGACGCAAAACGCCCGCGCCGTGACCGAGAAGGTCGGCCGGGTTGGCGTTGACGAGATCGGAGACGGCAAGCGGCTCGTCGGCGCCGACTGCCGGTCGCTCTGTCACACCCTGCTGACATGATCGTCCGAACAGTGGGACGAAAAGGGTGGGTGTGGACCTGACGGTGGAACAGGCGGCGCGGCAGATCACGGCGGAGGTCGTCGCACAGGCGCCGGAGGGCTGGACGAAGTGCGTGCCGCGCGGGCACGGGAGCCGAGGGAGCGTCGGCCTGTCCGGCGGCGGGTACGTGGTGCCGAGCCGTCCGGGCTCCTTCTTCCGGACAACGGCGGCCCGCGCTACGTCGCCTCCTCCGTCACCGCCTGGCTCGGCCAGATCCTGGGCCAGCCCGATCCGCACGCCCCGCAGCAGTCCGGGGACGACTCGCGCCAGCTGGTGGCCTCAGCCCTGGACGAACGGCTCGCGCCGGGCGTCCAGGCGATCCACCTCAATGACGTCCCGTCACCCGTCGACCTCGCCCCGCTGCGCACCCTCCCCGGACTGCGTTCCCTCGACCTGTCCCGTTGCCCCACCGCGGACTTGGCGTTGCTGGCCGATCCCCCCGGCCTGCACTACCTCGCCCTCTCCGCCACCCAGTGGACAGCCCTGATCGCCGCCGACCGCCTCCCCACCCACCTTGCAGCCGCTCGCCTGGCCGGAGCCCCACCCCTCACCGTCGTCCTCGACCTGCTCGCCGCCCTCGGCGTCGACACCTCCACCGCCCACCGCCTCTCCGACACCGTCGAGGAGGCCTCCTGACACTGTGACCACCTACGTCCACCAGGTCGGTGCCGGCGCGACCTCGGCCGGTTGAATGTCGTGAGGCGTTCCCCCCGGAAGGGGCGCGACGGCAGAGCCGGTCAGGTCAGGATCCGCAGGCTCACGCTGCCCCACCCCTGGGCCGCGCGGACGCTCCCGAGCGTCCGCGCAGCCCGCCCCCTACCTGGGGAGCTTGGCGGTTCGCTCTGGATAGGCCACGGGAGCCGGGTCATGGGGCAGTTCGCGGTCTCGAGTCTCGGGGAGGCAGGTGGCGGCGATGGCCGCCAGTGCGTAGGCGAGCCCCGCGAAGAGGGCGATGCTCGCCGCGAGTCCGAGGCGTCCGGAGAGGTAGCCGACGAGGGCGGGGAAAGCGGCGCTGACGATGCGGCCCAGGTTGTAGCAGAAGCCCTGCCCGGCACCCCGGACGCGGGTGGGGTACAACTCCGCGAACAGGGCGCCCAGTCCGCCGGGGATGCCGGCCGAGAAGAACCCGAGCGGCGCGCCCGCGATGAGGGTGCCGAGATCGCCGAGTGGCAGCAGCAGGTAGGGAACGAGGGTCACGAGGCAGCACAGGGCGAAGAGGACGACGTTGCGGCGGCGGCCGATCCGGTCGGAGAGCCACCCGGATGCGAGGTAGCCGAGGAACGAGCCGGCGATGAAGACCGCGAGGTGCCCGCTGCTGCCCATCACCGACAGGTGCCGGGTGGTGTGGAGGTAGGTGGGCAGGAAGGTGGTGAGGGCGTAGTAGCCGCCGTGGCTGCCGAGCCCGAGCAGCGCGCCGAAGACGGTGACCCTCAGCAGGCCGGGGCGGAAGATCTCCGTCGGCGAGGCCTTCTCCCGCCGCCGCTGGTCGGCCGTGGGGTCGGCGATCCCGCGGCGGAGGGCGAGCACCAGCAGGGCGGGCAGCACGCCGAGCCAGAACATCGCCCGCCACGCCCAGGCCTGCGGCAGGACGGCGACCAGCACCGAGTAGGCGGCGAGGGTGAGGGCCCAGCCGACGGCCCACCCGCTCTGCACCGCCCCGAGGGCCCTCCCCCGGTACCGCGTGGTCACGTACTCGCTGATCAGTACCGCGCCCGCGGCCCACTCACCGCCGAAGCCGATGCCCTGTAGGCACCGGAAGGCCAGCAGGGACTCGAAGCCGTCGGCGAAGCCGACGAGCGCGGTCGCCACCGCGTACCAGGCGATGGTGAAGCGCAGGACGGCCACCCGGTCCCACCGGTCGGAGGCCGCCCCGGCCAGCCAGCCGCCGAGCGCGGTGCAGACCAGGGTGACCGAGGAGGCCAGCCCGCCCTGGCCGTTGGTGAGATGCCACAGCGCGGTGAGGGTCGGCAGCACCAGGCCGTAGATCTGCGCGTCGGCCCCTTCCAGCGCCCAGCCGCCGAAGGTGGCCCAGAACGCCCGTCGCCCCCCGGGCGACGCCGAGCGGTACCACTGACGCATGCTCGCTCCTTACCCGAGGTCGGTGCGGTAGCAGTCGGTGCGGTAGCAGTCGGAGCGGTGCCGGAAGGAACCAACGACCGGCACGGCGCAGCGGCAGCGCCTCCGCGGCACCGGCCGCCCTGAACGTGAGCACGTCAGTACGTCGTCGAACATGCAGGCCAATATGACAGTCGGTCAGGTGAAGGTCCAGAGGCCCCCGGTCCTGGGCCCCCGGACCTACCATCGACGGGTGATCTGCGAACCGGCCGAGTCGGTGGAGTCGGTGGACACCCACGCCCACGTGTTCCACCGCGGCCTGCCCAGGGCCGACCGCCCCCGCTAGGTGCCGGACTACGACGCCCTCCCGGCGACGTACCTGGCGCTGCTCGACCGGCACGGCATCGGCGGCGCGGTCCTCGTCCAGCCGAGCTTCCTGGGATCGCGCAACGAGTTCCTGCTCGGCTGCCTGGCCCGGCACCCCGCCAGGTTCCGCGCCGTCATCGTGCTGGACCACGACCGCCCCTGCCGGCCGGACGCGCTCGCCCCGCTCGCCCTCGACGGCGTCGCGGGCATCCGCCTCAACCTGATCGGTCGGCGGGTGCCCGACCTGGCCGGGCCGCACTGGCGGCAGGTGGCCGCACTGCTGGCCGAGCGCGGGCAGCACCTGGAGGTGCACGCGGCGGGCGGACAGTGGACGGCGATCGCGCCCGCCCTCCGTAGCTGGCCGTCCCCCGTGGTGATCGACCACCTCGGCCTGCCGGGCGCGTCCGAGGGCGCCGATCGCGCGGTACTGGATCTGGCCACGCGCGACCACGTGTGGATCAAGGCCTCCGCGCCCTACCGCTGCGCCCCCGGCGCGCCCGACGCGCCGGGCCTCATGCTGCGGCGCGTGCTGGAGGAAGCGGGCCACCAGCGCCTGCTGTGGGGCAGCGACTGGCCCTGGACCCGCCACGAACGCGGCAGGACGTTCGCCGATTGCCTCGCCTGGCCGGCCGCGCACGTCGGCCCGTCGGTCCTGCGCGCCGCCGTCACCGTGAACCCGGCCCGGCTGCTGAACTGGTCGCCCCGGCGACGAGCAGCCGCCGGACCGCAGGCACCGGCCTGAACGATCATCTGGCCACGCCAGCGGCCCGGCGGCCGGTGAGGGCGCGGAGCGTCAGGGAGCGGGGATGCGCTGGGCGAGGAAGAGGGCGGCGCGGTCGAGTGCCTGGTCGGCTTCGTCGAGGGGGCCGCCCGCGAAGGCCTGGAAGACGTGGGGGGCGTCGGCGGTGATGTCGAGGATGACGTCGACTCCGGCGTCGCGGGCGCGGGCGGCGAGGCGGGTGGAGTCGTCGAGGAGGATCTCGTTGGCGCCCACCTGGATGAGGAGCGGGGGGAAGCCGGTCAGGTCGGCGAAGAGGGCCGGGCTGAGGAGGGGCTGCGCGGGGTCCTGGCCGGCGAGGTACATGGCCCCGGTGTGCATCACGGCCTCGCGGGTGAAGATCGGGTCGATGCCGTCCTTGGTCGTCATGCTCTCCCCGCTCCGGGTGGCGTCCACGCCCGGGGAGAAGGCCACGATCGCGGCGGGCAGCGGCAGGCCCGCGTCGCGGGCGGCGAGGGTGGTGGTGACCGCGTAACCGCCGCCGGCGGAGTCCCCGGCGAACGCGATGGCGGACGGGTCCAGGCCGCTGTCGAGGAGGGCGCGGTAAGCGCTCAGGTTGTCTTCCAGACCAGCCGGGAACGGGTGCTCGGGGGCCAGCCGGTAGTCCACCGAGTACGCGTCGAACCCGGTCCTCGAGACGAGTTGCGCGGTCAGCGACAGCGCGGTCTCGGGAGAGCCGAAGACGAAGCCGCCACCGTGGAAGTACAGGATCGTGCCCGGGCGCGCGCCGCTGTCCGGTGTGACGTGCAGGGCGGGCCGGCCGCCGAGCGCGGCCTGAGTGGTGCGGACGTCGTCCGGCACGATCATCGTGTCCATCAGCGCCCTGAACCCGGCGCGCAGCTCCTCGACGGAGCGCCGGCCCTCCGGCCGGGGCCGGCGGAGCATCGCGTCGATCTTGGCGAGCTGTTCCTTGCTCATCTGCGCTCCTCCTATGGAATGACTTCCTCTACACTATATGCCGTGGAATATACATCGGATGGCATCGCCGACCTCCAAGGATTCTTCGCGGATCTCGTCCGCTGCGAGACGCGCCTGTACAACGCGCTGAACGACCGCCTGCGCGAGCGGCATGGGATCGTGACCTCGCAGTTCGAGTTCCTGCGGTTCCTGCGCGAGCACCCGGGGGCCCGAGTCGCCGACCTCGCCGCGGAGTTCGCCATCGGAGCCGGCGCGACCAGCAAGGGCGTCGACCGCCTGGAGAAGCAGGGCTGGGTCGTCCGCCAGGCCAATCCGGCGGACCGCCGGTCCTCGCTCCTGGCCCTGACCGACGACGGTTCACAGCTCCTGGACGCCGCCGAGGCGACCTTCGCCGCGGGCCTGAGCGAACTGGTCGAAGGCACCCTCGACCAGTCCACGACGGCAGCCGCCGCCCGGGCCCTCCGCCGGCTGCGCTCCGCGCTCGAACGCGACCAGGTCGGCACCCCCACCGGCTGAAGGCGCAAACCCGGTCAACTGCCCGCCCACGTGCGGCCCGGCGACACCGCGCTCCTCCGCCGTCACCTTCGGTGAAGGCCCGGCTGGGGTTGCCTCCGCGGCCGGCAAGGCGCAGGCTGGAGCTGTCCCCTGGAAGCCGCGTAGGGCGAGAGCCCCACGGAAAGCAGGGAGTTCGGGAGCGTCACCGCCCGTCCGGAGGAGCGGCCCATCCCGAGCACACCCGGGTGAAACGAAACAAACCGTCCGGTCCGACTGCGCACGGACGGAGGCCCCCAGCGGGGGTCGCTCTCGGAACAGCATCTCGCCGCGTCGTACGCGACGCTCCGTCCGGCCAGTGAGCACGGACGGCACCAACGAAGGCATTCGAAAGCATTGCAGGCGTCAGGAACGAGAGTGTAAGTCGCAGGAGCAGTAGAGGCCCCCTCCTGGTAGAGGGGGCCGACGCCTGCGTCGGGCAGGCCTCGCCGCCGCTTCAAGCCCTCCCCTGTCGGCTTCGGTGCCCGTCCAGGGCAGGGCTCAGTCGTCCAGCGAGAGTGCGTTCTTGGCGTGCGCGACGGATTCCTCCGAGGCGGGTCCGCCGGGGTTCTCGGTGGCCAGGGCCTGGTTGAGGGTGACGAACGGGCGCATCCGCCGCTCGTAGCGGGCATACGCGGTGCGGTGGTCGCCGTCGGCCCGGGCAAGGCAGTCGGCCAGCACGTGGGCGCCCACGAGGGCCAGGCTGGTGCCCTGCCCCGAGAGGGGGGAAGGGCAGTAGCCGGCGTCTCCGAGCAGGGTCACCCGGCCCCGCGACCACGGGTCCATGCGGATCTGGGCCATGGCGTCGCAGTAGAAGTCGGGGGCCGTCCGGGCGGCCTCGGCCAAGCGGGTCCCTTCCCATCGCATCGACGCGAGCTTGTCCACGACGAGCTGCCGGAGGGCGCCCCCGCCGCGGAGGTCGTGGGCGAGGGGCGCGGACTCGAAGCCGAAGGCGATCCTGAGTTCGGTGTTGTCGCGTACGGGGATGATGCCGAAACCCGTGTCGCCGCCCCGCAGCCACACCTGCCAGTCGTCCAGGGCGAGGAAGTTGTCCGCGCTGAACACCGAGAGGTAGCTGCCCAGGTGGTGGGCGAAGTGCTCCTCCGGACCGAAGGCCAGGCGCCGTACGGTGGAGTGCAGGCCGTCGGCCCCGACCACGAGGTCGAAGGTGCGGGACGGTCCGTGCGCGAAGTCGACGCGCACGCCGGTCTCGTCCTCGTCCAGCGCGGTGATGCTGTCGCCGAAGAGGTACTCGACGCCTGCGCGCGTGTGCTCGTGCACCATCCTCACCAGGTCCTCGCGCAGCACCTCGAGGTCTTCGCTGTCGAGCCGTCCGCTGCTGAAGGTCGCCTCGGTGGAGCGGCCGACCTCGCGGCCGTCGGGGTCGAGGATCGACATGCCGCGCATCCGGGTCCGCACGCGGCTCGCCTGCTCCAGCAGGCCCATCCGCTCCACGACTTCCAGCGCGACACCGCGGATGTCCACGGCCTGGCCGCCGGGGCGTTGGCCTGGAGCGCGTTCGACGACAGTGGGCGCGAAGCCGTGGCGGCGCAGCCAGTAGGCGAGGACGGGCCCGGCGATTCCGCCGCCGGAGACGAGTACGGTCTGCATGAGAAGCTCCCCAGTGCTCTGTACGGTGTACGCGCCCTGAACGTACGTCGTACGCGTAGACCGTTCAACCAGCCATCTGCACGCCGTGTACTAGGCCGTGTCCTGCCGATCACTTGAGTCGTTGATACGACTATGGGGAGTAGGGGTGATCTGACTGACGGCCAGTGGGAGCGGCTTCGGCCGC
>NZ_JBFBIR010000046.1:0-68309 GCF_040685715.1 Kitasatospora sp. NPDC088264
GCCCCTTGGTCAGTCCCCGGCTCCCGGGGCCTGACGGACCCGGACCGGCTCCAGCGCCTCGGCGATCAGCCGGTGCCCCCGCGGGTGCGGGGCGTGCGGGGGTCACGGAAGCCGCACCACCGTCTCGCCCTCGGCGGTGTCGATGTGCACCGCCGAGATGCGGGGGCCCGCCGCGGGGTCGACGAGGACGTCGAGCGCGGCGAGTCCGGGCCACCGGTCCGCCCAGTCCCGCTCCGGCGCCGGGCCTGTCTCCAGGAGCCGCAGCGACGTCGGGCACACCCGGTGCCCGGCCGCCTCGAGATCGCCCGGCACCCGTGCCGCGCGCGCCTGCGGGTCGCCGTAGCTCAGGAAGAACGGCAGTACCCGGCTGCGCCACGACAGGTCGAACGCCGCCTCCGCCCACGGCACGCTCAGGCCGTCGGCCCGGACCGACTCGCCGCGGAAGAGGTCCGGATCCGCTCCGGTGACCGTCTCCACCTCGCGCGCGGTGGACTCGATGTCGTCGGTCAGTGCCGCCCAGTTGAGGAAGTCCGGCCCGTCCGCGGTCCGTTCCAGGAACAGCCGGCCGAAGTCCTCGCCCGCCAGCCGCCGTTCGTCGTGGGTGACGAGCAGTTCCAGGTACTGCACGTCGGGCGTGTCGAAGGGCACCACCCAGCTCGCCGTGCCGTCCGGGTTGGGACTGCCGTCGGTGATGCCGAACCCGTACTGGTCCCACAGCAGTTCGCGCAGCGGCTCGATGGTCCGCGCGCCGAGGATCACGTGGTCGATGCGCATCAGGAGGCACCGTCCAGGGCGTGCGAGGGGCACATGCTGTACGGCAGGGCCTCCCAGTCGTCGCCGACCAGGCCGGCGGCCATGCCCTTGCCGGTGGCGCGCGCCGAGAGCAGCCCGTGCCCGGCGTGGCCGGCCGACAGGAAGATCCGCTCGTGGCCGGGCAGCGCGCCCGCCAGCGGCCGTCCGGTGCCGGACACCGGGCGCAGTCCGGCACGGAGCTCCACGGGCACCGAGTCCGCGAGCCCCGGCATGACGGTCGTGGCGAACCGCAGCAGGTGCGCGATGCCCTGGGTGGTCACGTGCTCGGCGAACCCCGTGTCCTCCTCCGTCGCACCGACGATCACGTCGTCACCGACCCCGGGCGCGAGGTAGTAGGCGGAGGACAGGATGCAGTTCAGCTCCTCGTCGGTCCGCAGCACCGCCATCTGCCCGCGCTGCGGCCGGACTCCGGTCGCCTCGGCCAGGCCCTTGCCCGAACTCCAGGCACCGGCCGTGATCACCACCCGGTCCGCGCGGAGCGTCCCGTCGGAGGTCACCACCGAGACGGCCGCGCCCTCCTCGCGCACCTCCCGGACCGTGACGCCCTGCCGCCAGTCGACGCCCCGGGCCAGGCACCGGCGCCGTACGGCGTCCAGGTAGCGGCGGCCGTCGATCATCAGCCCGTCCGGGTCGAGGAGGTAGCGCCTGCTGGTCGGCAGCTTGAGCCCGGGCGCGGCCTGCGCGAGGGCGCCGCCCTCCACCCAGTCGCCGACGCCGAGCCCGCTCAGCACGTCGCCGTGGGCCTCCACGTCCGTCTCGCGCAGGGCGCGCAGGATGGGCCTGGCCACGCTGAACGCGCCGTACTCCGGCTCCAGCCGGGCGACGTCGGCGTCCAGGTCCCGCTTGGCGGTCCGCAGCCAGTCGTAGAACTCCCGGTCGGTGAGGTAGCGCAGCGAGGGAACCGCCACCCCCGCCGCGCGGTTGGTCGCGTGCCCGGGTTCGGCACCGGAGTCGAGCACCCGGACCGACGCCCCGCTGTCGCTCAACTCCTCGGCGAGGCAGGCGCCGACGATCCCTCCGCCGATGAGCGTGAAGTCAGGGGGTGATGACGGTGACGACGGCATGTCCTGCACCTTCCATTTCGGCCGCGCCGGCGAGTACCAGCGAGCGGGTGGTCACGTCGCTGTCGCTGTGGACAGCCATGGGCGGGCCGGCCAGGCCGCGGGCCTGGCGCAGCAGGTGGACGGGCTTGCCCCGTAGGGCGAGGCGGAACCAGCCGCCGGGCCGGTCCGCGACCCTGGCCAGGCACTGGAGCCGGACGGTGCCGTCGCCGTGGTAACGCTGGAGGCCCTCCACGCACCAGACGAGTTCCACCGCGTCCGGGGGCACCTCGGCCCGGGGCCCGCCGAGTTCGAGCCGGGCCAGCGGCGGCGGGCCGAACCCGCCGGTGTCGTGGTCCCACACGGCCCGGCCGAGCGCGATGCCCTCGGCGAGCGGGGGCGGCGGGCAGATCCGGCCGCCGTCGACCAGGACGGTGGCCGCCGCCGGGTCGCCCCGGTCGTCCAGCCCCGACTCGGGCGGCGCCGACGGCAGATCGGTCAGGGTCAGCTGCGGCAGTATGCGCCGCCCCGCCAGCCGGGCAGCGGTCGCGCGACCCCCGCGCGAGGTCAGCGAGAAGGCCGCACCGGCCACCAGCACCGCCGCCGCGGAGGGCCGCAGCAGCAGTGGCCGCTCGCGCCAGTCGTCCGGCGGGTCGGCCGGCACGAACGGCTCCGAGAGCGCCCCGAGTTCGCCCCAGGGCAGCGCCTCCACGAGCCCGGCCGGATCCCCCTGGCCGCTGGTGCCGAGCAGCACCGGACCGCCGGGGGTCTCGACGCGGGCCAGCAGCTCGGCCCGCCTCGACACCGGCAGGCCGTCGCCGTCACGCCACTCGTGGACCTGCGCCACCGCGCTCTGGAGTCCGGCGACGGCCGACGCCGTCCGTTCGGCCGCCTCGGTGAGCAGCAGCCCGGTCTCCTTGCCCGCGTCCTGGTCCGGCGACCCGGCGACCCGGCGGGAGCCGGTGACCCGGCCCTTCGCGTCCCGTTCGAGGCGCAGGGTGTCGAGCGAGACGGTCAGCCGCGCCGCGCCGCGGGTGGGCGTGACGATTCCGGAGGCACGTGTCCTGGTCTCAGCCACGGGCCACCGCCCGCAGCCCGACGAGTCCGGCCGGCAGCCGGAATCCGGCGTTGGCGAACGACACCGGCACCGGGTACTGCCCCAGCTTCCCGCAGCCTCCGGTGGCCCGCAGGTAGGCGGCGACCCGGTGCTCGTAGGGCCGCAGGCCCGCGAGCACCCGCGCTCCGTCACCGGTCACCGTCAGCGGGCCCAGCCGGGCGGTGCTGCCGTCGGCGCGGTGCAGCAGGGAGAACGGGGCGTGGAAGACGAAGGCGCCCGAGGCGATGTTCATCATGTCCAGCCGCAGCCCGTACGGGGCGATCCAGTCGCCCGAGGGCGGCTCCGGCTCGGCCGCGGGCTCGATCAGGGCCACGGTGTGGGTCATCCGGGGGATCGCCGGATGCCGGTAGCTCTGTTTGCGCCCGTGGCCCGTGCCGGGGCCGCCGCCGAGCAGGGCGGCGAGCGCCCGGTCGGTCATCGGCCGCCCCACCGTGCCCCGGTCGATCAGCCGCAGGGCGCGGCACGGGGTGCCCTCGTCGTCGAACGGACTGCGGTAGCCCGGCCCGTCGTGCGCACCGCCGTCGACCACCGACAGCCACGCGGGTGCGACCCGCCGCCCGGCGCGTGCCCCGAGGTAGCTCGTTCCGGACGCGACCACGTCGGCTTCCATCGGGTGCCCGACGATCTCGTGGAAGAACGCCCCGGCGAGACCGGGCAGCAGCACGAGGTCGGCGCCGTCCGGGAGTTCGGTGGCGAGCGGCAGTGCGAGGCGTTCGCGCACCGCGTCGGCCGTCCGCACGGCCGCGTCCCTCAGCCCGTCCGGGGCGGAGCCCGCGGGGGCGCACAGCAGCGACCGGGAGTGGACGGTGCCGTCGTCGCCGGTCAGCCTGGTCTCCAGGGTCGTGACGATCCGCTCCGTGGTGGCGACGCGGTCCGCGCTGCCGGCGGCGACGTGCTGCTGGGCCACACCCAGGGTCAGCTCCGCGCCGGTCTCGGCGGCGATCCCGGCGAGCTCGGCGCGCAGCTCGGGGGTCAGTTCGAACAGCGGCCGTTCCTGCACCTCGCGCAGCGCGTCGGCGGCCTCCGGGCCCGCTCCGGCGGCGCCCGAGGCCAGCAGGTCGTCGCCGTCGGCGAAGCGGTGCTCGGTGACGCCCCGGTCGAGGTGCCGTTCGACGCTCATTCCGCGCACCGAGGTCCGCTCGGTGGAGCCGGCGCCGTCCGGGAGCACGTCGGCCCGCATCCGCAGCGAGTGCTCGGCGAAGAGCGTGGTGTGCGTCATCGCGTGCTGCTCCCGTCGCTGTTCCTGCTGCCGCTGCTGCCGATGATCTGCATCCGCAGCTCGCTGGTGTAGCGCCGGCCCTCGCCGTCGCGCAGCCACAGCTCGTCCGGCCCCGGCGCCATCCGCTCCACGCCCAACTGCTCGGCGCCGCGCGCCACATGGCTGACCAGGTCGGCCGCGAGCGGTGAGGCCAGGTCGATCAGGTACGGCTTGCGCTCATGGGCGCTGCGGCAGAAGACGAACCGCGTTCCGGTCTCCCGGGCCAGCCTGCGCAGCGCGAGGAACCGCGCTTCGGGTTCCGGTGCCGCGAGCGCCGCGGTGGGCACCTGCCACCGGGACCGCTGCAGGACGACCGACCCCAGGGCCACTTCGGGCTGCGCGTCCTCGGTGGTGAAGGTGGGGTGGAGCACCTGCGGATGCGAGAGGGCGGCGATCGGGGCGTACTTGACGAAGTCGCTCAGCGGGACGTACGCGCTGACCGCCTTGCCGTCCGGATCGTGCAGGGTGACGTCGTGCGGCCCGATGCGGACAGTGAGGTCCTCCGGCTTCAGCAGCTCCGGCTGATCGTGGTCGGTCCAGGTCAGCGGGCGCATCGCGACCTCACGGCCGGGGAAGCGGTAGTAGCCCTTGTTGCGGCGCCCGAAGTCGAGGCCGACGACCGCGCCGTCCTGCGCCGCCGTCCAGGCGGCGGCGTCCGCGCCGAGCCGGTCCGGATCCGGGTGCATCGTGCCCAGCCAACTGCGCACCAGCAGGTGGTGGTGGGCGCGGGAGAGGACGAGCGGGGCGGCGGCGCCGAGCCCGGAGGCGTCCGGCGCCGCGGGGCACAGGTCGATGACCGCGTACCGGTCGCCGTCCAGCGCCCCGGCCTCCTCGGTCAGCCGCTCGACCTCGGCCCGCCAGTCGGCGCCGGGGTAGACGGGTGCGTGGGCTGCCTGGAAGGTGCTGGTCGAGTCGGACCGGCTCGCGGCCGCTCGGGTCGCGTACGTGAGGAGGTCCAACTCCGTGGCCGCCGGTGGCCCGGATCCGTCGCGGCCTTCGGCGCCCGCCCCTCCCGCGGTGCCGTCCGTGAAGGCGTCGCGCACCGCGGCCGCCGCCGCGCGCTGGGCGGCTTGCCCGTGCGCGGCACACACCTCCATCACGGGGGCGAGCTGCCGCTCCCAGTCGCCGACCAGCCCGGCTCCGAGGGTCAGCGCGAAGGGCGACGCGCACTCCTCGAAGAACACGGCGCGGTCGGCGTACGCCGCACCAGCGCCCCGCCTGGCCGGCCTGCCCGTGAACTTGGTGAACCGCTCCTCCAGGGCGGCGACGGCGGCCGCCTTGCGCTCCAGCGGCACCTCCGCCAACTCGCCGATGAGGGAGGAGAGTTCGGCTGTCCGGTCGAGCCACAGCTCGCGGGCCGGCGAGGCGGGCAGCGCGGAGAGCTGGTCCCGCAGGGTCGCGAGGGGCTCCAGGTCGTAGTCGCCGCCGCCGAGGCCGATGGTGACGGCCTCCTCGGCCACCAGCCGCATCAGCGTCCTGGCCACGTCGCGGGCCGGCTGCCCGGCGGCGCGCACCACGTCGCGGAACACCGTTCCGTCCGGGGCCACGAGCGGCAGCAGCGGCTCCCGCGCCGCGTCACCACGTCCGGTGGAGTGGAACGCGAGATGCGGAAGGATCTTGGGGTCCCGGGCGATCGCCGTGGCCAGCGCACGCGCCGCCCAGTGCGAGAAGAACACCCGGCGGACGCGGGGCACGTCGTCGCGCAGTACGGCGCCCTCACCCTCGCCCACCGTGCCGTACGCCATGGGCCCGAAGAAGCTCACCGTCTCGTTCTTCGCGCAGAACCGCTGCACGTACGTGAACATCTGCCGGCGCACCCGGCGCCAGCGCGAGGTCAGCGGACCTTCGTACGCCAGCAGCGGGAGCAGCATGTTGCGGTACGCGTCCGGGTTGGACAGGAACACGGCCTCGGAGACCCCCGGATCCGCCAGCAGGTCCCGCAGCCGCTTGCCGGCCTCGTCGTCGGCCTGCCGGCAGGCGAGCGCGTAGCGTTCCCAGGCGTCGGCCCAGGCGCTCACCGCCCGGCTCCACTGCGCCCCGCCGGACGCCGGCAGCTGCCGCGCCCGTCCGCGCAGCACGTCGGAGCGCAGCGACTCGGCGCGGGGCCCGCTGAACTGCGCCTCCACCAGCTCCAGGACGGTCCGCTCGCGGTCGAGCAGCTCGTCCGCGAGTTCCAGCAGGGAGTGGGGCGCGCCCAGCTCCTCCAGCCAGTCGAACGGCATTCCCGCATGGCGCAGGATGAACTCCCGCCCGATGCGCCACTGTCGGCTCACTGGCTCCTCCGCATCACACCGGCCTGGACCAGCCGGTCGGTCAGTTTCCTTCGGGCACCGTCGCTGATCCGGTCCAGGACGGCGGTGTCGCCGGACGAGAGCCGCTCCACGACCGGCGTCAGCTTCGGATGCAGCCGGAACGCGCTGCCCGTCCGCAGGTTCACCACGAACGAACCCGGGCCCTGGCCGTCCGGGCCGGGCCCCTCCCCGGCCACGACGGCGGCCGACGGCTCCCACACCGCGGTCCCGTCCGGTGCGGCGAGCACGCAGCAGGCGAACCGGCCGGGGAACAGATCGGCCACGGCACCGAGTTCGGCGTTGAGTGCGCCGATCGCCGCGGCGCGCGCCGCTTCGTCGAGCGTCCCGGGCCCGCTGAACCGGTCCCAGCGGGGCAGATCGTGCCCCGGGGCCGGGTGCCGGATCAGCGGCACGCCGTCCCAGGCCTGCGGTGCCGCACCGCCACCGGCCGTCGGCAGTCGGAACGGGCTGAGCCCCGCGAGCCGGGGTCCCGGCCCGGACAGCAGGCTCCGCGCCGCGGCGCCGGTCTCCTCGGCACCCACCCCGGGCGCCCCGACGAGCAGTTCGACCCGGAGCAGGGCCCCGTCCACCGCGTCCGCAGCGTCCAGGACGGCCCGCAGATCGGTACGGCTGCCGTCCGCCCCCGTCACCTCGGCCCAGGACGCCAGCCGTGCCACGGTCAGCGCCGCGCCCCGGCACTCGCGCCACGCCCCGGCGGGCAGCGCCGCCGCCTCGTCCGGGGTCAGCCAGCCCGCCCAGGGGGCGCCGGCCTGCCAGTCGGCCGCGCGGCGGACCCAGCGGACCGGCGTGTCGTCCCCCGACCACTCCTTGCCCAGCCGCCAGGCCGGAGCCCAGTCGTCGAAGCCCGCCGCCGCCGAGAACGGGGCGAGCGCGCGCAGCGCCTCCCGGTGCGCGGTGGCGAAACGCCCGCACAGCACGACCCTTCCGGGGCCGAGCGCCTCCAGGAGCACCGCGGCCGCAGGGAGTTGCTGGTCGGTCTCGATCACCAGGTGCACCCGCCCGTCCGGGGCCGCCGCGCGCGTCCACCGCGCCTCGGGCCCCAGCAACTCGGTCCGCTGCGCGGCCAGCACCACATCGGCGCCGCACTCGGTGGTGCCGTCGACGAGTTCCACGTCGTCCGCGGCCAGCCGCAGGGCCGGATCGGCCTCGCCCGCCAGCCGCAGCGCCATGCCCATGGCGCGCAGCCGGCCCGCGCCATGGCTGCCCCGCGCGGTGACCAGCGCGGTGACCCGTGCGGCGGCCCGCGCGAACAGCGCCCTGGTCCGGTCCTCCGCGGGGTCGCTCCCGCCGCGCCTGCCGAGGGCGTAGTCGTCGGCCAGCGCGGCGAGTGCCCCGGTGCCCGCGAGGCGTGCGACGAAGTGCGCGTTCACGTCGATCAGTTCGTCGTCCGGCCCGAGTTCCGGTTCCAGACTCGGATCGAACAGGGGAGGGAGCACCACCCGGCGCGTCACCGCTCACCACCGCCCCGCAGATACACACAGCGCAGCTCGGAGGCGAAGCGCAACTCCCCGTCCCGCAGCCAGGCGTCCTCGGGTGCGGGCAGCGTCTCGGACAGCAGGAGCTGTTCCGCCGTGCCCGCCAGCCGGGCCATGCCCTTGAGGAGTTCGGGGCTCGCGGTGTCCACGTACACCGGTTTGCGTTCGGCCGGTGACTTCGCGAAGAAGCGGTCGGGCAGGCCCCGTTCCCGGAGCAGCCGGGCCGAGGCGAGCAGCCGCTCGGCCTCCTGCCGGCTGCCGTGCGCCTCCAGCAGCGCCGCGCTCGGCAGCGCCCAGCGGCGCCGCGAGAACACCACGTTGCCCCAGCGCAGCCGCGGCACGTGCGGCAGGTCCGGCAGCACCGGGCGGCGGATCCGGGGCAGTGCCAGCGCGGTGTGCACGGCGGTGTCGAGCTCGCCGTTGTGGAACAGCAGGCTCCGGCCGGGGTGGGTTTCGCCGCGCAGGACGACCCGTTCGCCGTCGCTCTCCAGCCACAGCTGGTCCAGGCCGATCCGCTCCCGGTCCGCGCCGGCCCTGCCGCCCAGTTCGAGCACCACACCGGGGAACTCCAGCGGCGGCAGCCCGGTCGTACGACGGGAGATCACGTTGACGGCCAGCTGGTCGCCCAGGGCCCTGCGCACCCCGGCGTCCCGCTCGGCGAGCAGCGCCGCGGCGTCCGGATGGAACTGCAGCGCCCACGGGGTGAGCAGCGCCGCGTCGTGGATGTCGCCGAGCACGAGCGGGGTCACCCCCGGCTCGTACCCGGCCAGGTCGGGCGCCGCGATCAGGACGTCGATGGAGCACAGCACCGGGGCGGCAGGCGGTGGCGGTGCGGCGAGC
Source organism: Kitasatospora sp. NPDC088264 (assembly GCF_040685715.1). NCBI lineage: Bacteria > Bacillati > Actinomycetota > Actinomycetes > Kitasatosporales > Streptomycetaceae > Kitasatospora > Kitasatospora sp. NPDC088264. The sequence goes on from NZ_JBFBIR010000046.1 coordinate 8,856, forward strand.
AGCCCCGCCACGTCGAGTTCGGCCCGGTCCGCGCCTTCGGCCTCGACCACCCGGCTCAGCTCGGCGCCGAGCTCTCCACCCGGCTCGATGGCGAGGTCCGCGCACTCCCGCAGCGCCCGCAGCAGCGGGATCCTTCCCGCTCCGAGCCGGGCCGCGACCGCCCGGTTGGTGCGTACGCGGGTCGCCTCGGCCTCGTGGGCGAGCAGGTCGAGCACCGGCGCGACGGCGTCGCACATGTCGCGGGCCAGCGGTCCACGGACCTCCAGCCCGGCCGTGCCGACGGCGGCCTCGTGGATGATGACCCGGTCGTTGTAGAAGCGTCCGCGTTCCGCCGAGCGGTCGGTGACGGGCAGCAGCGACTCCAGTTCGGCCTGGACGGTCAGTTTCCGCTCGGGCGGCGCCGACGGGTAGCCGTCGAGCAGTTCGAGCACCTTCACCAGCAGGGCCCGCACCCCGGCCGCGCGGGCGGCCGTCTCGGTGTCCGAGGCGTCGATGCGCTCCAGGGTCCAGCGCAGCGGGTCGACCACGGTCGCCGGCGGACACAGGGTGTGCGTCAGCGTCCCCTTCGCCACGGCGGCCGCGAACGCCTCCACCGCCTCCAGGGCACCGGCGCCGCACCCGGACGCGATCCCGGCCACCGTCCGTACGCCGTCGGCCTCCCGCAGCAGCGCCGCGCCGACGCCCGTACCGCGGGGCGGCCCCGTCATCGTCTTGCGCACCGGTGCCAGCCGCTCGGCCAGCGCCGGGTCGCCCAGCAGCAGGTCCTGCACGGCGTCGTTGACCCGGGCCGCGGTGTGCGCCTGGCGGACCCGGATCGCCGTGTGGCCCTCCCAGTCCAGCGCCGTGGCGGCGTCGGAGCCAGGGCTGAGCCTGCCGTAGTTGATGGGCCCGAAGAAGCTCATCGTCTCGCTCTTGGACGCCAGCCGCTGTGCGTAGGAGGCGAGTTGGCGCCGGATCCGGCCGCCGGTCGCACCCCGTGCGAGATCGCGGTGGACGGCGGGCGATGAGCAGACGATGGCGTCGTTGACCCGCGGATCGGTGCGGACGGCGGCGAGCGCCTCGTCGACCGCCGCCGTGTCGGCCTCGACGGTGGCGGCGAGCCGCTCCCGCACCGCGCTCACCCGCTCCGCCGCGGCGTTCCACTCGGCCAGCCAGTCGGCGGGCAGGTTGTCCGACGCGGGCAGCGGCCGCAGACCGCGCAACTTCGCCTGCTGGCCCCGGGACAGCCGCCCCGCCGGGTGCAGCCGTGACGCCACGTCGCCCGACCGGGCCTCCAGGGCGAACAGCTCCTCGATGAGCAGACGGGTCCGTTCGCAGGCCAGTCGCTCGACCATCTGCCAGGGGAACCCGGCGCTGCGCAGGACGACCGTGGGCAGCAGCTCCCAGCCGTGCCGCCGCGGCGCCGGCGCCGACTCCTGCGGCGACAGGTCGGATCGGTCGGACAGGTCGGATCGGTCGGACCGGTGGGATCGGTCGGATCGGTGGGATCGGTGGGTCATGACGATGCCCTCTTCATGGCGATCCGGAACTCCGAGGTCACGGGGGCCCCGCCGTGGCGCAGCCACAGCGCGTCCGGCGCAGGCCTCATCTCGGCCAGCGACACCGTCGCGCTGTCACCGGCCAGCACCATCGCCACCAGGGCGTCGACGGCCAGCGGACTGTCCAGGTCGATTCCGACCGGTTTCGGCTCGTGCGCGAGGGAGGCGAAGCAGAACCGGGGCACTCCGTGCCGGGCCCGCAGCGACTGGACGGCGAGGAAGGCGGCGGCGGGGTCGCGCGCCGCGTCGACCCCGAGGTCGGCCCGGTCGAACCACCAGCGCGCCCGCTGCACGAGCAGGTCCCCGACCACGATCCTCGGCGCGAAGTCCCCGATCCGCACCAGCGGCAGCCCCACTCCGGGTGCGGCGAAGGCCCGCAGGTGCACGTGGTCGTCCTCGCCGGCGTACAGGGTCAGTTCCCCGTCCGGGGTGCGCAGCCGGGGCGTGCCGTCCACCAGGACGACGCTCAGATCGGTCAGCGGCACGGTCCGCTCCCGGTCGTCGGTGGCCACCGAGGTGATCTCGATGAAGCGGCCCGGGAACCAGTCGGCCACCAGGCCCTTGTGGCGCCTGCGGCGGATCACCGTGGCCAGCCGCTCGGGGCCGCCCCACGGTTCGAGACCCGCCGCGAAGTCGCCCAGCATCCGGTCCTGTTCGTCGCTGAACAGCCCCTGTGAACCCCAGGCGAAGACGTACGGGTGCAGCTCGCCCAGCACCAGCAGTCCGCCGCCGTCCTCCCGGCTCTCCAGCATCAGGTCAGGGCTGACGAAACGGGGCCGGCCGGGCTCGGGCGCGAACCCCGCGAGCTCGGCGGGGGAGAGCCGGGCCTCCTGGCCCCGCACGGCGGATTCCACCAGTGCCGCGTAGTCCCGCTTGAACCCGATCAGTGGCCCGGCGAGCCGGTCCAGACCGCCCGCCTCGACCGAGGCGCGCATCCGGCGGATCAGCTCGTCGTACGGCATGGCGCCGCCGCCCGCCTCGCGCAGGATCCCCGCGCACAGCTCGGCCGCCGCGTGCTGCTGGAGCTCGCCGTAGCGGGCGGCCACGTCCAGCACCGGGCTGAGCTCGGACTCCCAGCGCCCGGCCACGTCGCCACCGACCACCACCGGGCTCTGGTCGCCCTTGGCGTCCAGGGACACCACCAGCCGGTCCGCGTACATCCGGCCGCCGGCGCGACGTGCGTCGACTTCGGTGAGCCGGGTGAAGCACTCCTCGACGCGCTCCAGCGCGGCCGCCCGGGCGCGGTGGCCGTCGGCCGCCGCGTAGGCGTCGCCCAGGTCGCGCAGTTCCCGCAGCCGCACCGGCCAGGCGGTGCCCTCCGCGTAGCGGTCGGCCCAGGAGACCAGCCAGTCCAGCGGCCGCGCCGCCGTGGACGGCGGCTCGGGCCAGAGCCGGACGGCCCCGGCCTGCCGCAGCCGGTCCAGGACCCGGCGCGTCTCCGCGAGGTCGAGCCCCGCCAGCGCCGCCAGTTCGACGGGGGAACGCCGCCCGTCGACGGCCTCGGCGAGCTGCCACCGCACCCCGGACAGGGTGATCCGGCGGCCGTCGGCGGACTGGATCGTCCCCGACGCCGTCCCCGGCACCTCGCCCGACCCCGGTGTCCCGCCCGGTGTCCCGCTCGGTGTCCTGCCCGGTGTCCTGCCCGGTGTCCTGCGGCAGGACGGCATCCAGGCCACGGGCGGGCGGTCCCGCACCTGCGGGTCCGTACCGATGAGCTTGGCCAGCTCGCACACCGCCCAGAACGCGGTCTGCGCCTCCAGGACGTGGTAGCCGCAGGCCGTCTCGGGGCCGAGGACGGTGCCCTGGGCCCCACGGTCGACCCGGCCGTGCACCAGCGGACCGAAGAAGCTGGTCGTCTCGTTCTTCGCGCCGAGCCGCTGGCCGTACAGGTAGACCCGGCGGTAGAAGGACCGGTCCTTGGCGCGGTTGCGGCCCGTCGCGCTGTCCTGCTGCTGCCAGCCGTCGACCCAGCGCACCGCCTCGGTGTGGAAGGACGGCGACAGCTGGAGCAGGGCGTCGCACACCCGCTCGTCGCGGAGCAGGTCGCGGACCCGCTCCGGCCGCCGCAGCACCTCCTCACCCAGCGCGGCGGTCAGCCGCTCGCCCGCCTGCTGCTGAGCGGAGTGCGCCGCGCGGTAGCCGTCGACCGCCGATGCCACGTCGCCGCCGCGCGGGTCGGGCTCCACCGGCAGCCGGCGGCCCACCCGGCCGCGCAGCTTCGACAGTTCGCGCAGTCCGGCCCGGTCCCGCTCGCGGTCGGCGCCGGTGACGGACTTGGCGATCGCCTCCTGGAGCCGGGCGCGGCTCCGCTCGAACCGCGCCACCACCTCCCGGTACTCCGCGGCCGCGGCACCCGCCGGTCCGTCACCGAGAGCGGTCAGCAGGCCGATGCCGAAGCCCGCCCGCCGCAGCAGCAGCCGATCGTAGAGCTGCCACCTGGCCCGCTGTCCCGTCTCCCCCTGGGTCGCATGGTCGGTCATGGCCTCAGTCCTGAAAGTTGATCAGGTCGAACGGGCGGTTGAGCTTGGTCCGCGGCTTGGGCAGCAGCCCTTGCAGGTCACCGCCGTCGGCGACGGCCTTGGCGAGGGCGTCCGCCGCACCGGGACGGGTGAGGCTCAGCGGCGCCATGGCCGCCACCGACCCGGCCGCGGCCACGGAGCCGGTCGTCATCACCCGACCCGCCTGGGCCAGCGCGATGCGGTACGGGTCGCCCAGCAGCCGCGCCGCGGACTCGGCACGCTCGTACTGCTCGGCGCCCGTCCTCGCGTCACCGCCGGAGGCGTGCAGCATGCCCAGTTCGAGACGCACCTCGGTCTCGTGGAAGCGGTCACCGAGCTCGGCCGCGTTCTCCAGCGTGGTGTCCAGGTCCGCCAGGGCGGCGTCCCGCTCGCCGACGAGCAGCCGCAGCCCGGCGCTGCGGTACGCGTGGTGCTTGCGGAAGCCCGCGTTCGACGAGCCGGCGGCCTGCTTGAACTTCTCCCAGGTCGCCAGGGCCGAGGCGTGCTTGCCCGCCTTCTCCTGGAGCACGCTGATGTTCGAGTACAGGTTGATCCGCAGATGCGCGGCACTGGCGTCGGTCAGACCCGCCATGCAGGCCAGCGCCTGCTTCTCGTGCTCGAAGGCCGCCCCGAGGCGCCGCTCCGCGAACAGGGTCAGCCCGCGCAGGTTGTGCAGCCAGCCGCGCTCGCGGCGTACGCTCTCGGCCTCGCCCGGACGTTCCCCGACGACCTCGAAGCCCTGCTCCACCTCGGCGACGGCCTCCGCCAGCCGGTTCTTGCGCTTGGACAGGGTGAGCGCGGAGTACAGGTGCGACTGGGCACGCAGCTCCGGGGAGAGGCCGGCGGCGTCCTCCCGGATGGCCCGGAAGCAGGCGAGGGCCGTGTCCTGGTCCCCGCGGAAGCCCGCCTGGATGCCGAGCACCTTGAGCAGGAAACCGCGTACGTCGGCGGTGCCGCGCAGGATCGCCGTCTCGAACTCGATGGCGTGGACGAGCTCCTCCTCGCGCTCCGCCTCGGCGAGCAGCCCGGGTATGCCCGACTCGGGGATGCCGGCGAGCAGCCCGATCGCCTCGTCGGCGACGACCGCCATGCCCTCCCAGTTCGTGGAGAAGAACGCCCGGCGGCAGTAGGCCAGCGCGGCGGCCACCCGGTCCACGGCGGAGCCCTCGGAGTCCCTTGCCCGCAGGAAGAGTTCGCCCTCCTCGGACACCGGCTCGAATCCGGCGTCGGGAGCCGTACCCAGGTCCACGGCCAGGTCGCCCTCGGTGACCCGCAGCCCCATGCGGCGCAGACAGCGCACCCGCTCCCCGCGGTAGTCGGCGTACCGGCCGACCGGCTCGCGCACGGACGTCGGTGCGTCCAGCAGCAGTTCGGCGCCCTCGACGAGCTGCGCGTGCTCGAAGGCCCGCATGAAACCGCGCAGCGAGGACAGGTCGGTGCCGCCCATCCCGCTGAGCAGCAGGGGCCTGCCCAACTGCGCGGTGCCCGTGCAGAGGGCGGTCGCGGCCACCGTCAGCACGCGGTAGACCTGCTCGCTCTCCCGGTGCAGCCGCCGCTCGGAGGGCGCGAGCGCGATCTCCTCCAGCGGCGCGGTGCCGGGCGCGGTCTCGGCGGGAAAGAGCTCCGCCCATTCGGACGGGTGCCCGGCCGCGAGGCCGGTGAAGTCGGCGCCCTCGGCACGCAGGGCGTCGATGCCCGCCCGCAGCCCCGTGTACGAGGCGGCCGGGCCGGTGTTCACGTCGACCAGGACGGAGTCGGTGGATACGCGGCTCACCTCGGCCGCCCGCGTCACCATCGCGAGGGCTCGGTGGTGGCGAGGGCGAGCGGCGCGATCTTGTTCTCGACCTCGTCGAGGTCGAAGTCGACGTCGTCCAGCTCGTCCAGCGCGTCCAGTTCGGTGCCCTCGGCGGATTCCGTCCCGGCGGTCTCCGCCTGGGGGGTTTCCGCCTGGGGGGTTTCCGTCCCGGCGGTTTCCACCTCGGGGGCCTGCACCTCGGGGGCTTCCGCTTCGAGGGCGAGAGCCTCGGCGGTCTCCTCCGGCTCTGTGGACTTCGCGGTGGACTTCGCGGTGTCTTCCATGGCGCGCTCCATTCGGAATCACGGTCGGACGTGGGAATGCGGATGCGAAGGATCCGGTGTCAGGGCAGCCGGAACCAAAGGGGTGGGCGGGGATCGTGACGGCGGACGTACGGGGGCGGCAGCGGTCGGAGGTAGGCCCCCGGACGCTCAGCCGGCCGGCGTGCGCATCCGGGCGAACTCGACCACTTGCCGTCCGACGGTGGCCAGTTGCGCGGTGAGATGCGGGTCGCCGGTGCTGCCGCCGGCGCTGTCGTCGGACGCCAGGGTGACGCTCTCCGTGTTGATGGCCACGCCCAGGGGAGTGGGCCAGCCCCTCAGGGCGTGCACGACGGAGCGCAGCCCCGCCAGCGTCGAAGCAGCCTGCGTCCCGCGTGCGGTGACGACACAGCCGACGGCGCGGCCGTGCAGATAGGGACGCGCGTCCTCACGCAGGTCCTCCAGGTAGTCGAGGGCGTTCTTCACCAGACCGGAAACGCCCCCGTGGTACGCGGGCGTGCCGATCACCAGGCCGTCGGCGAGGGCGACGGCCTCGACCAGCCGCCGGGCCGCCGGGGTGCGCAGTGACTCCCCCGGGGCGTAGAGCGGCAGTTGAAGTTCCTCGGCACCCAGCAGCAGGGTCCGGGCCCCCGCCGCCGCGGAGGCCGCGAGTACCGCCCGGACCGCCCGTTCCGTCGAGGAACCGGAGCGCACGGTGCCCCCGATGCCGACGATCAGGGGCCCGGCATCGGCTGGGGCACCAACACCGGGATTCTCCACCGAAAGAACGGAACCCTGGTTCGTCTCCAGCACGGTTACACCAATCTCCTTGACCGGTCGCGGTTTTCGGAGTCTAGACAGGGCGGTTATGCGCTGGTTATGCGCTGGTTATGCGTGGGTTATGCATTGGTTATGCATTGGTTACGCCTGGGCCGGAGGTCTGGTCCGCAGTGCGGGCGGGCGCGTCCTGGGTGCGCAGAACCCGGTCCAGGAGCCGCTGGGTGTCAGGGCTGACATCGATGTCCAGACCGTCCGACATCCGGGCCCGGCACAGCTTGTACCAGGACCTGGCCTGCGCTAACTGGCCCAGATCGCCGTGCACTTGGATCAGGGTCCGGTAGACGTCCTCCTGGTACGGGTCGATGTCCAGCGCGCGGCGGCACATGTCGATGACCTTCGGCAGCTCGCCCCGGTCCAGTGCCTCCTGGAGGAGGAAGTCCGCCGCTCCCAGCGCGAGGGACCGCACCCAGTCCCGCTGCTCCCTGGCCCAGTCGGCGGTCTCACCGGGCAGGAAGTCCCCGGTGTGGAGATCCAGCGCGCTGCGGTAGTACTCCGCGGCCGCGCGCGGATCACTTCGGGCCGCCGCCCGGTGCCCTTCGTTGCACAGCCGCTCCAGTTCCTCGAAGTCCAGCCAGGCGTCGTGGAGTTTGAGGGAGTACCCGTACTCGCTGCAGACGATCTCCGCGGCCGGCTGCTCCTCCGCGGCCTGCTGCCCGCTGAGTATCTGGTGCACCGCGTGCTTGGCGACCTTGAGGGAACTGGAGCCCGCCGACCGGGTGCGGTCGGGCCACAGCGCGGCGTGCAGTTCGTCGCGGTCGACCGTGCGGCCCCGGTTGATGAGGAGGTAAAGGAACAGTGTGCGCGCTTTGCCGGCCCGCCAGCGTCTGACCGGGAGTCCCCCCAAGTCCAGTGAAAAGCCGCCGAGGCAGCGTACGACGGCAAGCGTGGAAATCTCGGTCATGTTGGAAACCCTCCTTCTTCGTGGGGGTAACAGGATGCGAACACACTGGCGCGGTCGGTCGGGACAGGCCTGTGGGGGAGGCAACCCGGTCGACCGGTGGTACGACCGGGGTGAGGGCCGGTCGCCTTATCTGTGTTGACGTACGGGAACGTCGTGGCCGTTCGGAGAATGCCGGTCCGACGGACGGCGGGAAGCGGAGTCTCCGGTTCGACTCAGGGAATCGGCGGACGGCTTCCGGGGCCGGTTCACGGCCCTTCACGCGCGCGGGTCGGCCCGATCGGCCTGGCGTCGGTGCTCCGCCTCGGCTGCGACGCGACGGGAAGCCCTCGTCTCACCGGAAGGCGCTGATGGTGTACTCGCTCATGGTGAGGTGTCGCGGCGATTCGGACACGCCCTCACGCGATTCGGCCGGTTTTCCGCGAACTTCGGCGCTCTTTCCGACCTCGTCGATCGGCGGCTTCACGAAGTCGATTCCGAGAAGGCGCCGCCGGCCGCCGAACCCGGGTCTGTGTACGCACGATCGGCGCGCTGATTCCGCCGACACGTCCCACCCCATGGCGGCGGCGGAGGCCCGGGCCGGTGTGACGAGCGAGAGCCCGGCGGTCGCCGGAGCGGCGGCGACCAGGGCTCCAAGTAGCGTGCGCGGCATGATGTACGTTCTCCAGAGTTGCCTGCCGGGCACCGTCCGGCCGCCCGAGTCAGGAAGATCAGGAATGACTCTGGCTCCTGGCAATAAACAAGCAATGAACAGCAGATACGGCCCCGGCACCCGCCCGTTTCGACTCGCCGGGTGAACGAACTACACCACCCCGAAGCCCGAATCAAACCCGCCCGCCGTTCGCCCCCGCACGATCACACGCCACGAGCGACCACCCGCCAACTCCAGCCCCACACCCGCACCTACCGCCCCGTCCGCCTACGGCGGCGCGTCCTGCCCGGGGAATGCCGCATGCCTCGCCCCCGTCACACCGGTTGGGCCATCCCCGCGATCGCGGGGCCTACAAGAAGCTCGCTCCCCACCCCGACCCGCGCCGGGGATCATCCCCGCACGCGCGGGGCCGATTTCAGATCCTTGTCGGCAGCTCGGCTGCTGTTGGGAGGTGGCCGCGGTGTGCGGCGTGCTGCACACCGCGGCCACCTTCAGAGCGGTCAAACGGTCTTGCTCGTAGGTCAGTTGTTCACGTGTCGGCGACGGGTGAAAGCTGACCGCTGAACGGCGGATCAACGGTGACCCACCTCGCGATCGTCTGATCATCCTGATCTTCATTGAGGGTCAGGAGGAGAGGGTGATTTCCGTGGAGGACTGGGCTGAGATCCGCCGGCTGCACCGGGCCGAGCACATGTCGATCCGGGGGATCGCCCGGCACCTGGGTATCTCGAAGAACACGGTGAAACGGGCCCTGTCCACCGACCGGCCGCCGGTCTACCAGCGGCCGCTGAAGGGCTCGGCGATGGACGCCGTGGAACCCGCGATCCGCGAGTTGCTCAAGCAGACCCCGACGATGCCCGCCACCGTGATCGCCGAGCGCATCGGCTGGGAGCGCGGGATGACCATCCTCAAGGAGCGCGTGCGCGAACTGCGTCCCGCCTATCTTCCGGTCGACCCGGTCTCGCGGACCGTCTACCAGCCCGGTGAGCTCGCCCAGTGCGACCTGTGGTTCCCGCCGGTCGACATCCCGCTCGGCTACGGCCAGTCGGGCCGCCCACCGGTGCTCGTGATCGTCTCCGGCTACTCGCGCGTGATCACCGCCCGGATGCTGCCCTCGCGAACCACCGGCGATCTCATCGACGGCCACTGGCGCCTGCTCTCCACTTGGGGAGCCGTCCCCAAGACGCTGGTCTGGGACAACGAAACCGGCGTGGGCAAGGGCAGGCTGACCAGCGAGTTCGCCGCGTTCGCCGGCCTGCTCGCCACCCGGGTGCACCTCTGCCGGCCCCGTGACCCGGAAGCGAAGGGCCTGGTCGAGCGGGCCAACGGCTACCTGGAGACCAGCTTCGTGCCGGGCCGCACCTTCACCGGCCCGGGCGACTTCAACCGCCAGCTCACGGCCTGGCTGCAGATCGCCAACCGGCGTCATCACCGCTCGATCGATGCCCGCCCCGCGGACCGGTGGGAGGCGGACCGCACCGCGATGCTCACCATCCCGCCGGTCGACCCGCCGCACTGGTGGCCGCTTCGCGTCCGTATCGGCCGCGATCACTACATCCGCGTCGACACCAACGACTACTCCGTCCACCCTCGCGCGATCGGCCGGACGGTGATGGTCCACGCCGACAACGAGGAGATCACCGTCACCTGCGGCGACGAGACCGTGGCCCGCCATGCGCGCTGCTGGGCCAGACACCAGAGCCTGACCGATCCCGACCACGCCGCCGCAGCGGACCTCATGCGCGGCGAGGTGATCCACCAGCAGGCCGCCCGCGCGGCCACTGCCCGGGCCGCGGTGCTGGCCCCGGACAGCCTCGGCATCGAGGTCGAGCAACGCGAACTGGGCACCTATGACCGTATGTTCACCCTCATCGAGGGCGGCGCCGGGAAGGAGGACACATGATGGCCCGCACCGCTGCCCAACCCTCGAACACCGACACGGCGAAAGCAGGCGTTCCCGCCGCCCGCACCACCCGGCAGACCATCGCCGACCTGACCTTCCTCGCCCGCTCGATGAAGGCACCCGCGTTGCTGGACGCCGCCGAGCGGCTCGCCGAACGCGCGCAGGCCGAGTCCTGGAGCCACCTCGAATACCTCGTCGCCTGTCTGCAGCGCGAGGTCTCGGCCCGCGACAGTCACGGCGGCGAGGGCCGCATCCGCGCCGCCCGTTTCCCCGCGATCAAGACCATCGAGGAACTCGACCTCGCCCATCTGCGCGGGATGACGCGCCAGCAGCTCGCTCACCTGGGAACACTGGATTTCATCGCGGCGAAGGAGAACGCGATTTTCCTGGGGCCGCCCGGCACGGGCAAGACCCACATCGCGACCGGGCTGGCGATCCGGGCCTGCCAGGCCGGCCACCGGGTCGCGTTCGCCACCGCCGCCCAGTGGGTCGACCGCCTGGCCGCCGCCCACCACGCTGGCCGGCTCCAGGACGAACTGGTCAAGCTCGGCCGCTACCCGCTGATCGTGATCGACCTATGCCGAGACCGCGACTATGCCGAAGCTGTGTGCGCTGTTCCGCTCTTTCGTGGGGTTTCTGCTGTTCATGGCTCTGCATAGTTTCCGTGCCGGGAAGCCTCGTGAGCGAGGGGCAGGGTGCTCCCGCGAGGGGGTGGCGATGCCGTTCGGGAGTACGCGTCGGAAGGCGGGTGTCCTGACCGCGCAGGTCGAGGGCTACCAGGCTTGGCTGGCGGAGCGCGGGTACACGACCTTGACCGCCAGGAACATGCTCAAGGATCTGGGGCAGGTCGGTCTGTGGCTTTCGGGGCAGGGCCTCGATGTTGCCGATCTGGACGAGGGGCGACTGAACCAGCACCTTGCCGACCTGCGGAAGTCGGGTCGTCGCCGGGTGGCCGGGCCGCGCGGCATGGTCCCGATGCTGACGTTCCTGCGTGAGGCCGGGGTGGTGCCCGCGCCACAGGTGCCACCGTCGCCGGCGGAGGTTCTGCTGGAGCGCTACCGGTGCTGGATGGAAACCGAGCGTGGCCTGTCGGCGTCGACGATGCTGCGCTACGGGAACACTGCCCGGTGCTTCCTGGCCGAACAGGCGGTGACCGACGGCCAGTTCACGCCGGACAGCCTGACCGGGGCGGACCTGAACGCGTTCCTGCTGCGGGAGTGCGCCAGGGTCTCGGCGGGCTCGGCGAAGGGACGGGTGGCCGAACTGCGCTCGCTGATGCGGTTCCTTCACCTGCAAGGCGTCACCCCGATGAAGCTCGGCGGCGCGGTGCCTCCAGTGGGCGGCTGGCGCTTCGCCTCCGTGCCACCGACAATGGCAGCCGGCGACGTTCAGCGACTGCTGGACCATACTCCCCGCCAAGGGACGGTCGGCCTCCGCGACTACGCGATCCTGATGCTGGTGGCCAGGCTCGGACTGCGCTCGATCGAGGTGGCCCGGCTGCTGCTGGACGACATCGACTGGCGCTGCGGCGAGATCGTCGTCCGCGGCAAGGGACGCCGTGAGGACCGGCTCCCGCTCCCGGCCGACGTCGGCGAGGCCCTGGTCGCATACTTGACCGGCCCAGGACCTCGCCTGGATGCCCGCCATGTCTTCCTGACCTGCAAGGCTCCGCACGGTCCGATCCGGGCGGACCTGGTGGGCGACGTCGTGGAACGAGCGTGCCGGCGGGCCGGCACTCTCAAGGTCGGGCCGCACCGACTGCGTCATGCCCTGGCCGCCGACATGCTCCGCCACGGCGCCGGGCTCACGGCGATCGGACAGGTGCTCCGGCATCAGGACCTGGCCACGACCGCGCTCTACGCGAAGGTCGACTTCATCGCACTACGCGCGGTCGCACAGCCCTGGCCCGGGACGGAGGCGGCATGACCGATCTTCGCCAAGCGGTCGACGACTACCTGCGGCTTCGCCGTTCGCTGGGGCACCAGATGGCCGAAGCGGCCTATCTGCTGCCGGACTTCGTGAGTTTCATGGACGACCGCGGCGAACAGACCGTGACCGTCGCCGCCGCGCTGGACTGGATGCGGACCCGCGAGCCCGAGGTGATCACGACGGATGCTCTTATGGATGTCAAGCAGCGGTGGTGAGCTTGTCGGGGGTCAGGGGTGCTTGCTCTGCCGTGGTGATCACGCGGTAGATCTCGCGGGCGATGTATCGCTTGAGGCAGCGCATGATCTCCTTCTTCGACAGGCCGTCGGCAGTGCGGCGGGCCATGTAGTCCTTGGTGCGCTGGTCCCAGCGCAGGCGGCAGATCACGATCTGGTAGAGCGCGGAGTTGGCTCCTCGGTCGCCGCCCCGGTTGAGGCGGTGCCGGTGGGTGCGGCCGGAGGAGGCCGGTAGCGGGGCAGCGCCGCAGAGCATGGCGAAGGCGGCCTCCGAGCGCAGGCGTTCGGGGTTCTCGCCGGCGGTGACCAGCAGTTGCCCGGCGACGTCCGCACCGACGCCGTTCAGGGCGAGCAGGGCGGGGGCGATCTCGGCTACGAGCGGGGCGATGATGTCGTCGAGCTCATCGACCTCCTCACTGAGCCGCTGGTAGCGGCGGGACAGGGTCCGCAGCGCCAGCCTGGCCGCGACGACCGGCTCGCCGGCCTGCCTCCGGTCCGGCCGGGAGGCCGCACAGGTGGTGATCAGCTGTCGGTCGCCCAGGTCCCGCAGGAGGGAACGCAGTTCCTCCGGGGCAGTGATGATCAGGGTCTTCATCTGCCTCACCACGTCGGAGCGTTGACGTATCGCGCTGCGGCGAGCGACGCGCAGACTCCGCAAGGCCTCCACCCGGCCGTCACGGCGCTTGGGCGTGCCGGTGCGGCGCCCGGCGAGTGCGGCGCGGGCCACCGCTTCGGCATCGACCGGGTCGGACTTGCCCTGCCACCGGCGGGCCTTGCGGTCCGGCCGGTCGATCTCGACCACGCTCACGTCCTGCTCGCGCAGGTGTCGGGCCGGCCCGGCCCCGTAGGCGCCGGTGCCCTCCACCCCGACCAGCACCAGGGTGCCGAACGAGCGGAGCCAGGCCAGGAGCTTGCGGTATCCGGCCGCGGTGGCCTCGAACTGCTCGGCGCCCAAGGGCCGTCCGGCCGAGTCGATGGCCGCTGCGGTGTGGGTGTCCTTGTGCGTGTCGACGCCGCCCGTGATCTCACGGGCCTGCTGTGCGATGGTGGACATCGCCGTCCTCTCCATTGACCGGTCAGGGCGGCAGCCACCGGCCCGGCGGGCGGACAGGACAGTGATGGGGCCTCTGGCCAGGCTCTTATGAAGTCACGCAAGCCGGGCCGGTGGATGCACACGAGCGACTCCCGGACGGGGCCGACAGATCCGGTTGAGGACCCGAGGTCAGTCAGCCCTTGGGTCAGACCCCGCCCGGAAGGCGCTCGTGAACATCATCACTGTCAGCCCTCGACGGATTACCACCGTCCGCGGGTTCGCCCGCTACCTGAGCGGCATTGACCCGGCGACCGAGGTGCCGCCACTGGGACTGGTGCCCTACAATCGGCGCCGGGGGCAGATCTTCCTCTACTCCGACGCCGACATCGCAGCGATCATGACGGCGGCCAAAGAGACGATCCCGCAGCCGCTGCGGGCGGCCACCTATCACACGCTGATCGGGCTGCTGGCCGCGTCCGGCCTGCGCATTGGCGAGGCAATCAAGCTGGACCGCAACGACATCGACTGGACCGAGGGTGTGCTGCACATCCGCGAGTCCAAGTTCGGCAAGTCCAGACTGATCCCGCTGCAGGACAGCACCACGGACGCACTGCGCGAGTACGACAGGCTGCGCGAAGACCTGATGCCCAGGGTCAAGGACCCCGCGTTCTTCATCTCCCTCACCGCGAAGCGGCTGATCTACGCCTGCGTGCATCCGGTGTTCCGGGACCTGGTCGACACCGCCGGCGTCGGCCTCGACGCCCCGCACAGACCTCGGCTGCACGAGCTGCGACACACCTTCGCCGTTCGAACTCTCCTGCACTGGTATCGCACCGAGAGCAATATCCAGGCGAAGATCCCGTCACTGTCGACCTATCTGGGACACCGCGAACCAGCCTGCACCTACTGGTACCTGTCGGCCGCCCCGGAACTGCTCGCCCTGGCCGCCGCCCGCCGCGACGGAGTCCGGAAGGCGGCCCGCCCATGACCCTGATCGCACCCACCTTGCAGGCATTCTTCACCGAACGCCTCGCCCGCCAGCGCCAGGCCAGCCCCCGCACCATCGCCGCCTACCGCGACGCGCTCCGCCTCCTGATCGGCTTCGTCCGCCAGCGGACCGGGACCGCTCCAGCGAAGTTGGACTGGAACGACCTGAACGCGGACGTGATCTCCGCGTTCCTCAACCATCTGGAGGACGAGCGCGGCAACAGTACCCGAACCCGCAACGTCCGCCTGACCGCGATCCGCTCCCTGTTCTCCTACGCCGCCCTGCAGCATCCCGAACACGCCCTGCTCATCCAGCGGGTCCTGGACATCCCACCGAAGCGGTTCGACAAGAGGACCGTCACGTTCCTGACCGCCAGCGAGGTCGACGCGCTGCTGGCGGCACCGGATCCGAAACGGTGGGAAGGACGACGGGACAAGGCCAGGCTGGCCCTGGCCGTCCAGACCGGCCTGCGCGTCTCCGAACTCACCAGCCTGAACTGCGACGACATCACCCTGGGCGAGGGCGCCGCCGTCCGCTGCGAGGGCAAGGGACGCAAACAACGCACGGTTCCCCTCGACCGTCCCGTCCAGAATCTGCTGGGTGCCTGGCTGAACGAGCGCGCCGGACGCCGCAGCGACCCCCTGTTCTGCACCCGCGCCGGACGGCGCCTCAGCCGCGACGCCGTCGCCCAACGCCTGAGCATCCACACCAAGACCGCGGCACGAGCCTGCCCGTCCCTGCTGGACAAGAGCATCCACCCGCACGTCCTGCGGCACAGTTGCGCAATGTCGCTGCTGCAGGCCGGCGTCGACACCACGGTCATCGCGCTCTGGCTCGGCCACGCCGGCGTTCGCTCCACTGACGCCTACGTCCACGCCGACATGACCATCAAGGAACAGGCGCTGGCCCTCACCGCACCGGTCACCGCCCGGCCGGGCCGCTACCGGCCCACCGACAAGGTCCTCGCGTTCCTCGACCGCCTGTGACACCGATCAGCTGCACCCCAGGATGAAAGCCCGACGCCCGCTGTCAGTCCTCCCACGGCCACCGGCTGAAGTGCCACCATCGACCGCGCGGTGAAACGGTGTGTCTCAAGGCCGGATGATCGAGAATTCTGCTGTCCAAACGTCCGACGATACGGGCGAGCTCGCGCGCGGACTTCGAAGGCAAGGCATGCATGACGATCTCCAGGAGCTCCCGCCACTCGTCCGGCTCCGGCGGACAGCAGGACGGTACACCACATCCCGTGCGAACGTCAGGCGAACGCTGCCGTGGAGTATGCGCCAGCTCACTCCACGCAGCCAGAGCCTTGCCCACGTCACCGGGCGCGAAGCGACTTCGCTCCAAGCGGATGATCTCGGCCTGCGCCGAGCCAGAAACCTGACCGACCTTCGAATATCGCCCACGCTCAACCGGGAAGCTTCGGCGGTCCGAGCGCAGGTCCGAAGGACGCCTACGCGGCATGGTCCTTTCGCTGCATTGTCATGGCACCAGTGTGTCAGAAGCCGGGCAGCCATTCGTCAGCAGGACCCCACGACTATGCGGAACGAGCATTCCCCTCACCGGTTGCGGCCAGCCACGCTGACACCCCGTTCGGCATAGTCGCGGTCTCGGCATAGGTCCAGCTATGCGGATATCCGCATAGGTGGACGAGGTGGGGTATATCCCGTTTGAGGCCGAGGCCGCGAACCTGTTCTTCCAGCTGATCTCGAACAGATACGAACGCGCGAGCGTGATCGTCACCTCGAACAAGCCCTTCGGACGTTGGGGAGAGACCTTCGGTGACGAGACCGTCGCCGCCGCGATGATCGACTGGCTCGTCCACCACGCCGAGGTCCACTCCCTCAAGGGCGAGTCCTACCGCATGCGAGGCCGCGAACTCGGCCGCGCCCCCGCCACCACCGACAACGACTGAACAAAACCACCGACGACGCGAGAGTCAGAAGTCAACCGTCCAAAGTGGGTCACGGTTCAACCGCCGCCGACATCACGTCGAACACGGCGGTGACGGGCGCGTGGTCGGACCAGCGCTCGGTGTGGGTGGCAGCCCGCTCGACGTAGGCCTCGACTGCCTTGGCAGCGAGGCCGGGGGTGGCGACCTGGAGGTCGATGCGCCAGCAGGTAGATGCTTTTTCGAAAAAGGTCTACCCGTTCGAGTGTGGGGTGTTCGAGGGTGCCTGCTGGCCTGGGCGGTAGGGGACCTCCTGTGAGCAGCATGGCGGCGTTGGCGCCGGTTCGGGAGACGGTGGGTTCGCGTGTGTCGGACACGCACGGGGACGAGGGCAAGATCTCTCACCTGGTGCAGGCGGAGTCCGCGACCCGGCACGCGGTGTCGAAGGAGTGGGAGATCGTCGGGTCGTTCGAGGCCCTGGACGTCTCCGCCGAGATCACGCCGTGGAAGCGCCCGGATCTGGGTCCGTGGCTGACCGAGCGGCAGGGCGAGTGGGACGCGATGGTGTGGGCCGAGGCCGACCGGGCGTTCCGATCCGCGAAGGACTGCGCGGACGTGGCGCACTGGGCGGAGGAGAACCGCAAGGTCCTGGTGGTCACCGACGACGGCATCACCTTCGACTGCCGAGAGTCGTCGTTCGGGAACGAGCTGGCGAAGGTGTTCCTGATGCTGGCGTCGATCTTCGGAAATGGAGCTCAAGCGGATCAAGACCCGCTTGACGGCTGGCCCACAAGCACCTGTGGAAGACAGGTCGCTGGGCGGGCGGGCAGCTGCCATACGGGTACCGGATCGTGGACCGTCCCGGCGGCGGCCGCACCCTGGAGCCGGACCTGATGACCTCCGAGGCCGTGCGGTACATGGGCAAGCTCCTCCTGGAAGGGCGGAGCCAGCGGATGATCGCCGCGGCGCTCGAAGTCGTCGGCTTCGACACACCATCGACCCACGCGTACAAGAACCAGGGCGACACGTACACGAGCAAGCGCAAGACGCCGCCGTCGAACCACTGGAACCCGACCAGCGTGGGCAAGATCCTGCGTTCGCCGGCGGCGACGGGTCTCAAGCCGACCGGCCGCTCCGCGAAGGCGCGCAAGATCGCCTGTGACTGGAAGGGCCTGCCCATCCGGATGGCCAAGCCCCTGTTCACGGAGGAGGAGTGAGCCGCGGTCCGGGCGGCGATGGACGAGCGGTCGGTCACCAAGGAACGCTCCAACGAGGCCTCGCCCTGGCTTGGCGTGGTGCACTGCGACTGCTGTGGTGACCGGTTCTACCGGCAGGTGAACCTCGCCAAGAACGGCCGGATCTACGAGCACTGCTGGTGCACGGGTCAGGCTCCGGTCCTCTGCGGCACCCCATGATCCTCACAATTCTCACAGACGATCGCGATGCGCAAGTCCGCCGGGTGTAGCGAGCGCAGGTAGCGGCAGAATTCCAGAAACTTGGAGCGGTTTCTTGGTCTTCCGGCTGGACATGATCGAGGGGCGGTCCCAAGAAGACCGCCCCTGGCGGGCACCAGCCCACTAAACTCACCGTGCAGCCTTCTGACCAGGAAAAAAAACATCGAAGTCCGGTTGGCGTATTAGTCGTCAGAGGCTGTTGTACCGGTGCCTGAGGCGGGGTGAGGTGGTGGAGATGCGGTGGGGAAGGAGATACCGGAGAAGTCCCGACCCTGTAGTACCGGGGCGTGGAAGGTGCCGCCGCTGATGGTACTGGTCACCTCGCCGTCGCCGGTGCGGACTACTCTGGCCTGCTCGTGCCACTGCTGCAGGCCGGTACGGAACTGAGAGTCCAGTGCGGCTCGTACGGCCAAAGCGGTGCTGAGCGCGCCCGCGTGCTCTGGATCGGGTGCCTGCTCGAGCGCTGCCAGCTCTGCCTCCCCCGAGGAGACCGCAGGCACGCCGTCGGTACGTTGGAACGGGCGGCGAACCAGCGCGCTCAGCCCAGCCCAGACCTGCTTGCCGGCCTCGCCACCGGCGCCACCGGCCAACGCTGCCAGCAAGACCATCGAAATCGGCTCCACCGTGCCACACCCCTGTCGTCCAGCCTGACCGCAGTTGACACGGTACGGGCAACTGCCACCCGCTCGAAGGCAAACCGCACAACTCCACCACTGCCCAGGATCCGAGACCGGTCCGGGGCCCGCGGCTCCGAGGGAGAGGGTCCGCCTCGAGCTTCAACCGGCCCTATCCTGGCGTTGAGCTGTTGACTGCCGTCCGACGCGACTGCAACAGCCCTCCGGCAGGGCAGGACCCTTTGGGGCGGGTACCGCCGCAGTCGTGACCATGGCGGCCCGGCGATGACGGTCCGTCGGTAGGGCCGACTCGCGGTCAGTGTGCGAATGAAGGTGCGGTCAGCCGGTTCGCCCAAGCGGCGGCATGTGCTTCGTCGGGTTGGGCCATGAACGTGTGTGGCCCAACCCGACGGTCTACAAGCTTTGGGTCGCCCAGATCGGCATCCAGGCCTGGACGGTCGTTGTCGGCCGAGTGGGATCCGCAGGTTCGCTGGTTGATCCGAATGCGAACGAAGCGGCAAGGGCCAGGGATGCGAAAGCTGCAGAGTGCAGAAGTATGAGCTTCACGTAGGGCAGTCCAATGATGCGAGTAGCGGGCGCTTTGGGATTAGTACACCAGGGGGAACGCCGCTCGATCAAATCGCACATTGGGTGAGGGTTGGGCGCAGCTGCCTCTAGATGGGCGAATTACTATCGGTAAATTGATCAAGTACTGTCAAGATCCTTCCGAGTTCGATCGATTCTGGCGCATTGATGGATTCAAGTAGCTCGATGGCGCGTTCGGCGGCTGTGCGAGCTTCGCTGTGGCGTCCAGAGCGTAGATGTAATTCAGCCAATGTCTCGCAGGCGGAGGCTTCCTCTTCCACAGCCCCGATCTGTCGAGCCAGGGCTGCGGCCTGATTGAGGTGGTTGCGCGCTGCTGAGGTGTCGGCGACTGAGTGCGCAGTCTGGCCGAGTCCGCGCAAGGCCGCGGCCTGCTCTCGTTGAGCACCGATGGATCGGGCGAGTTCGAGAGCGCGGGAGTACTGCTCGATCGCAGCGTCAAACTGCTCCGACCGGCGATGGACGGTCCCGAGCCCGTTCATCGCATCAGCCTCGGTTCGGCGGTTGCCCGACTCGCGAAAGGTGCGTAGGGCGGACTCGTAGAGCTCAGCGGCGCGGGCGGAATCCCCCGGAAGGGGAAGAGAGGCTGCAAGGTTTACTCGGACAGTCGCAAGGTCATCTGGCGAAAGAACACCCTCGCCGATGGATAGGATCCTCTCAAAGGCGATCCGAGCCGGGCTTGGATTTCTGGTGCTGAGATGAATCGCTCCGAGATTACTGAGAATTTGTAGCTCAAGCCGTGTGTCATTGAGATGATTTGCCAGGGGATGGGCTTCGGTGAGGATTTCGAGCGCCGCCGTGCTGTCCCCGAGATGCAGGAGTATCGCGCCGATATTGTTTAGGCAGCGGGCGTGGTTCCACTGGTCTTGTGAGGCCCGATGAATCTCGATGACTTCACGTTGGATTGACAGTGCTGTCGTGAGGTCGCTCTGATGCCAGTGAATCGCCGCGAGTCTCTCCATTGCCTCCGCGGTGCATCTGGTATCGCCCTCCGTCCGCGCTATGTCGAGGGCGCGCTCGGCTGCCTGTGCGGCGTGGGGGTACTGGGCAGTTCGGATCTGGATCGAGGCAAGCGCCAAAAGGGCATGCGCTTCGGACAGAAACACTCCATGAGTGCGCCAGTGGTCGGCTGCGGCGCAGTGCATCTCGCTGGCTTCGCGCCACAGTCCTTCGGATTCAAGATGTCCGGCAAGGACGTGGGCGAGCCATGCGGCTTCCTCCGGCATGCCGGAGGTCCGAGCGTGCTGTTCGACGGCTGCCAGGCCTGGTAGCTCGATACTCAGCCAAGCTCTGATCGTCTTATCGTCAGGCCAGTCGAGCTCTGCGGGCGTGGTGGCTGTAGCTGAGCGCCTGGGCTGGTTCGGCAGCGGCAGACGGAGTCTCCGCGGACTTACGAGCCGATCGGCTCGATCTGCCGCCTGTAAAGCATAATTGACGAGCCGTTGAACTGACTGGCGACGTTCCTCGGCTGAAGCAAGATCGACTGCGTACTCACGCAGGAGATCATGCAGCGTGTACCTTTCGGGTGAGTGCTCCTGGATCATGTGCAGGCTGTGCAGGTTCTCGAGAATCCGATCCGTCTCACCCGGCGGCCGGTCGACCAGCGCGGCGGCTAGACCCGGACCGAGGTCGGGTCCGGGATGCAGGCCGAGCAGACGAAAGGCTTCCTGCTGTGCATCGGGCAACGATTGGTAGGACACGTCGAAGGCAATGGCCACGCTGTCAAGGCCGTGGCGGAGCTCATCCAGCCGACCGCTTTTGCGGGAGAGCCGATGGATGATGTGGGGGAGCAACCACGAGGGGTGAGCTCTCAGCCGGCTGGCAACTAGCTCGATGGCGAGCGGAAGGCGCTCACAGCGACTGACGATGGCCTCTACTTCATTTCTGTTGCTCGCGCGCTCATGACCGACCAGCCGAGTGAAGAGCTCGACTGCGGCGTCGACCGACAGGGCATCAAGGAAGACCGGGCGGCACGGGAGCTCGGCGAGTCGATGGCGGCTGGTGATGAGGATCAGAGAAGCGGGGCTTCCAGGGAGCAGCGGGCGGACCTGCTCAGGGCCGTGCGCATCGTCGAGGACGACCACCGCTTGGAGTTCGCCGAGCAGTTCGCGGCAGCGGGACAGGAGCTCATCGCGATCCGATGGAATGGCAATGGCCGCAAAGCCTGCCTGCCGAAGGAGCTTCGTTGCGACCACCTCGGGTTCGAGTGGCTGTTGTGCGCCACCGTTCGCCCGCAGGTCGACGTAGAACTGCCCCTCCGGGAATCGGTCCCGCGACAGGTGCGCTGCGGTGAGTGCTAGGCACGACTTGCCGGCACCGGCCATGCCGGAGATGACGGCGATGGCGCCGCAGGAAGGGTCCTGTCCGGTGATCGAGAGGATCCCTTGCAGCTCGTGGTGCCGGCCAACCAGTTTAGGAAATACGGGCAGATAGCTGCGGTGTGCTCCGGTGCGCTCGCGGGCGGTCCCGCGGTGAAGGGCCTTCCTCGGACGGATCAGGATTTCACTCACGGGGATGCGGCGGAGTACACGCTGCTGGAGGAGGCTGAGTTGTTCGCCCGGCTCTGTGCCGAGCTGGCTGCGCAGTTCGCGCCGGGTTCGCTGAAAGACGCCGAGCGCCTCGGCCTGCCGGCCACAGCCGTACAGTGCGGTAATCAAGTGGCCGACAACACGTTCGTCTGTCGGGCGCTGCTCGGCCAACGCGGCCAGCTCGGGGACGAGGTCGATGAAGCGCCCGAGCCTCAGTTCTACCTCGAAGCGAACAAGCGTGGTGGCCAGCCACTGGTCGTGCATGATCTTTCTGGTGGCGTGCGCCCATTGGCCAGGAAGTCCGGCCAGTGGCTCCCCCTGCCACGAGTCCTCCGCGTGACCGAACACAGCGAGTGCTTCGCGGTCGTCTCCGGCCTCGGCCAGCGATCTCGCGCGACGGGCAAGTTGGAGGTAGCGCAGCCAGTCGACCCGCTGTGGATCGGTGTTCAAGGTGTAGGTGTGCGCCTTGCGGCTGATGGCTGCCAGCGGGGTGTCGACATCAATGGGCTGTGCGAGGCGCAGCGCTGTGCGGAAGCGTGACAGGTAGGAGTGAGTGGTCGCGCGGGCCTTGGCAGGAGGGTCGTCGTCCCACAGCTTTGCGATCAATGAATCCAGTGAGACCGGTCGGCCAGTGTCGACCGCGAGCGCCGCCGCCAGGCATCGTACCTTGTCGGACTCAAGCTTCACCGCCCGTCCCTGGGCTGACAGCTCGACTGTTCCAAGGAGATGGAATTCCATCCGGATACCCCCGCTGGTCGGTCCCCAGCCTTCACCGGAAGAGAGCATCGCACGTGCTTGGCCGACCGGCTATACCACGGCAGGTTTCGCAAACTGGCGCGCTCTCGCATACTCTTCGTAGGTTTGCGTGCTATGTGGTAAGAGCCGGGGGCGAAATGGGACCACTGAACACGGACATGGTCGAATCGGCACTGCACAGGGCTACGCCGTCGTCGTTGGCAGCCATCGGGTCCTGGCTGCACGTCACTGCCGGCGGCTCAGGCGGTCTCGCGGAACTGTGGCTGCGCGGACTCACCGGGCCCGATCGCGAATCGGCGCTGGCAGCGCTTGCCTTGCTGCTGGTCGAACGATCGGCGCAGAGCCCTGAACTGGCCATGGAATTGGCGCGATGGCTGGCGGACAGCAGCCGTGGCCGGACGGGTTCACAGAGCGAACTCCGCAATACGATCTCGGGCTCGGCCGATGTCGCTGGCGGTGTCGTACAAGCACGAGACATCCATGGGGGCGTGCACTTCCAGATTCTTGCGCCCGCGCAGCTTCCAATTCCTCAACAGCTTCCACCCGCCCCTGTGCGCCTCCTGGGGCGCACCCGAGAGATGGAGGGGCTTGACGCCTTCCTCGGAGATGCGCCCGGGGACGGAGGGCTGACGATCGTGCTGTCCGGGCCCGCAGGAGTCGGCAAGAGCGCGCTGGCGACAAGCTGGATGCGCGGACTGAGCTCACGATTCCCCGACGGCCTTCTCTATGCAGACCTTCGGGCCCATGCCCCTGACGGACCGGCTGAGTTGACCGAGGTCCTTGGCGGATTCCTGCGCGCGCTTGGGGTGGCCTCCGTTCCCTTGCCAGTCGCGGAGATCGTCGCTCTGTGGCGCTCCACGGCCTCGCAGCGCCACATCGCTCTTCTCCTCGACAGCGCTCTCAGCGCTGCACAAGTTCGCCCACTGCTCCCTGGATCAGGCTCTTCCCTGGCAGTCGTCACCAGCCGGGCCCGTCTGACCGGCCTCGGCATCGATGGTGCCAGTTTCCACCCTGTGGGCCTGCTCGATCGTGAGTCAGCCGCAGCGATCCTCTCAGCCCGAATCGGCGCCGACAGGGTAGCTGCCGAACAGGCTGCCGCTGACCAGGTGATCGCCCGATGTGCGGGCCTGCCGTTGGCCGTCTGTTTGGCCGGGGCTCGCGTGGCCGCCAGGCCGCACCAGGCCCTTGCAGTCACCGCCGATGCACTCGCACGTGAGAGTGATCGGCTGGACGCGCTACGGATCGACGGTGAGACAGCTGTAAGGGGCGTTCTGGACGCATCTTGCCGCGTACTCGCCGAAGAGCCCGCCCGTCTGTACCGGCTTCTCGGGTTGCTGCCGCTCCCCGACATCACACCAGCTACGGCTGGGGCGGTGGCCGGCGTCCGGGTCGGAGACGCCGATCGACTGCTCGATGCTCTCGCGGAAGTTCACCTGCTTGAAGACCTGGGCAACGGCCGATACTGCTTCCATGACCTGGTTCGTCTGCACGCTCGCACATGGGCGCTGGAGAAGGATCCGGTCGAGCTCACTCAGGCGGCCTTCCGTCGCGTCCTCGAGTGGTACCTCGCAGCGACGACACAGGCCGAGGCACTGATCAGTCCCAGTCACCGAAACCTCGCTCGCGACTACCATGAACCGCCTGCCGGGCTGCCTGACTTTGCCGATGAGTTCCAGGCTCTGGCGTGGCTCGACGTGGAGCGCGGCCACCTGATGGCGATGCTGCGCAGTGGGGCGGCGGCTGGAGCCGACCGGACAGTGTGGCAACTTGCCGACGCGATGTGGCCCCTCTTTCTTCGACTTCGCCCCCACAGCCTGTGGATCGAGGCATATGAGATCGGGCTCGCTGCGGCCCGTCGCGCTGGCGATCGGCTGGGGGAGCTTCGGATGCTCACCTCCGGCGGCCATGGACTTCGGAACGCAAACCGGTCAACCGATGCTGCCGAGTGGTTCAGCGATGCACTGACGCTCACTCGGATAGTCGGTGATCCGCGATCCGAAGCCGACGCCCACCACGGCTTGGGCCATGCCCATCAGGCCGTCGGCCAACTGGACCGTGCGGCCGAGTCGTTCAGTCACGCGTTGGAACTGAGGGAGTCGCTTGGCTACGTGCGGGGCGCGGCGCTTGCCCGGTTCTCGCTCGGAGAAGTGAGGCTGGCCGAGGGCCGACATGGTGATGCGGTGCGCCTGCTGAGGCAGGCGCACCAACAACTCCTTGCGCTCCCTGACCGATACGAGGCCGCCAGGGCGATGGCTTGGCTCGGCCGGGCTCATGCCGTATCCCACCAGCACTCCTCTGCCGAGGAATGCTTGGACAACGCGCTCAGCGAGTTCCAGCAGCTTGGTTCCCGGCATTGGGAAGCGCGTGTTTTGGAACTGATGGGGGAACTTGCGGAACAGAGAGGGTGCCCGGCCGATGCACTGATGCGCTACGGGCAGTCCCTCGCGATCTACCAGTCACTGGATGCGTTGGACACCAGCCGTCTGGCTGGCAGGATCGACGCCCTCCCGCCGGCATAGTCGTCCTGGGCTGGCGCCACAGTAAGGAGGTCAGCCGCGGCCCTGCCGGTGGCTAGCCAGGCATGCATCAGAGAGCCGATCACGGCAGCTTCGCAACCGTGGCCGCCGACCCGTGACACTTGTACAGACTTGCCTGTCCTGGTCGCGACGACAAGTCCGTCGAGGTAACCCACAGCCGCTACCGCGCATCCCGGAAAGCGCCAGATTGTGTCGGCCGCCCTCAGCTCGGCATCGCGACGGCCCCACAGCCGATGCTCGTGCAGTACGTCAGCGTGTGGCTGCAGTCTCTCGTCGCAGCGAGTGGTGAGCCCGATGGAGAGATGCTCGTCCGCCAGCGACCGGATGGCGTCGGCCTGACGTTCCTGTGCAGTTGCTGTGAGCCGAACCAGCCGGGCTGAGTCGGCAGTCGATGCGACCTGCGCCATCCATGAGGCTGTGTGGTTCCTGCGCGTCTCTCTGGTCAGTCTGACCTGCACAGTCACTGCCACTGTGACACCCCCGAAAGCGGGTACGGAAGGGCAACGCGCCCTCCTTCGGGTTCGTGTGCGGGTTCACCCAGCTCCAGAACACGGTAGAGCAGCCTTCGCATGTTGCAGCTGAACCGCCCGGGCTCGGAGGAGATGCGGGCCGCGATCAGTGCGTACTCGTCCCGCCGGTACTGTCTCTCGGCATAGTCGAGCTGCCGGTCGAGCGGATGCGTCAATGACAGCGAAGGTGCGGTCCGGGCCAGGACTGCCCCGGGTGACCGCAGGTTGACTTCCCGGAAGGGGAAGCGGGCGAGCACGATGGGGGCTGTGGTCATGGTGGCGTAGAGCGTCAGAGACCCGTGGTCACCGATAACGAAGTCTGCCGCGGCCAGGAGCGGGCGCCAGTCCGCTTCTGGCGCGATCAGCGTGACCGCGCCCTGTGTCGTGCCGGCAACCCAGGATCGGACCTGCCAACCCCCGTGTCCTGCCCAAACGTTCGGGTGGACGAGCATTGCCGTCCGAAAGCGGCTGGGGGGAAGCTCGGTGGCGAGGCGAGGTAGCAGGTTGTCCGGCTGACCGAACACCGAGCCGGTGCCCCATGTGGAGCAGACGAGGACGAATCGCTCGTTGTCTCGTAGTCCGAGAGCCTGTCGATACTCGGAGCGGTAGGGGATGCTGGCCGCCAGCCGGTCGTGGTCGACGTCGCCGACAACCTCCGCCACCCGGAGTGCATCGGGGCATGATGCCGAAAGCTCTGTCAGGTCGTCCTGATGCGCGAGAGCGTAGGAGGTGCAGGTGAGCTCTCCTTGCCAGGTGAGGAACTCCTGTCCCAGACCTGAGATGCTCCGCTGGCCGTCTTCGCCGACGGGAGAAAGCTTCTGGTGCCCGGCACCGTGCGGAAGTCTGACCACCGGTCCTCGCAACTGGTCGATGCCCTGGGAACCAGCAGCCAGCACCAGGTCGAACTCGACGGTCGTCGCCACCTCCCACGGCAGTACCGCGCCCCCCAGCGCCGACAGGTAGCCGGTCACACCCTCGTTGAAGGCGTGAGGCGCCACTGTGAAGACGACCTGGATCCTCAAGTCCGAACCGAGGAGCGCGAAGGTGTCCCGAAGCCGCTGCGTGTAGACCAAGGTGTGGACGACAACCAGCACCCGCTTGCACTCCGCCATCGTTGCCCAGCGCGCGTTCCCCTGCGCGGCCGGGATGCACTCTCTGAGTGGACTGTTCACGACCTTGCCCCCATTCTGCCTGCAGCCGGGTCACCGCCCGGTCATGGCAGGGTCTGTCCACCCACAATGACGGATCTCTGCAAGCAACTTGTGGAAGTCTTGCAGCCGTTGGGTGGCCTTGAGGAAGGGCCGCGGTCGGGCCTATTAGTACTCCAGCCGGACTTCCCCATTCCCACTGGTCAACGGCCTGGGAGTGGGGAGTGTGGCCGGGTGGGGGCGGATGTGGGGCAGTCTTGGCCGCCCCGTCCCGCCAACGGGTGACCCCTGCGCGTGTAGTGGCAGCGGCGAGCACGTGCTTGGTGTCTGCGGCGCCAGCGGGACCATCTCATCGCGTGGCTGCGGTGTGGAGCACGGTGGCGGGGTTCAGTTGCCAGCAGACGGCGAATCTCGGCTGGTGTGAGGTCCACGAGGTCGGGCGTGTCCCGTTCGGTGCCCCCTTTTCGCGTTCCTGGCTGGCGGTGGTGGCCGGGAACGCGTGGGCGAGCATGGCGAGTGTGATGTGCCGGTACCAGCCCACGTAGCGTCGGACCTCGTACTGGTCCAGGCCGCATTCGTTCTTCGCGCTCTGGAAGCACTCCTCGATCTTCCAGCGGCAGCCGGCGACACGGACCAGGCCCGCGACGGTGGCCGCCAGCGGTGCGCAGACGAGGTAGTAGGCGATCGTCGGGCTTGGCGATGCTGCGGCGGGCCAGCATCCACCGCTGGCGGGTGGGTTCGCCGCCGTCGAACTCCCACACGGCGGGCAGGCGAGCGGCGGCCCAGTCGTAGAACCGCTCGCCCTCCGCGCCGCTTCCGGCCGACAGCCGCTGCCAGGCCCCGGTCGGGGCCTGGCCGATGAGGTGCTCGATGCGCGGGCCGTGGACCTGCTGGGACTTGGGCACCGCCACGACGTAGGAGATCTGCACGTCTTCGAGGAGGCAGCGGAAGCGGGAGTCCTGGCCGTAAGTGGCATCCGCCGTGACCCAGCCGATGGGCAGGGGCGAGGCGAGGGCCCGAAGGATCATGATCCGGGCCAGCTCGCCCTTGGTGGCGAGGACGCGATCGTCCGGCACGCGGGCGGCCCGGCAGCGTTCGCGGTCGTCAGTCCAGGACTTGGGCAGGTAGAGCTCGCGGTCGACCAGGGTGTGCCCCCGGCTGGTGGCGTAGGCGGCGAAGACGCCGATCTGGCAGTTCTCGGTGCGGCCGGGGAGGCGTTTCTGAATAACTGTCAGGGTCGACCTTCCTGGTGATCCGCGTCAGGTAAGCGAACTCGAAGCTGTTCGATGGTTCGGGCGGCTGACCCGGGCAGTGGTGTGACGGCGACGCGGTGGAGGTCCAGGAGGCGGTTGCCGTCTTGGAACTGGTTGGAGAGGTTGGTGCGGGTGACGCCCAGCAGCTGGGCGAGGAGGGTGCTGGTGAGCGCTCCTCGGCGGCGTAGGAGCGCTGCCAAGATCCGGTGGTAGTGGTCGAGGCTGCTGGTCTGCGGGTGGAGATAGCTGCGCGGACGGTGGAAGCGGCGCTGGAAGGCGGCCTCGGCGAGTGCGTCCCAGTACGGCTCGGAGACTGCCA
The DNA here is from genome assembly GCF_040685715.1 of Kitasatospora sp. NPDC088264. NCBI lineage: Bacteria > Bacillati > Actinomycetota > Actinomycetes > Kitasatosporales > Streptomycetaceae > Kitasatospora > Kitasatospora sp. NPDC088264. Next base: position 37,035 of record NZ_JBFBIR010000046.1, read on the forward strand.
CCAGGCGGTCGAAGTCGGACCGTGGCATGCCGGTCAGGGCCGGATTGCTGAGGATCTCGGTCAGGGCGGGGTCGATCCGCCGGGCGGGCGCCGGCGCGGGTGACGTTCGGGGCGGGACAGGGGCCAGCGTGTAGTTCCAGTCGCCGTGGAACGCATCGGCAGTGATCGGCAGGGCCTGGAACTCGGCGGGGGTCACTGTCGAGCCCAGGCTGTAGCTGCCGGTGTCCAGCTCGGCGCCGATGGTCAGCCCGGTCCGCGTGGTCGTCGCGGCGATGGTCTCGATGACGACCTCGTAGCTGGTCAGCGGTCGGCCACGCCAGTTCGCGGTGATGTGGCAGAACATCCGGTGCTCGATCTTGTTCCACTTCGACGTGCCCGGCGGGAAGTGGCGGACCGTGATCTCCAGGCCGCTCTCCAGGGCGAAGGCGGCCAGGTGCTTCTTCCAGGTCCAGCGGCGGGGATCGTTGGAGCCGCCGGCGTCGGCGGTGATCAGCAGCCGGGTGGCGTTCGGGTGGTGCACTCGTCCGCGGTTCTGCCACCAGCGGCGTATGGACTCCACCGCGAACTCGGCGGTGTCGTGGTCGGTCCCGACGTTGACCCAACCGGTGTTGGTGGCGATGTCGTAGATTCCATACGGGATGGCGACGGGCCGGTCGCTGGTGGTGAAGGTGTGGCAGTCGACCTTGATCGGATTCTTGCCGGGCCGCCAGGTGCGGCCGGGCCGGTCGCGTCTGCCGAGCCATTCCTTGGCCTTGGTGTCGACGCTGATCACCGGCTGCCGGTCGTCGAGGAAGGCGGTGGCCGTGGCGTTCAGGTGGGCGAACTGGGCGTCACGGTCCGGATGGCCGGCGCCCTCGGTGGTCTTGACGGTGCCCTGCAGGCTGTAGCCCAGGCCGTGCAGCAGGCGCCCGACGGTCGAGGCACTGACCGGATGGCCCTGCGACGTGAGGGCCGAGGCCAGAGCCCGTAGTGACAAGGTGGTCCATCGCAACGGGGAGACCGGATCACCCCTGGTGTGCGGTTCGATCAGCGCCTCGAGCGCCGGCACCAGGCCGGGATCGGTGACCGTCAACGGCTTGCGGCCGGCTCCCGGAGCCCGAACCCTCCTCGCCGTCGGCGGGTCTCCGGCCAACTCGGTGACACCACGCGAGACAGTGGAGACACTGGCCCCGGACGCGGCAGCCACCAGGGCGATCCCGCCGTGGCCGATGGCGGCAGCCTCACTGGCGAGGTAAAGCCGACGGCACCGCTCGTCCAAGTGCGGGAGGATCCGATCGAACTTGGCCCGTAACACCGTGACGGGCGGACGCACAGTCATGCTCCACCTTCGCACCAACTCCACCAGAGCAAGCAGTAATTGAAATACAAGCCCCGGCGGTGCCGGCGTACTGGCGCTGTACGCCTGCGGAGGTGATGGCCCTTCTTCGCGAAGCCGGTGTCGTCGATGATCAGTACGCCGTCGTCGGCACCGAGATGTTCGGCGACGTAGGCCTGCAGATCGTCGCGAACCTCGTCCGCGTCCCGGCGGCTGCGGGACAGCAGGTGCTGCAGGCCGTCAGGCGTGGCGTGACCGGCATATTCGGCCAGCTGCCAGCCGTTCTTGTGGCCTACCGGGCCGATAAGTCCGCGGACGTGGTCCCGCATCCGGCGCCGGGGCTCCACACGGGAGAAACGACCGCCGATACGCAGGAGTAGATCGCCAAGTTCTTTTGCCCACACGCTGGTTGGTGCATCGCTCACGAGGGCTGACTGCCCGCAGCGTTGCCACTACACGCGCAGGGGTCACCCGTTGGCGGGACGGGGCGGCCAAGACTGCCCCACATCCGCCCCCACCCGGCTACACTCCCCACTCCCAGGCCGTTGGCCAGTGGGAATGGAGAAGTCCTGCTGGAGTACTAGGCAGTGATCGAGACGCCCGTGGCGGGAGGCTGTGAACGAATCGACTTGTCAAACCGGCCCGGGCGAGCTGGCAGGCCTCGTCAGGTGATGCGAGCGGCCCTGAACCCGGGGAGGCGCCGTCGGTCGAGGCCGCCCCTGGGCTCTGCTCAACTGTGGCTGCGTGTGGGTCAGTTGTCGCCGAGGTCGTAGGCCGCGGTGACGGGGGCGTGGTCGCTCCAGCGTTCGGTGTGGGTGGCGGCGCGTTCGACGCGGGCGTCAGTGGCGCGGGCGGCGAGGCCCGGGGTGGCGACCTGGAGGTCGATGCGCCAGCCGGAGTCGTTGTCGAAGGCGCGGCCGCGGTAGGACCACCAGGAGTAGGGGCCGGTGCGGTCGGGGTGGAGGGTGCGGACGACGTCGACGTAGCCGGCTTCGTCGTAGACGCGGGAGAGCCAGGCGCGTTCTTCGGGGAGGAAGCCGGCGGACTTCTGGTTGGCCTTCCAGTTCTTGAGGTCTTCGGGGCGGTGGGCGATGTTCCAGTCGCCGCAGACGACGACCTCGCGGCCGTCGGCGGCGGCGCGGGTGCGGAGGGCGGTGAGGTGGACGAGGAATTCCGCCATGAAGCGTTCCTTCTCGTCCTGGCGTTCGGTGCCGACCTCGCCGGAGGGGAGGTAGAGGCTGGCGACGGTCAGCCCCGGCAGGTCGATCTCGACGTACCTGCCCGTGTTGTCGAACTCCTCGGACCCGAATCCGATGACGGTCCGCTGCGGCTCCTGGCGGGACAGGACGGCGACGCCGGCCCGGCCCTTGGCGACGGAGGGGGCCCAGACCGCGTGCCAGCCGTCGAGGTCGCGCAGTTCGACGGGCAGTTGCTCCGGCTCGGAGCGCACCTCCTGGAGGCAGACCACGTCCGCCTCGGTGCCGGCCAGCCACTCGACGAAGCCCTTCTTGGCCGCCGCCCGGATTCCGTTCACGTTCACACTCGTCACCACGATCACCCGGGCAGCCTACCGAGTGCCGGGGCCTGCGCCGAAGCGTGACGCGCGCCGCCGCGGGATGACGTGAACGCGGCATGAATGTGTGCGACAGTCGCACCAAGCCGCGCCATTGGTCTTGACCATCTCCGGACGATGCCCCTAGGGTCGCTTACTGCAAAGACCTTTAATAAAGAAGGACGGATAAAAGCCCGCTCTCCCACCTGCCGCATCCGCGGACAGCGGGCCCGGGATCCGCCCTCCTTACCGCAGGGTGGACGAAGCAGGGTGGAGGACACGGTGGGGACGACTGGACAGCTTTCGGCGGTGCCGGAACCGAAGTACTGGCACCTGCGCACGGTGCTGCTGCGGGCCATCGACTCGGAGTTCTCCACCGGCCAGGTCCTGCCCAACGAGCGCGAGCTCTCCGCCCGCTTCGGGGTCGCCCGGGCGACCCTGCGGCAGGCCCTCGACCAGCTGGAGCTGGAGGGTCGCCTGGTGCGTCGCCGGGGGATCGGCACCCTGATCGCCGCCCCGCGGGTCGGCGTCCCGGTCAACCGGCAGGAGGAGGGCTGGCCCGGCGTCGGCCGCAGCCACGCCTGGCGGACGGTCGACTGCACCACCGCCCCCGCCCCGGCGCAACTGGCCAAGGGCCTCGGCATCGCCGAGGGCGCCACCGTGCACACCGTCCGCCGGGTTCGCCTGGTGGAGGGCCGGGCGGTGGCCACCGAGTCGCTGCACGTGCCGGCCGCCGCGCTGCCGCACCTGCCCGGCTTCCGGGCCGAGAGCGACCGGGCCCGCTCGGTGCTGCGCCAGCTGGAGCGGCTGGAGGTGGACGGCGAGTCCCGCGCGGTCGAGCTGGGTGTCGCCGAGGCCGACGAGGCCGCCCTGCTGGAGCGCCCGCCCGGTTCGCCGGTGCTGGTGATGACCACCCAGTACGCGTCGGCCGGCCGCCTGGTGGCGCTCGCCGTCGCCACCTACCGGGCCGACACCTGCAAGCTGACCTTCGGCTCGACCGGGCTGGTCGAGGTCACCCCGGTCGGCGCTGCGGCCGAGGTCCGCACCGCCTCCTGAACCACTTTTCCGACACCCTCAGACCGAGGCCCGAACGCCCAACTGGCGTCCGGGCCTCGGCCGTTGTGTGGGTTGAGTTGTGTGGGCGGAGTGGTCCGGGCGGAGCTGGGTCCGGACCGCTGCCCGGGCGGAGCTGAGTCCGGACCGCCGCCCCGGGTTCAACCCAGGGCGGGGCGGTCCGGGGCCGTCAGGCGCGGCCGTTGCCGGTGGTCGGCGGGTCGACGGCGAACAGCTGGTCCTCGACGTGGTCGAGGGCGACGCGGAGCGCGCCCATCGCCACGACCTCGGAGCCGAGCGCGGCGAGCGCCACCTCGGGCGCGCGGAGGGTGAACTGGGCGAGGCGCTCGCGCAGCGGCTCCAGGACGCCGTCGAGGCCGGCCGCCCAGCCGCCGATCACGACGAGCTGCGGGTCGATGGCGAGGACGAGCGCGGCGACGCCCTGGACCAGGCGGGTGAGGAAGCGGTCCATGGCGACCTTCGCGACCTCGTCGCCCTCCCTGGCGAGCCGCAGGACGCGGGCGACGGCGGCCTCGTCGAGCGGGTTGAGCGGCTTGCCGGTGGTGGAGAGGAGCCGCTCGGGGGTGACCTCCTGGCCGAGCAGGTGGAGGGCGCCGATCTCGCCGGCCGCCCCGCCGTAGCCGCGGTGCAGCCTGCCGTTGATGAGGGAGCCTGCGCCGGGGCTGAGGCCTGCCATGACGAAGACGACGTCACCGGCGCCGACCGCCGCGCCCTGCCAGTGTTCGGCGATGGCGGCGAGGTTGGCGTCGTTCTCGATCAGGACGGGGCAGCGGAAGGAGCGCCGCAGCCGGGCGCCGAGGTCGAGGCCGGTCCAGCCGGGCATAGCGGTGCCGAGTTGGATGGTGCCGTCGCGGTCGACGATGCCGGGGGTGCCGATGCCGACGGCCCAGAGGTTGTCGCGGGAGATGCCGGCCTTGCGCAGGACCTCGGCGACGGCGGTGCGGACGGCGGCGAGCCGGTCCTCGGCGTCCAGGGTCTCGTCGACCGGCTTGAAGTGACTGCCCACCACCTCGCCGGTGAGGTCGGCGAGGATGACGTGGATGTCGTGCACGCCGACCTCGATGCCGAGGATGTGTCCGGCCTCGGCGCGGAAGCGGAACCAGCGGGCCGGTCGGCCGCGCCGGCCGGTGCCGGGCTGGCCGTCCTCCTTGGGCTGGTCGACCTCGGCGACCAGCCCGGTTTCGACCAGACCCTCGATGACGCCCTCGACGGTCGGGCGGGAGAGCCCGGTCTCGCCGACGAGCTGGGTGAGGGTCACGGAGTGGCCGGTCCGCAGCGCCCGAAGCGTGACCGCCGCGTTGATCCGCCGCAGCAGCGAGGAGTCTCCTCCGGTGAGCCGATCCGCCAATGCGATGCCCTTCGCCGTTCGCGCGACTGCCCTGGCGCGCGGTGTCGAGTGCGCGGTGCCCACCGAATGGCCCGCGGGGGTGTGCCACCCCCGGAACGCGGCACGGCGGCGCGGGGCCGCCTGCGCCAGGGCCGGAGGACAAGCGGAGCCTACCCGGGGGTGGGCCCGCTGGGCGAGAATCCTTGCAGCTCATCCCGGCTTCGGTATCGAAATGGTACGCATCGGGTGGTGGTGCACGACCCGGGCTTCACGGCCCGGCCACGGGCCGCCCGCCGCCGGGCCGCCGGGACCGTACCGACCAGCGGGAACGGGCGGAGAACAGCGAGCCGAGGCTCAGCCGGGAGCCGGCCGACAGGGCGCTGAGCACGGAGCCGGCCGCCACGGGGGAGTCGGGCATGGCCCGATGGTAGCGGCGGCTCAGGGCATCCGCGCCGCGAACAGCCGCTGCCCGAGCAGTCCCATCGGGTGCCCGTCCTCGGGCAGCGCGAGGACGGTCGGGCAGCCGGCGGAGGTGAGGGCGGCCCGCCAGCGCTCGGCGGGGAGCGCCGGGAAGGCGGGGAAGCCGGGGGCAGCGGCGGACACCGGGAAGGCGGGAGCGGCAGGGTGGGCGGGAGCGGCAGGGTGGACAGGGGAGGCGGGGAAGGTCGGGGAGTCGGTGCGGGCCTCGGCGTCCCCCGTGATCAGCAGGTCGAGCTGTTCGCCGGTGGGCGCGAGCAGCAGCAGCTGCCCACCGGGCGCGAGCTGGTCGACCAGCTCCGGGACGACGGTGTCCGGGTGGCCGGTCACGGTGGCGACGACGAGGTCGTATCGGCCGCCGTCGGGCAGCTGGTGGTGGTCGGCGCCGGGGCGGGGCCGGGTGGCGAGGGCCCGGGTGACGGTGGAGTCGGCGTCGTCCTGGCCGAGTTCGAGGATGCGCAGCGGCTGCGGCCCGTCGTGGGTCTCGGCGATGCCGCGGACCAGCGCGCCGAGGGCGGCGCCGAGGTAGCCGCGGGCGGCCGTCCAGCGGATCGGGGCGGCGGCCGGGCGGGGGGCCTCCTCGCCGGTGATCAGCCGGGGCAGCCGTAGTGCGCCGCGCCGGATCCGGTCCAGGGCGGAGACCGGGCCGAGTCCGTCGTTCCAGGCCTCGACGGCGGGCCGCCAGGCCTCCCGGACCTCGGCCGCGGTGAGCTCGGGTCGGCCGTAGTGGACGTCGCCGTGCCGGGTGATCAGGCCGTGCCGGGTGAGGGCGTCGAGCCAGCGGCCGACCCGGGGCCGCTGGGCGGGGGTGACGAGGGCGGCGGCGAGGATCTCGGCCTCGGTGTGTCCGCGCCCGGGGTCGGTGAGGACGCCGCTCTGCTGGAGGGTCAGCAGCAGCGCGGACAGTACGGCGTGGTCGAGGTGGGTCCCGAAGGCCTGGACCTGTTCGGCGGTGACGCCTATGGCGTGCTTCCAGGCGATGGCGTCGGCGGCGTCGGCGGCGGTACGCAGTCGCCGGTCGGCGGCTTCGGCGTGGCTGTGCGGGGCGCGGACGTGGGCGAGGACGGCGCCGAGCGCGTCGACGGCGGCGTACACGTCGTCCTGTCGGGGTTCGGGGCCGACGTGCAGGACGAGCCGCAGGGCGCCGAGGTCGTGGTCGGCCAGGTCGGGGCGGCGGCTGAGTCGCCACAGCAGGGTGGAGGGCAGGCTGAGGTGGGTGGTGGCGCTGGCGGCGAGGTCGACGAGCTGCCGCTCGGGGTCCTGCCGGGGGTCGCCGCAGTGGACGGTCCCGCCGGCGAGCAGGGTGGCGAGGGCCAGTTCGACGGCGAGGTCGGTGGCGGGGTGGAGCACGGTGTGCCGGATGGGCGGCGGGCCGAGGACGCCCGCCCAGTGCCGCAGCCGCTGTTCGGCGGTGCGGGCGGCGGAGGGCGGCAGCGCGGCGTGGGCGGCGACGCGCTGGGCGAGGGCCCGGGGCAGGCCGCCCGGCGGGGAGACGCCGAGCAGCAGGCCGATGCCGCTGATCGCGCGCCCGTCGGCGACGACGGCGGGTCGGTCGCCGAGTTCGCGCAGCGCGCTGACCAGGGCTGGAGTCGTGGGCACGGTGATCACTCCGGGGTGCGGGGGAGAAGCCGCACTACTGAACCACGCGGTCGGGCCGGGTGATGCCGTGCACGGGTCAAACTTCTGTAATGATTTTCATATCGGACAGCCAAGGTGGGGGTCCGATCTCCACCCGAAGTGGTCGGAACTTCACATTCCGGATCCGGTGTGCGACCCCTTGACAGTCGGTGCGGGCGCTGGGTTACTTGGCGTGGGGGTCGTCCTGACCGAACGATCGGTCGGTGCGCCCGTCCTGGCCGACCTGCGGAGGAGCGACGATGACCGGCAGCGCACCCGCCCCGCGCCCGTACGGCGATGAGCCCGCCTACGGCGAAGCGCCCGTTTACGGTGAAGCGCCCGCCTGCGGCGAAGTGCCCGCCCGGCGCCTGGGTGAGCCGATCCCGCCCGCGCTGCTGGACGCCGGCGAGCGGATGGGCGTTGACGAGCTGCGCGCCCACCAGCTCACCCGTCTCCGGGCCACCCTGCGCCACGCGTACGACAACGTCGAGCTGTACCGCCGCAAGTTCGACGCGGCCGGCGTCGGCCCCGAGGACTGTCGCACCCTGGCCGACCTCGCCCGCTTCCCCTTCACCACCAAGGCCGACCTGCGCGAGGGCTACCCGTTCGGCATGTTCGCCGTCCCGATGGAGCGGGTCCGCCGGCTCCACGCCTCCAGCGGCACCACCGGGCGCCCGACCGTCGTCGGCTACACCGAGCACGACCTCTCGATGTGGGCCGACGTGGTCGCCCGGTCGATCCGCGCGGCCGGCGGCAGGCCCGGGCACAAGGTGCACATCGCGTACGGCTACGGGCTGTTCACCGGCGGCCTGGGCGCGCACTACGGCGCCGAGCGGGCCGGTTGCACCGTCATCCCGGCCTCCGGCGGCATGACTGCCCGGCAGGTGCAGCTGATCCAGGACTTCCGTCCCGAGATCATCATGGTCACCCCCTCCTACCTGCTCACCCTGCTCGACGAGTTCGAGAAGCAGGGCGTCGACCCGCGCAGCACCTCGCTGCGCATCGGCATCTTCGGTGCCGAGCCGTGGACGGAGGAGATGCGGCGCGAGATCGAGGACCGGCTCGACCTGCACGCCGTCGACATCTACGGCCTCTCCGAGGTGGTCGGCCCCGGCGTCGCGCAGGAGTGCGTGGAGACCAAGGACGGGCTGCACATCTGGGAGGACCACTTCTACCCGGAGATCGTGGACCCGTTCACCGACCAGGTGCTGCCCGACGGTGCGAGCGGCGAACTGGTCTTCACCTCGCTCACCAAGGAGGCGCTGCCGGTCATCCGCTACCGCACCCGCGACCTCAGCCGGCTGCTGCCCGGCACCGCGCGGCCGGCCTTCCGACGGATGGAGAAGGTCACCGGCCGCAGCGACGACATGATCATCCTGCGCGGGGTGAACGTCTTCCCGACCCAGATCGAGGAGGTCCTGCTGCGGACCCCGGGCGTCGCGCCGCACTTCCAGCTGCGGCTCACCCGGCAGGGACGGCTGGACCGCATGACCGTCCGGGTCGAGGCGCGGCCGGACGCCCCGGCCGAGCAGCGGGCTGCGGCGCGGGAGGCGATCGTCCGGGGGGTGAAGGACGGGGTGGGCGTCACGGTCGCGGTCGAGGTGGTGGAGCCGTACGCGCTGGAGCGCTCGGTCGGGAAGATCCGGCGGGTGGTCGACGAACGGGGGTGAGGCCGACGGGGGCCCGCAGCCCTGGGGCCTGCCGGAGGCGTAGGGCTGTCCGGGGGGATGCCCTACGCCTCCGGCGTCTATCGCCGTCCCGCCGGCCCCCGGCCGCTGCCTGCTGTCCCGCCAGCCTCCGCCTCGCGGACGCCTTTTGACGGACACCTTTTGACGGACACCCGCCGACGGAAGCTTGAGACCCATTCGGCGCACCGGGATCGTGGTCGCGGCCGAAGGTTCCCAGACTCGAACGAAAGAGGGGTGGACCCAACCAATCGGAAAGGCATCCTCATGAGCATCGGGCTGCGCCGCGTCCTCGCGGTGACCGCAGCGATTTCCCTCGGCCTGGGCGCGGCGTCCTGCGACAGCGCGTCGCAGTCGTCCAGCGGCGGCTCCGGCGGCGGCCCGGCTCCCCTCCCGGCCGCGGCCGGGAGGGGAGCCGGGCGGATAGCCCTGCTGCTGCCGGAGACCAGGACGACCCGCTACGAGCAGTTCGACCGGCCGCTGATCGAGAAGAAGATCAAGGAACTGGCGCCGGACGCGCAGATCGACTACTACGACGCCGGCCAGGACGCCGCCGTCCAGCAGACCCAGATCGACGCCGCCGTGAAGAAGGGCGCCAAGGTGCTGATCCTGGACGCGGTGGACGCCAAGTCGATCCAGGCGTCGATCCAGAAGGCGCACGACGCGGGCGTCAAGGTGGTCGCCTACGACCGCCTCGCCCAGGGGCCGGTCGACGCCTACGTGTCCTTCGACAACCGCAAGGTCGTCGAACTGCGGGGCCAGGCCGCGGCGGCGGTGGACGGCACGGCGGACGGCGGCGAGACGATCACGACCAACGGCTCGCCCACCGATCCCAACGCGGCCGACCCCAACACGGCTGACCCGAACGCGGCCGACCCCAACACGGCTGATCCGAACGCTGCCGCACCCAGCGCGGTCGACTCCAGCGCGTCCGGTTCCGAGGTGTCGGGCCGGAGTGTCCCGCTGACCGGCCAGGACTTCCAACTCGACGGCGTGCAAAGGATCCTGGCGGGCGCCCAGGCCATGTCGGTCTACAAGCCCTTCAAGTCGGAGGCCGACGTGGCCGCGCAACTGGCCGTCGACCTGGCCTACGGCCAGGAAATCGGCGGTGCCCTCGTGCCGACCACGGTGACCAGCGGCAGCAGCGACAAGGTGCCGGCCGGCCTGATCGCCCCGGTCGCGCTCACCAAGGACAACATCAAGGCCACCGTGGTCGCCGACGGCCTCTTCACCGTCGCCCAGATCTGCACGCCGGACTACGCCGCCGCCTGTTCCGCGGCCGGCCTCCAGTAGCTGCGGCGGGCGTGAGCACCCCCGTGCGGGCCCTATGCTGCGGAGATGCCGAGTGAGCTGCGCACTCTCAAGCCGGAGACCGATCAGCCGGAGACCCACCAGTCGGAGACCCACCAGTCGGAGGCCGATCCGTCGGAGGCCGACCTCGCCTTCATCCGGCGCGAGACTGAGCTGAAGCCCGTCCCGTTCGTCCCCGAGGTCGGCCTGCACATGGCCGAGGACGCGATCACCCTGTGGGAGACCACCGAGCGGGCGCGGGGGGAGGTCGGACTGCCGCCGCCGTTCTGGGCGTTCGCCTGGGCGGGCGGGGTGGCCGTCGCCCGCCACGTGCTGGACCACCCCGAGCTGGTGGCCGGGCGGGCGGTGCTCGACGTGGCCGCCGGGGGCGGGGTGGTCAGCGTCGCGGCCGCGCTGAGCGGCGCCGCGTCCGTGCGTGCCGCCGAGATCGACGCCTACGCGGTGGCCGCCATCGGCCTCAACGCCGAGGCCAACGGCGTGCGCGTGGAGGCCGCGCTGGTGGACCTGGTGGACGGCGACGGCGCCCCGGCCGACGTGGTGCTCGCCGGCGACGTCTTCTACGAACGGGCCATGGCCGCCCGTTTCCTGCCCTTCCTGGAACGGGCCGCCGCGCGCGGCGCCACCGTCATCGTCGGCGACCCCGGCCGGGCCTACCTGCCCCGGGAGCGGTTCACCGCGCTCGCCGCCTACCAGGTGCCGGTCGTCGCCGACCTGGAGGACACCGCCGTCAAGACCACCACGGTGTGGCGGCTGGGCTGACGGCCCGTCCGTCCAGGCTGCGGAATTCCCGGCCGCCGGGCGGAACCGCCTGCTAGACAGGCCGCCATGACCGACGAGACCGCCCCGCGCACCGCTGCCCCCGACGGGATCGCCCTGCGCACCGCCACCCCCGACGACATCCCCGCCCTGCTCGCCCTCTGGGCCCGGGCGGCGAAGGGCGCCAGCATCACGGACGACGCCCCGGGCGTGGCCGCGCTGCTCGCCCGGGATCCGGAGTGCCTGATCGTCGCCACCCCGGCGGGCGACCCGGCCGCCGTCCTCGGCACCGTGATCGCCGGCTGGGACGGCTGGCGCTGTCACCTCTACCGGCTCGCCGTCGACCCCGACCACCGCCGCCGGGGCATCGGCGCCGCCCTGCTCGCCGCAGCCGAGGAGCGCTTCGCCGCGCTCGGCGGCCGACGCGCGGACGCCATGGTGCTGGACGACAACGCCCTCGGCCACCGCACCTGGGCGGCCGCCGGATACCGTCCCGAACCGCAGTGGAGCCGCTGGGTCAAGCCGCTGACCGCCTGATCCCGCCCCCGTCCGTGGACGCCGTCCAGCGGGTGGGGACGGCGCTGGGGAAGCTGAAGTAGCCTCAGCCCGCCGGGACATGCCCCGGCGGCGGGAGGGCGCGTGACGGCCGGATACCGTGGGACGTATGCGAATGCCGAGGCGGTGGTTCCGTCGGCCGGACCACGGCGAGGAGGCCTTCCAGGACGGGCTCCAGAGGTCGCTGGAGCGGTTCCACGGCGACCTGCTGAACTACCCCGCCGACGGGCCCTGGGACGAAGTCGCCTACTGGGACCCGCTGTCGGCCGTCCGGCTCTCCGGCGGCGGGGTCGGTGACGGGCGCTGGGAGGACCGGAGCCGGCTGGGCGTGCCCGGACCGTTCTACGCCGGTATGACGGACACCGGCCTCAACGGGCCGTTCTACCTGCCCGCGCACGTCCTCTCCGGCGAGGAGCACTGCGAGTTCGTCTACCGCCAGCCGGGCGGACTCCGGGAGCTGGCGGCCCTCGTCGGGGTCGCCCAGATGGAGCCGATCGGCGGCTTCAACTGCGACGGCGACGACTACTGGACGCCGGAGACCGTCCGGGCGTGGTGGCACGGGCGGGACGCCGTCCGGGAGTGGATCGCCGCCGAACTGGCCGACACCGACGGGCGCAACGACCCCGAGGCGTTGCGCGGGTACGCGGCGTACCTGGACGACGGACTGGAGGACTACCTGCGGGGCTACGTCTTCTGGTTGACCGAGGGGCGCGAGCCGGGGCTCGACGAACCGCTGCCGACACTCTGACGCCTCACGCTCTGCACGCGGCACTGCGACGTGCGGCACCCGGGCGTTCCCGGGTGCCGCAGCTGTCGTTCCGGGGGCTCAGCCTCGCAGTTCGGCGAGCCAGGCCTCGACCTCGGTGGAGGTGCGGGGGAGGCCGGCCGAGAGGTTCTCGTTGCCGTCCTCGGTGACCAGGATGTCGTCCTCGATCCGGACGCCGGTGCCGCGGTACTCCTCGGGCACCGTCAGGTCGTTCTGCTGGAAGTAGATGCCCGGCTCGACGGTGAGCACCATGCCCGGCTTCAGCGGGCCGTCGACGTGCTCCTCGGTGCGCGAGTGGGCGCAGTCGTGGACGTCGATGCCGAGCATGTGGCCGGTGCCGGCCAGGGTGAAGCGGCGGTGCAGGCCCAGCTCGTACACCTTGTCGGCGGTGAGGTCGCCGAACAGGCCCCAGGAGGTGAGGTGTTCGGCGAGCTCGCGCTGGGCGGCGTGGTGGAAGTCGCGGAAGTCGGCGCCGGGCTTCACCGCGGCGATGCCGGCCTCCTGTGCTGCGAACACCGCGTCGTAGACCTTGCGTTGCAGGTCGGTGAAGCGGCCGCTGACCGGGAGGGTGCGGGTGACGTCGGCGGTGTACAGGCGGTTGGTCTCCACGCCGGCGTCGAGTAGCAGGAGGTCGCCGGGCTTGGCGTGGCCGTTGTTGCGCACCCAGTGCAGGGTGGTGGCGTGCGGGCCGGCCGCGGCGATGCTGCCGTAGCCGATGTCGTTGCCCTCGATCCGGGCCCGGACGAAGAAGGTGCCCTCGATCAGCCGCTCGGGGGTCTCGGTGTCGGTGCCGAGGATGCGCACCACGTCCTCGAAGCCGCGGGCGGTGGCCTCGCAGGCGAAGCGCAGCTCGGCGATCTCGAACTCGTCCTTGACCAGGCGCTGGCCGGACAGGAAGACCTCGAACTCCGCGTCCCGCTCGGCGACGGCCCGGCCCTGGAGGGACTGCTCCACGCCCGCGTCGTGGCGGCGCAGCACGCGCACCGGGCCGGTGGCCGCGCGCAGATCGGCGTGGACGGTGCGGACGTCCCGGCAGGGCAGGCCGAGCAGGCGCTCGCTCTCGGTCAGGCTGTTGCGGCGGCCGTCCCACAGCTCGCCGTGGTTGTCCAGCCAGAATTCGCCGTTGTCGGTCCGGGAGCGGTCGCGCAGGTAGACGGCGGCCCGGTGGCCGGCGTCGCCGGTCGGTTCCAGGACCAGCACGGCGTCCTGGGACTGGTCGCCGGTCAGGTAGACGTAGTCGGAGGACGGGCGGAACGGGTAGTCGGTGTCGTTGGCCCGCACCTTCGGGTTGCCGGACGGGATCACCAGCAGCTCGCCGGGGAAGGCCGCGGACAGCTCGGCGCGGCGGCGGGCGGTGTGCGCAGCCTGCGGGATCGGCTCCAGGGCGAGGCGCTCGGTGTCGGCCCAGCCCTGCTTCATGTTCTCGGCGAGCTCGTCCGTGACGCCGCGGGTGAGGCCGTTCTTGCGGTACTTGATGGTCTCGGCGGGTTCGGTCACAGCAGACTCTCCAGGTGAGGGTGGTGGATGCAAGGTGCTTCGCTACGCTGACCTGCCCGGTACGTAACAAGCGTTATGTACGGTATATCGAGCAGAGTTCGAAGAGAAGGGGTAGACACCTCGCGGAACCGGCCGGCCCGGCGGCCGGGCCTTCCACCTGCGCAACGACAACGCCACCCGGCGGCCTGGATCTCAGACGGTGCCGAAGTCGCCGGACTTGACTCCGGTGACGAAGGACCGCCAGGCGTCGGCGCCGAAGGCGAGCTGAGGGCCCTCGGGGTCCTTGCTGTCGCGGACGGGGAGGATGCCGGGGAGTCCGGGTGCGACCTCGACGCATTCGCCGCCACCGTTGCTATACGAGGACTTCAGCCAGGAGGTGGGCTTGACCGTCGCGATGGGGAACATGGCGTGGAACTCCTTGAGACGGGCGTGGATGAGGGCCAACGAGTCCTCGCATGAGAGGGCTTGGGCCTGGAGCCAATGGTAAGTCCTTGCGAGGGAACGGATCTTGTCCTCGTCCTCGCGCTCGACGTAGCCCCGTTGGATGGTTTCGAGGTAGGCCATCCACTTCTTGTCCGTGCTGGTCAGCAGCGTGAACGGCATGGTCGCCGGGAGGGCTTCGCCCGTCCGAGCCCTACCGGCCGGCCGTTGTCGGCGAGCGGGTCTACGACGTCCGCTCCGGGTGCTGGGCCGTCTTCATGGGGTGGCAGCACGGGCTGGCCTTCCTCCGGCCCGTCGGAGGTGGCGTGGAGTGGGACACCGAAGCGCGTTGGATCACGAACAGCGAAGAGTGCGATGCCCCATGAGCAGCATGATCGACAAGGTCACGGCCGAGGACCGTCGCGCCGCGGCCGACATCCTCGACGACCTCCAGGCCGTCCTGAGCGCCGCCGAGGTCAAACTGCCCTCCCTCGGCATCGACTGGCGCTCGGCCAAAGCCACCGGAGTCATCCTGATCGACCTCGGAGCCGCCCGGCCGGACGTCATCGAGCGACTGGTCGTCGTCCTCCGCAGGGGAATGCGACCGTAATCGCCTCCGGCGCCATCGCCATCGGGAGCTTCGCGCTCGCGGGTGTGGTTTTCCTCGCGATTCCTGAGCGTGTTCCCACGGAGGCGAGTGCCTTGGTGTTCGTCCTTATCCTCTTCGCCTCCTCGACGGGGGGATTCGCGCTTGCCGCAGGGTGGATGAGGGTGCAGACATGACGGCGCGGGCTTCGAGAGGTCTCGAAGCCCGCGCCGAGGTTCCGGTGTCAGGCGCCGTTGAGGGCGTAGGTGCGGAAGGTGGCCAGCAGGGGGAGGACCTCGGTCTGGCTCGGGTCCTCGGTCACGGCGCGCATGGAGTCGATCACCGCGCGGGCGATGGCCTTGGTCACCGCCAGGTCGTCCGGGGGCGCGAGGGCGCCCCAGGTCTTCAGGGCCTGGGTGAGCAGGGCGCTCATCCGGGCGCCGATGTTGGAGCTCACCGCGTCGGAGAGTTCGGCGATCTCCTCGTCGCTCATGGTGGACCGCAGGCCGAAGGCCAGGGCCATCAGGGTGTCCATCGCGTGCTCGCCGTACGCGGCGACCAGCGCCGGGAGCGACCGCTCGTCCGCACCGCCCGCGGCGAGGGCGGACAGCGCCTCGTCGTCGTCCTTCCACGCAGCCTCCAGGGCGGCCAGGGCCCGAAGAGACTCGTCTACCGTCATCCCGTCTGTCATGGGAGGAACGGTATTGAGCCCGTAGCGTCCGAACCCAGGGTTCGGGCGCCGGAATCACCCCTTCGAGCGAAGCGGGGCCTGTTCGGGCCGATGGGTGTGCGCGAAGTGCTTCGCGTCCCAGCTGCCGCCCAGCTCCGGGGCCAGCGAGGCGAGCGCGAGGGCGGCGAAGTCCGCGGCGGCTGCGGCGCGTTCCGGCAGGGCGCCGAGCAGCGGGGCGCCGGCCGAGCGCGGCAGGTCGGCGAGGTTGCACCGTTCGGCGAGCCCGGGGGAGGAGGGCCAGGAGCCGACGACCACGCCCGCGAGGGGGAGTTGACGCGAAGTCAGGGCCTCCGCCGAGAGCGCGACGATGTTCAGCGTGCCCAGCCCGGCGGAGGCGACGAGCAGGACCTCGGCCGGCAGCCCGGCGTCCAGGACGGCCCGGGCCTGGTCGGCGAGGGTGCGGCCCTCGTCGTCGTAGCGGACGAGCAGCCCGCCCGCGCCCTCGACCAGGACCAGGTCGTGCGCGGCGGCCAGTTCGGCGACGGCGGTGGCTACCTCGGCGGGGGAGAGGAAGGGCATCCCGGCCCGCCGGGCGGCGGTGTCGGGCGCCAGCGGCTCCGGGTAGCGGACGAGTTCGCGGATCGTCAGATCGCCTGCCAGGCGCCGGACTTCGGCCGCGTCCCCGGGCTCGCCCGGCGCGACGCCGGTCTGCCCGGGCTTGAGCACGGCGACCTTCTGCCCGCCGCGCAGCGCCGTCGAGGCGAGGGCTGCGGTGGCGACGGTCTTGCCGACGTCCGTGTTGGTGCCCGTCACGAACAGGATGCGGGCGCTCATCCGGCCACCGCCGCAGCGGTCACGGCGTCGGCGATGCGTGCCACGTCCTCGTCCTCCGTCACGTAGGGGGGCATGGTGTAGATCAGGTCCCGGAAGGGCCGCAGCCAGACGCCGGCCCGGGCGGCCGCCTCGGTGGCCGCCGGGACGTTCACCGGGTGGTCCAACTGGACGACGCCGATGGCGCCCTGGACCCGGACGTCCCGGACGCCCGGGAGGTCGGCGGCGGTCGCGAGCCCGTCGGCCAGTCCGGCCTCGATGCGCTTGACCCCGACCGTCCAGTCCTGGCCCAGCAGCAGCTCCAGCGAGGCGTTGGCGGCCGCGCAGGCCAGCGGGTTGCCCATGAAGGTCGGCCCGTGCGCGAGCACCGGCATCTCGCCGCGGCTGATGCCGTCGGCGATCTCGCCGGTGCACAGCGCGGCGGCGAGGGTCAGGTAGCCGCCGGTGAGCGCCTTGCCCAGGCACATCACGTCCGGCGAGACGCCCGCGTGGTCGGCGGCGAACAGCGCGCCGCTGCGGCCGAATCCGGTGGCGATCTCGTCGAAGACGAGCAGCACCCCGTACCGGTCGCAGAGTTCGCGCAGCATCCGCAGGTAGGCGGGGGAGTGGAACTGCATCCCGCCGGCGCCCTGCACCACCGGTTCGACGATGACGGCGGCCAGCTCGTCGGCGTGCCGGGCCATCAACTCCTCGAACTCGGCCGCGTACCCGGCGTCGAGCGGGGCGTCGAACCCGGCCGGCGGCTGCGGGGCGAACAGCTGCCCGGGCAGCACCCCGCCCCACAGGTGGTGCATGCCGCCGTCCGGATCGCAGACGGACATCGGGTGGAAGGTGTCGCCGTGGTACCCGCCGCGCCAGGTCAGCAGCCGGCGCTTGGCCGGGCGGCCGGTGGACTGCCAGTACTGGAGGCACATCTTCATCGCGACCTCGACGGCCACCGAGCCCGAGTCGGCGAGGAAGACGTGTTGTAGCGGTTCGGGCGTGATCTCGACCAGTGTCGCAGCCAGTCGGACGGCGGGCTCGTGGGTGAGCCCGCCGAACATGACGTGGCTCATCCGCCCCAGCTGCTCGCGCACGGCCTCGTCCAGCACCGGGTGCCGGTAGCCGTGGATGGCCGCCCACCAGGACGACATCCCGTCGACGAGCTCGCGCCGCCCGTCCGCGACGGGCTCGGCGAGGCGCAGCCGGACCCCCGAGGCGGATTCGACCACGTACGGGGTGGCGGTGCCGGGCATCGGCCCGTACGGGTGCCAGACGTGGGCGCGGTCGAGGGCGAGCAGCGTGTCCGCGGACAGCTGGGGCATGATGCGTCAGTCTCCAGAACTATCAGGCATTGGGCGCGAGTTCGGTGCCGGCGCCGCGCAGCCGGACCTTGACGAGGTCGCTGCGCAGCTCCCCGTCCGAGGCGTCGGTGTCCTCCGCGGCCGACGCAGGGGTGTCCTCCGAGGCCGGGGCGTGCGCGTGCCCGCCGCACGGGCCGCAGCCGCCGCCGCTGCCGCAGGCCGACGCGGCGGTGCCGCAAGCCGACGCGGCGGAGGAGGCCGCCGCGACGTCCGCGCGGTGGCGGGGCAGGGTGGCCTCGCCGGCGCCCTCGACCTCGAACCCGGCGTCCTTGATCATGTCGAGGTCGGTCTGCCCGGCCTGGCCTTCGCTGGTCAGGTAGTCACCGAGGAAGATGGAGTTGGCGAGGTGCAGGCCGAGCGGCTGCATCGAGCGCAGGTGCACCTCGCGGCCGCCGGCGATCCGCACCTCGGTGTCCGGGTTGACGAAGCGGACCATCGCCAGGATGCGCAGGCAGCGCTGCGGGGTGAGGTTCCACTCCTTGGCGAGCGGCGTGCCCTCGAACGGGATCAGGAAGTTGACCGGGACGGAGTCCGAGCCGAGCTCGCGCAGCGCGAACACCACGTCGACCAGGTCCTCGTCGCTCTCGCCCATGCCGGCGATCAGGCCGGAGCAGGCGGACAGGCCCGCGCCGTGCGCCTTCTTCACGGTGTCCACCCGGTCCGCGTAGGTGTGGGTGGTGGTGATGTCGCCGTAGGTGTTCTCGGAGGTGTTGAGGTTGTGGTTGTAGGCGTCGGCGCCGGCCGCCTTCAGCCGCTCCGCCTGGTTGTCGGAGAGCAGGCCGAGGCAGACGCAGATCTCGACCTCGGGGTCGGCCTCCTGGATGGCGGCCATGGTGTCGGTGACCCGGTCGATGTCACGGTCCGTCGGGCCGCGGCCGCTGGCGACCAGGCAGACCCGCTTGGCGCCGCCGGCCACCCCGGCCCGGGCCGCCTCGGCGGCCTGGTCGGGCTTGAGCCAGGTGTACTTGAGGATCTCGGCCTTGGAGCCCAGCCGCTGCGAGCAGTAGTTGCAGTCCTCCGGGCAGAGCCCGCTCTTGAGGTTCACCAGGTAGTTGAGCTTCACGCGCCGGCCGAACCACCTCCGGCGGACCTTGCCGGCCGCGGCGACGACGTCCAGCAGCTCGTCGTCGGTGGTGGCGAGGACGGCCAGCGCCTCCTCGCGGGTCGGGACTTCGCCGCGCAGGCCCTTGGCGGTGAGGGTATCGAGCAGATCCATGGGGCCGATCCTGCCTGGTGGCGCTCGAATGGCGCCAGAGGGAACCCGCCAGAAGATCGGCGGAAGGATGTGCCACTTGCCACAGTGTCGAAGCTCACGGTGTCGCCGCTGGTCACGAGCTTGACGCCGGTACGAATCGGAGGTTACCGGCCGGTAGGCGGTGGTCGCGGCGAAGGGCCGGGGAGGCCGGCGCGGGGCGGTCGTCGGTACGCGTGCCGGACGGTCGCGGACGCCCGCGCGCGGCGGTGACCGGCAACCGCCCACCCAGTGATCCACGCCACCCGACGGTTGCTTAGAATCTGCGCCATGACCACGCAGGGGGAGCGCACCCCGACTCCGGGAGAGGGCCAGAACGGCCAGGCAGTGCGGCGGACCGGCGGGGCCCCCGCCGGCGCGGGCACGGACCTGATCGGTGGTCGGGGCGGCGGCAGGGGCAGGCGGTTGACGGCCCGCCGGGCGGTGGGCTGGGTCGTCGTGGTGGGAGTGGTGGCCGCCGGCGGATGGATCATCACCCGCCCGATGCCCGGCGACTACATACCCGGGCTCGGCCCGTCCACCAAGGATGCGGCCAGGACGCCCCCGGTGGTCGGCACCCCGCCGCCGCACACCGACTCCGAGGGCCTCAATGCCGACAGCCTCTTCCCCGCCCAGCGGCCGGTCGAGGCCGCCGGGTACAAGGCCCGGCGTGGCGCCATCCGGCAGGGCGAGAACTGCGCCGAGGTCCTGCAGGACCGCACCCAGGAGCTGTTCCGGGACAGCGGCTGCCATGCCTACCTGATCGTCAGCTTCTCCGGCGTCGACCGCCCGGTGCTCAGCAGCGTCACCGTCCTGCGCTTCGGCGACCAGGCCGCCGCCACCCGGGCCGCCGACACCCTGCGCGGCAAGCCCGGCGCACTCGCCTTCATCCTTCCGGACGCCAACACCGCCCCCTCGCCGTCGTCCGGCGCGCCCAAGTCGGCCGAGCCGCGGGTCGAGGCGGTCGGGCACTACGTGACGGTGACCGGCTCCCGGCTCAGCGAGGCCCGCACGCCCGGCCCCGGCGCCCCGTCCACCCCGGCCGCGACATCGTCGGGCCCGGCGCCCAGCGCCGAGCAGACCCTGGAGGAGGCGACCCGCGCGCTCTCCTACGCGGCGGGCGCGCCGTTCGTCTGGATGTGACGCCTCGCCGGCCCCCCCCCGCTCCGGGGGCCGGCGACTTCGAAGCCGGGGTTGACGGTCCGTCAGCCGCCCAGCCGGTCCACCGCGGTGACCCGCAGCACCGCCCGGCCCTCCTCGTCCGAGCCGTACAGGTCGACCTCGGCGCTGATGCCCCAGTCGTGGTCGCCCTCCGGGTCGTCGAAGATCTGCCGGACCTTCCAGGCGGAGTCCTCCTCCTCGATGATCAGCATCTTGGGGCCGCGCGCGTTCGGGCCGGTGCCGAGGTCGTCGTACTCCTCCCAGTACCCGTCCATGGCGTCCGCCCAGCGGTCCGCGTCCCAGCCGTACGAGCCGTCCAGCTCGGCGAGCTCCTCGTAGTGCTCCAGCGCGCACAGCTCGACCCGGCGGAACAACTCGTTGCGCACCAGCACCCGGAACGCCCGTGCGTTCGCCGTCACCGGTGCCGGCTTGTCGTCCAGCGTCACCTCGGGGGCCTGCGGGTCCGTCGGGTTGGCCAGCTGCTCCCACTCGTCCAGCAGGCTGGAGTCGACCTGGCGGACCAGCTCGCCGAGCCAGGCGATGACGTCCTTCAGGTCGTCGGTCTTCACGTCCTCGGGGACGGTCTGCTCCAGCGCCTTGTACGCGCTCGCCAGGTAGCGCAGTACGATGCCCTCGGTGCGCGCCAGCTCGTAGAAGCCGACGTAGTCCGAGAAGGTCATCGCCCGCTCGTACAGGTCGCGGACCACCGACTTCGGCCTCAGCTCGTGGTCGCCGATCCACGGGTGCGCCCGGCGGTACACCTCGTACGCGTGGGTGAGCAGTTCCTCCAGCGGCTTCGGGTAGGTGATCTCCTGGAGCCGCTCCATCCGCTCCTCGTACTCGATCCCGTCGCGCTTCATCTCGCCGATGGCCTCGCCGCGCGCCTTGTTCTGCTGCGCGGCGAGGATCTGGCGCGGGTCGTCGAGGGTCGCCTCGACCACCGAGATCACGTCCAGCGCGTACGAGGGCGAGGTCGGGTCGAGGAGCTCGAAGGAGGCCAGGGCGAAGGTGGAGAGCGGCTGGTTGAGCGCGAAGTTCTCCTGGAGGTCGAGCGTGAGGCGCACGATCCGGCCCTCGGCGTCCGGCTCCGGCAACCGCTCGACCACGCCGCCCTGCAGCAGGGAGCGGTAGATCGCGATCGCGGTGCGGATGTGCCGGCGCTGCGCCGCGCGGTCCTCGTGGTTGTCGGTGAGGAGCTTGCGCATCGCCTCGAAGGCGTTGCCGGGGCGGCCGATCACCGACAGCAGCATCGCGTGGCTCACCTTGAAGCGGGAGACCAGCGGCTCCGGGTCGGCGCCGATCAGCTTGTCGAAGGTCTCCTCGGTCCAGCCGACGAAGCCCTCCGGCGCCTTCTTGCGCACCACCTTGCGCTTCTTCTTCGGGTCGTCCCCGGCCTTGGCGATCGCCTTGTCGTTCTCGATCACGTGCTCGGGCGCCTGCGCCACCACCTGTCCGACGGTGTCGAACCCGGCCCGGCCGGCCCGCCCGGCGATCTGGTGGAACTCGCGGGCGCGCAGGATCCGCACCCGGTTGCCGTCGTACTTGGACAGCGCCGTGAACAGCACCGTACGGATCGGCACGTTCACCCCGACGCCCAGCGTGTCCGTCCCGCAGATCACCTTCAACAGGCCCGCCTGGGCCAGGCGTTCGACCAGCCGGCGGTACTTCGGCAGCATGCCCGCGTGGTGCACGCCGATGCCGTGGCGCACGAATCGGGACAGGTTGCGGCCGAACTTGGTGGTGAAGCGGAAGCCGCCGATCAGGTCGGCGATGGCGTCCTTCTCCGCCTTCGAGCACATGTTGATGCTCATCAGCGACTGCGCCCGGTCCACCGCCTCCTTCTGCGTGAAGTGCACCACGTAGACCGGCGCCTGGCCGGTCTGCAGCAGTTCCTCCAGGGTGTCGTGCATCGTGGTGCGGCGGTACTCGTAGAACAGCGGCACCGGGCGGGTCGTGTTGCGCACTACCGTCGTCGGGCGGCCCGTCCGGCGGGTCAGGTCCTCCTCGAAGCGGCGCACGTCGCCGAGCGTCGCCGACATCAGCAGGAACTGCGCCTGCGGCAGCTCCAGCAGCGGGATCTGCCAGGCCCAGCCGCGGTCCGGCTCCGCGTAGAAGTGGAACTCGTCCATGACCACCTGGCCGACGTCCGCCCGGAGCCCGTCGCGCAGCGCGATCTGCGCCAGCACCTCGGCCGTGCAGCAGATGATCGGCGCGGTCGGGTTCACGCTCGCGTCGCCGGTCATCATGCCGACCTGCTCGGTGCCGAACATCTTGACCAGGTCGAAGAACTTCTCCGACACCAGCGCCTTGATCGGCGCCGTGTAGAACGTCCGCTTCCCCTCCGCCAGCGCCGCGAAGTGCGCCCCGGCCGCCACCAGGCTCTTACCCGACCCGGTCGGCGTCGCCAGGATGACGTTGTTCCCCGACACCAGCTCGATCAGCGCCTCCTCCTGCGCCGGGTACAGCGTGATCCCGCGCTCCTCCGCCCACGCGGCGAAGGTCTCGTACAGCGCATCGGGCGTGGCGGGCTTCGGCATCAGATCAAGGAGGGTCACCCGGCTATCTTGCCTGCTCGCCGCCACCCCGGGCAAAGCCCGCCCTCCGCCGGCACCCGCCCCGGGACTGTCCGGATCGCTGCACCGGCGGCCGCGAAGCCGTGCGCGGCCGCCCATTGATCGCGGCGGCGGCGCCGTGCCAGAGTGCCGGGCATGGTCCAACCGCTCGCGTCCGCAACGCACACCACCGACCTCGCCCCGGCGGCCGTCTTCGACTGGCTCGACGAGGCCGCCGAGCTGCGGGCCGAGGCCGGGCTGACGCGTCGGCTGCGCAGCCGCGCGGCGCAGGACCCGGTGCTCGACCTGGCCGGGAACGACTACCTGGGGCTGACCAGGCACCCGGCGGTGACGCAGGCGGCCGCCGAGGCGGCGCTGCGGTGGGGCGGGGGGTCGACCGGGTCGCGGCTGGTGACCGGGACGACCGCGCTGCACACCGAACTGGAGGAGGAGCTCGCCGCGTTCTGCGGGGTGGAGGCGGCGCTGGTGTTCTCCTCCGGCTACACCGCCAACCTGGCCGCGCTGACCGCGCTCACCGACCCGGACACGCTGATCGTGTCGGACGCCTACAACCACGCCTCGCTGATCGACGGCTGCCGGCTCGCCCGCGCGGACGTCCACCGGGCCCCGCACAGCGACCCGCAGGCCGTCCGGGAGGCGCTGGAGCGCCGGACGCAGCGGCGGGCGCTGGTGGTCAGCGACTCGGTGTTCTCGGTGGACGGCGACGCCGCCCCGCTGGCCGGGCTGTCCGCCGCCGCCCGGGCGCACGGCGCCGCGCTGCTGGTCGACGACGCGCACGGGCTGGGCGTCCTCGGCCCCGGCGGCGCCGGGGCGCTCGCGGCGGCCGGGCTCGCCGGGCAGCCGGACACCGTCGCCACCGTCACGCTCTCCAAGTCGCTCGGCTCGCAGGGCGGCGCCGTGCTCGGGCCGCGCCGGGTGATCCGCCACCTCACCGAGACCGCCCGCACCTTCATCTTCGACACCGGCCTCGCCCCGGCCGCCGTCGCCGCCGCCCTCGCCGCCCTGCGCCTGCTGCGCGCCGAGCCGCACCGCGCCGACCGCACCCGCGAGGTGGCCCGCGGCCTCGCGGCCCGGCTGACCGCCGCCGGGCTCCGGGCCTGCGAGCCGGACGCGGCCGTGGTGTCGGTGCGCGCCCCGGGCGCGGAGGCCGCCGTCGCCTGGGCCGCCGACTGCCGGCGGGCCGGGCTCGCCGTCGGCTGCTTCCGCCCGCCGTCCGTCCCGGACGGGGTGTCCCGGCTGCGGCTCACCGCGCGCGGGGACCTGACGGACGCGCAGCTCGCGGAGGCGGTCCGGATCATCGCCGAGCTGGCGCCGGAGGGCGCCCGGGTCGGCTGACACCTGGGCCGGGAGGGCCGCCCGCCAGGCCGCCCGTGCAACCGTCCGGCCGTCGGTGGCGTCACCCCAGCGGGGGTGAGCCGATGGGGGTGGCGGTGCGGCGGTGGGGGCCGGTGGCGGCCGGGGTGCTGTTGGTGCTGCTGGCAGGATGGCTGGTGGGCGGGCCGGTGCGGCAGTTCGGGCAGGCGGCCGGGCTGGTGGGGGCGCCCGGGACGTTCCGCGCGGAGCGGTGTCTGATCCCGGCGAACGGGGACGGCCCGCCTCCTTCGGACTGCCGGGGCGTGTTCCGCCCGGACGGCGGCGGCCCGGCGCACGAGCACGCCAGGATGCGGGCGGGCGCGCCGGTCGGCGAGGGCGTCTGGGCGGTGTGCGAGGGCGACGAGTGCCACCTGGTGTCGGACGCCGAGGTGGCGCGGACGGTGATGCTGCTGGCGCTGGCCCTGGCACCGGGTGTGGCGGGCGTGCTGCTGACCGGCGTCGGCCTGCGCGCGCGGCGCGTCGGCCGGGGGCTGCTGCTCTCCGGCGCGGTCGTGGGCGTCCTGCTGTTCACCCTGATGGTGCTGGGCGGCGTCTTCTGGTTCGTGCTGGCCATGACGGGGGTGTGAGCGCCTAGGGTTTCCGGGCCCGGCTGGGCTGCACCCTGGTCGGCTCGCCGGCCGCCTTGGGGTGGTCGGGCGGGTACGGGAGCTCTCCGAGGCCCTCGTCGCGCAGCTGCTTGTCGTACAGCTCCAGCAGGCCGTCCAGGCGGTACGCCCGATCGTCCATCTCGGCGTTCAGGTCGCCGAGTTCGGCGAAGCGGGCGGGGACGGTGCGCAGGTCGAAGTCCTCGGGGGAGGCGTCGTCGAGCTCCTCCCAGCGCAGCGGGGTCGAGGCGGTGGCGCGCGGGCGGGCGCGCAGGGAGTAGGCGGAGGCGATGGTGCGGTCGCGGGCCATCTGGTTGTAGTCGACGAAGATCCGCTCGCCGCGCTCCTCCTTCCACCAGGCGGTGGTGACCTGCCCGGGCATCCGCTGCTCCAGGACCCGGCCGAGGGCGATCACGGCGTGCCGGCCGTCGGTGAAGGTCCACTCGGGCACCAGCGGGACGTACACGTGCAGGCCGCGCCCGCCGGAGGACTTGGGCCAGCCGCGCAGCCCGTACTCCTCCAGCAGGGCGCGCAGTTCGTGGGCGGCGCGGACGGCGTCGTGGAAGTCGGTGCCGGGCTGCGGGTCGAGGTCGATGCGCAGCTCGTCGACGTGCTCGGTGTCGGAGCGGCGGACCGGCCAGGGGTGGAAGGTGAGGCAGCCCAGGTTGGCGGCCCACAGCACGGCGGCCGGCTCGGTGGGGCAGATCTCGTCGGCGGAGCGGCCGCTGGGGAAACTGATCCGGGCGGTGGGCAGCCAGTCCGGCAGGCCCTTGGGGGCGCGTTTCTGGTAGAAGAACTCGCCGTCCACGCCGTCCGGGAAGCGCTGCAGGGTGGTGGGCCGGTCGCGCAGTCCGCGCAGCACCCCGTCGGCGACGGCCAGGTAGTACTGCGCGACGTCCAGCTTGGTGAAGCCGCGCTCGGGGTAGTACACCTTGTCCGGGTTCGACAGCCGGACGCTGCGCCCGGCGACATCCAGTTCCACGGCTGAGCCCATGCCCCTCACGCTAAGGGCGCCGTGCCCCGCGCGCGTCTTTTCGCCGTGGGCCCTTTCCGCGGTGGGCCCTCTTCGCCGTGTGCCCTTTCGCCGCGCGCCTTCCGGCCGTGCGCGCGAGGATCGGAGCCATGGACCTGCCCGTGATGCCGCCGGTGGCGCCGATGCTCGCCAAGTCGGTGGCGAAGATCCCGCCGGGGATGCAGTACGAGGCCAAGTGGGACGGCTTCCGGACGATCGTGTTCCGCGACGGCGACGAGGTGGAGCTCGGCAGCCGCACCGGCAAACCGCTGACCAGGTACTTCCCCGAGCTGGTCGCCGCGCTGCGGCGGGAGCTGCCGCCGCGCTGCGTGCTGGACGGCGAGGTGGTGATCGCCCGGGACGGCCGGCTGCGGTTCGAGGAACTGCTGGAGCGCATCCACCCCGCGGCGAGCCGGGTGCGGCTGCTGGCGGAGCGGACGCCCGCCTCCTTCATCGCCTTCGACCTGCTCGCGCTCGGTGACGTCGCGCTGCTGGACGAGCGGCTGTCGGTGCGCCGCGCGGCCCTGGAGACGGCGCTCGGCGCCGCCCGCGACCCGGTGTTCACCGCCCCCGCCTCCACCGACCGGGACGTGGCGCAGACCTGGTTCGCCGAGTACGAGGGCGCCGGGCTGGACGGCGTGGTGGCCAAGCCGCTGGACCAGCCGTACCGGCCGGGCGAGCGGACCATGTTCAAGATCAAGCACGAGCGCACCGCCGACTGCGTGGTGGCCGGCTACCGCGAGCACAAGAGCGGCCCGGTGGTCGGCTCGCTGCTGCTGGGCATCAACGACGCCGAGGGCCGGCTCCAGCACGTCGGCGTCTGCGCCGCGTTCTCGATGGCCCGCCGCCGCGAACTCGCCGAGGAACTGGCCCCGTTGCGGATGGCCGACCTCTCCCGCCACCCGTGGGGCGGCTGGGCGGACGAGGCGGCGCACGCCGAGGGCCGGCTGCCGGGCGCGGTCAGCCGGTGGACCGGCGGCAAGGACCTCTCCTGGGTCGCGCTGCGCCCCGAGCGGGTGGTCGAGGTCGCCTACGACCACATGGAGGGCACCCGCTTCCGGCACACCGCGCAGTTCCGCCGCTGGCGGCCGGACCGCACGCCGGAGAGCTGCACCTACGCGCAGCTGGAGGAGCCCGTCTCCTACGATCTGGCCCGCGTGCTGGGCAGTTGACGACACCTCGGAGGCCCGGCCCGGTGATCCGGGCCGGGCCTCAAGCGGTCTGGCGCTCAGGCGCCCGGTCGGTCTGGTGCTCAGGCGTTGACCGTGGACGGCGCGCCGGAGGGGGACCCCGGGGCGCCGGACGAGGCCGGGGACGAGGCCGACCCCGAGGGCGAGAGCGAGGGTGACGGCGACGCGGACCCCGAGGACGAGGCCGACGGCGAGGCCGTGTTGTTCACCGGCGGGATCGAGTAGACGTTCTTCGGCGAGACGATCTGCGTGATCGCCTTCGCGAGCAGCGAGGACGGCTCCGAACCCCGGTACGGCACATCGGTGTTGAGCAGCACCACCAGGGTGGCCTGGGACTGCGGCAGGTACACCGCCACGGTCTCGTAACCGGGCAGCGAGCCGTTGTGCCCGATCCACCCGTTGTTGTTGAACAGCCCGAGGCCGTAGCCGACGCCGGGGTCCCCGGTCGGCTGGGTCTTCAACCGCTGGGACTGGGTGTCCTGCTTCAGCAGGGAGCCGGTGGCCAGGGACTTCGACCAGTTCTGCAGGTCGGTGAGGTTGGAGATGACCGCCCCGGCCGACCAGGCCCAGGACGGGTTCCAGTCGGTGGCGTCCGTGGTCTGGCCGTTGGGCGTCTGGTCGGTGTAGCCGCGGGCGTGCGGGTCGGGGAAGGTCGCGTCGGTCGGGAAGACCGTCCCGTTCAGTCCGGCCTGGCTGAACACCTGGTCCTTGAGGAACTGGTCCACGGGCTCCCCGCCGGCCTTCTCGATGACCTTGCCGAGCAGGATGTAGTTGCTGTTGCTGTACTGGAACTTGCTGCCCGGCGGGAAGTTCGCCGGGTGCTTGTACCCGTAGGCGAGCAGCTCGTCGGGCGTGAACACCCGGTTCGGGTCGCTGATCAGCGCGTTCACGAAGTCCGGGTCGGAGGTGTACGGGAACAGGCCGCTGCGCATCCCGGCGAGCTGGCGGATGGTGATCTTGTCGCCGCCGGGCACGCCGTCCACGTACTTGGAGACCGGGTCGTCCAGGCCCACCTTGCCCTGGTCGACCAGCCGCAGCACGCCGGTCGCCGTGAAGGTCTTGGTCTCGCTGCCGATCCGCATGTTCAGGTCGGGCGACATCGGGGTGCCGGCGGACTTGTCGGCCTGGCCGAAGGCCCGCTGGTAGCTGCCGTCGGGGGTGGTGATCCCGACGATCACGCCGGGGGTGGAGGTCTGGTTCAGCACCTGCTTGATCGCGGCGTCCAGCTGGTTGGCGACGTCGGGGGTCAGCGGCACCACCGCGCCGGCCGAGCCGCTCGCCGAGCCGCTCGCGGCGCCCGAACCGGCGCTGGAGCCCGACGCGGACGGGCTGAGCGCGGCGGGCTCGGCGGTGAGGGCCGCGCCGCCGGCCTGCTTCGGCGGTGACCCGCCGGAGCAGGCCGCGGTCGCGAGCAGGCCGGTCAGCGCCAGGGCGGCGCAGGCCGCTCGGCGGGTGGAACGGGACGCGGCCGGATGTGGCCGTCGGAGCGTGGTCATAGGTCGAGGCGCCTCTCTGCGGCGGACGGCCCCGGAGCGCTGCTCCACGAGGCCGACGGGGGAGCGCCGCCACCGTAAGCACCGCCGGTGCGGCCCCGCTCGTCGACCGCCGCAGGGCTGACCCGAACGGACCGGCGGTCAGCCGACTGCCCCAGCCGGCTGGCGCATATCGCCTCTCGTGCTGTCAAGGACCACTGCCCACTGGGGGGTTGGTGTCGCGGAAGCGGGCTCGCGCTCGGCCGAACAGGTGAGCACCGGCACGCCGCACCCGTCCCCGGCCCCGGCTCGGGCACGATCGTTTAGCCCAGCTGTGGCCGCCCTTAAGAATTCCTCGATGGACCGAACCCACCCTCACCAGGCAGATTTCTGCCTGCCCGGATCGCGTCCGCCAGGAACGGCCACACCGGGGCCACTCGGCCTGCCCACCCGCGAAGGCCGCCCCACTCGCACGTCAGGAGCCGACGCCCGTGAAGGCACTCGTCAAGCAGAAGGCCGAGCCCGGGCTCTGGCTGGTGGACGTCCCGAAGCCGGAGATCGGCCCCGGCGAGGTGCTGATCAAGGTGCTGCGGACCGGCATCTGCGGCACCGACCTGCACATCCGCAACTGGGACGGCTGGGCGCAGCAGACCATCACGACCCCGCTGGTGCTCGGCCACGAGTTCGTCGGCGAGGTCGCCGAGATCGGTGCCGGCGTCGCGGACATCGCGGTCGGCGACCTGGTCAGCGGCGAGGGCCACCTGGTCTGCGGCAAGTGCCGCAACTGCCAGGCCGGCCGCCGCCACCTGTGCCGCAACACGGTCGGCCTCGGCGTCGGCCGGGACGGCGCCTTCGCCGAGTACGTGGCCCTGCCCGCCTCCAACGTCTGGGTGCACCGGGTGCCGGTCGACCTGGACGTGGCCGCGATCTTCGACCCGTTCGGCAACGCCGTCCACACCGCGCTCTCCTTCCCGCTGGTCGGCGAGGACGTGCTGATCACCGGCGCGGGCCCGATCGGCATCATGGCCGCCGCCGTCGCCAAGCACGCCGGCGCCCGTAACGTGATGATCACCGACGTCTCCCCGTACCGCCTCGACCTGGCCCGGAAGGTCGGCGTCACGCTGGCGCTGAACGTCGCCGAGCACACCATCGAGGAGGGCCAGCAGAAGCTCGGCCTGCGCGAGGGCTTCGACGTCGGCCTGGAGATGTCCGGCCGCCCCGAGGCGATGCAGTCGATGATCGCCAACATGACCCACGGCGGGAAGATCGCCGTGCTCGGCCTGCCCGCCGAGCAGTTCCCGGTCGACTGGGCCTCGGTCGTCACCTCGATGATCACCATCAAGGGCATCTACGGCCGCGAGATGTTCGAGACCTGGTACGCGATGTCCGTGCTGCTGGAGGGCGGGCTGGACCTCGCCCCGGTGATCACCGGCCGGTACGCCGCCGACGACTTCGCGGCCGCCTTCGACGAGGCCGCCGGCGGCCGCTGCGGCAAGATCATCCTCGACTGGACCGCCTGAGCCCCCCCGTTCGTCCTCGTTAGGAGTCCGCAGTGTTCGACAACGTGCGCGCCGACATCGCCACCACCCTCGACGAGATCCGCGAGGCCGGGCTCTTCAAGCCCGAGCGGGTCATCGGCACCCCGCAGAGCGCCGCGGTCACCGTCACCGGCGGCGGCCGCCCCGGTGAGGTGCTGAACTTCTGCGCCAACAACTACCTCGGCCTGGCCGACCACCCCGAGGTGCTCGCCGCCGCCAAGGACGCGCTGGACCGCTGGGGCTACGGCATGGCCTCGGTGCGCTTCATCTGCGGCACCCAGGACGTCCACAAGGCACTGGAGGACCGCCTCTCGGCCTTCCTGGGCCAGGAGGACACCATCCTGTACTCCTCCTGCTTCGACGCCAACGGCGGCGTCTTCGAGACCCTGCTCGACGACCGCGACGCCGTCATCTCCGACGCGCTCAACCACGCGAGCATCATCGACGGCATCCGGCTCAGCAAGGCCCGCCGCCACCGCTACGCCAACCGCGACCTGGCCGACCTGGAGCAGCAGCTCAAGGAGACCCAGGACGCCCGCCGCCGCCTGATCGTCACCGACGGCGTGTTCTCGATGGACGGCTACGTCGCCCCGCTGCGCGAGATCTGCGACCTGGCCGACCGCTACGGCGCCATGGTCATGGTCGACGACTCGCACGCCGTCGGCTTCGTCGGCCCCGGCGGCCGCGGCACCCCCGAACTGCACGGCGTGATGGACCGCGTGGACATCATCACCGGCACCCTCGGCAAGGCGCTCGGCGGCGCCTCCGGCGGCTACGTCGCCGCCCGCCGGGAGATCGTCGCCCTGCTGCGCCAGCGCTCCCGCCCGTACCTGTTCTCCAACTCGCTCGCCCCGGTGATCGCGGCGGCCTCGCTGAAGGTGCTCGACCTGGTCGAGCAGTCCAACGAGCTGCGCGAGCGGCTGGCGGCCAACACGGCGCTGTTCCGCGGCAGGATGACCGAGGCCGGCTTCGAGATCCTGCCGGGCGACCACCCGATCGCCCCGGTGATGATCGGCGACGCGGCCAAGGCCGGCCGGCTCGCCGAACTGCTGCTGGAGCGCGGCGTGTACGTGATCGGCTTCTCGTTCCCGGTGGTCCCGCACGGCCAGGCCCGGATCCGGGTGCAGCTGTCCGCCGCGCACTCCACCGAGGACGTCGAGCGCGCCGTCGCCGCCTTCGTCGACGCGCGCGCCGCGCTGGGCGAGTAGCCCGGCGGTCGGTGAGGCGGCGGCCCCATGAGCTGCCCGCGGGCCGGTCCGCTCGGAACCGGACCGGCCCGCGGGCTCACCATCGTCGTGCGGTGGGGGCGCATCAGTTCGGGAGGGCGGGGTTGGGGGGAAGAGGGTGGCGGTTAGTGT
>NZ_JBFBIR010000047.1:0-67863 GCF_040685715.1 Kitasatospora sp. NPDC088264
TGGCCGCGCAGCGCGAACAGCGCGGCCCCGCTGATCATCCGCGAGTGGACGAAGGAGACGTGCACGGCGATCGGCTCGTGCCGCCCGACCGGGGCCGGCCTTCCGGTCGCGCATCACCAGCGTGGCCACGACCGCCGCCGCCAGCACCCCGATCGCGCTGATCGTGAAGGTCGTCGACATCGCCGAGGTGAAGGCCTCCCGGACGGTCCGGACGAGCCCGGCGTCCCCGTTGGCCAGCGCCAGCGCCCCGCCGACGGAGTGCTTCGCCTCCTCCGGCATCCCGGCGGGCATCTCGGCGGCGAAGCCGCTCGACAGTAGCGAGCCCAGGATCGCGATGCCGAGCGCGGTGCCGGCCTGCTGGATGGTGTCGTTCAGCGCCGAGCCGACGCCCGCCTGCTCCGGCGGGATGGTGCCCATCAGCGCCCCCACCGCCGCCGGCATCGCCAGGCCCGCGCCGAGGCCGAGCAGCCCGAGGGCGACCGCCGGGACGGTGAAGCCGGTGCCGGCGGTGACGGTGGTCAGCAGGGCGAAGGAGGCGGCCATGACGAGCATCCCGGTGAGGATGAGCAGGCGGTTGCCGATCGTGGCGGCGAACTTGGCGCCGACCCCGTTGCCGACCAGGGCGGCGATGGCCAGCGGAACGAACGCGAGGCCCGCCTTGACCGGCGAGTAGCCGAGCACGAACTGCAGGTACTGGGTGAGCACGAGCAGCAGGCCGCCATTGCCGATCTGCACCAGGGTCAGCGACAGCGAGCCCCCGCTGAAGTTGCGGTGCTTGAAGAGCGCCAGCGGGACCATGGGCGCGGAGGTGACGTTCTCCCACACCACGAACCCGCCGAGCGCGAGCACCGCGACGGCCAGGGTGACCAGGGACTGGCCGCCGAAGGCGCCGTGCTGCGGGATCTCGATGATCCACCAGACCAGGGCGGTCATGCCGGCCGCGGACAGCACCGCGCCGAGCGGGTCGGGCTTCTGCCACGGCCCCTTGGACTCCGGCATCAGGAGCAGGCCCGCCAGGATCGCCAGGGCGACGACCGGAACGTTGATGAAGAAGATCGAGTGCCAGGAGAAGTGGTCGATCAGCACGCCGCCGAGGACCGGGCTGCCGACCAGCCCCAGCATCGCCACGGAGCTCCAGGCGGCCATCGCCTTGTTGCGCTCGTCCTCGTCGAAGACGGTGATGAGGATCGACAGCGTCGAGGGCATGATCAGCGATCCGCCGACGCCCATGGCGACCCGTGCCGCGATCACCTCGCCGGGGTTGGTGCAGAAAGTGGCCGCGAGGGAGGCCGCCCCGAAGAGCAGCAGTCCGATGATCATGATCTTCCGGCGGCCGAAGCGGTCCCCGAGGCTGCCGGCGGTGAGCAGCAGCCCGGCGAAGACCAGGACATAGGAGTCGAGGATCCACTGGGTGTCCTGGGCGCCGGCGTCGAGGTCCGCCGTCATCGAGGGCACGGCGACCGTGAGCGCCATGCTGTCGACCACCAGGACGAGCGAGCTCAGGCACAGCACGATCAGGATCCACCAGCGGTGCGGGTTGCGGCCCTCGGTCGCGTTGAGCGCTGTCATCAGCCACCCCTCCATTCTGCGCACACCGTTCCCCCGATGCGCACGTCGATCCTTCGTTGCGCACACTGTACGCACTGCGGAACAGTGTGCGCAACACCCGACTCCTGTACGCTCGATGCGAACGGTGTACGCAGCGAAGCAGGAGCAGAGGGAAGGGGAGCCGCCATGGCCGCCGAAACGAACCCGATCCCGTCCGTGTGGGCCCGTCGGCAGCGCGAGCCCGACCAGCCCGCACTCAGCCGGGCCGCGATCGTCCGCGAGGCGATCACCATGCTGGACGCCGAGGGCATCGAGGCCCTGAGCATGCGCAAGCTGGCCACCCGGCTGAACGCGGGCGCCACCTCCCTGTACCGGCACGTGGCGACCAAGGACGAGCTGATGGAGCTCGCGGTGGACGAGGTCTTCGGCGAGATCACCCTCCCGCCCGCCGACAGCCCCGACTGGCGCGCCGCCGCCACCGAGGCCGCCGGCGCCTTCCGGGCGACGGCCCTGCGCCACCCCTGGCTGTCGTCCGTCCTCGGCCAGGCCGGCCTCGCCTACCTCGGCCCCAACCTGATGTCCTACGGCGAGCGGCTGACCGCCTTCTTCACCTCGGCCGGCTTCCCCGAGCCGGTCCGGGCGATCGACGCGGTCATCTCCTACGTCGTCGGCATGAGCACCACGGAGGCGGCCTGGCTCACCACCGTCGCCCGGGCCGGCGAGAGCGAGGCCGCGTTCATCGCCCGGCTGATGCCCGCCGCCCGGGAGGCCACCGCGGGCTTCGCCCACCTCACCGACGCCTACTCGACCGTCTCCGCGGACCCGGACCCGGCCGCCACGCGCGACGCCAAGTTCGCCTACGGCCTCGACGTGGTCCTGGACGGCCTGGCCCTCCGCCTGCCCCGCTGACTCTCCGGTCGGACGACCCCCGGCCACTCCGCTCAGCGCGCAGCCGCCGTCCGCCCACCACGCCGGGCCGACCGGACCAAGCCGTCCAACTCCCCCGCAAAGGGACAGCGGTCGCGTCCCACGTGCGGGCGCCCCTTCCCCGCCTGGCGAAATACCGGCGGTCGCGGGGTGGGGAGCGGGCACAATGGCCTAGTGATGGTGGGCCGTCCGGTGTCGGGGGGCCAGGGAATGGAGGCCCGGGTGAGCGATCTTCCGCGCAAGGCAGTGACCCGCACGGCACGGCTCGCCGCCCTGCCGCTGGGGATAGCCGGACGCGCCACGCTCGGTCTGGGCAAGCGCATCGGCGGCCGCTCCGCCGAGGTGGTGACGGCCGAGCTCCAGCAGGCCACCGCCGACCAGCTGTTCAAGGTCCTGGGTGAACTCAAGGGCGGAGCCATGAAGTTCGGGCAGGTGCTGTCCGTCTTCGAGGCCGCGCTGCCCGAGGAGGTCGCCGGGCCGTACCGGGCCGCGCTCACCAAGCTGCAGGACGCCGCTCCCCCGATGCCCGCCGCCAAGGTGCACACCGCGCTCGCCCAGCGGCTCGGGGACGGCTGGCGCGAGCTGTTCCGGGAGTTCGACGACCGGCCGGCCGCGGCCGCCTCGATCGGGCAGGTGCACCGGGCCGTCTGGCACGACGGGCGCCGGGTCGCGGTCAAGGTGCAGTACCCGGGCGCGGGTGACGCGCTGCTCGCCGACCTGACGCAACTGAGCCGGGTGGCCTGGCTGTTGGGCCCGCTGATCCCGGGGCTGGACATCAAGCCGCTGATCGCCGAGCTGCGCGAACGGGTGTCGGAGGAGCTGGACTACGAGCTGGAGGCGCAGGCCCAGCGCCGGCACGCCGAGGAGTTCGCCGGCGACCCGGACATCGTGGTGCCCGGCGTGGTGGCGCAGGCCGACCAGGTGCTCGTCTCCGAGTGGATGGACGGCACCCCGCTGGCCGAGGTGATCACGGACGGCACCCAGGAGGAGCGCGACCGTGCCGGGCAGTTGCTGGCCCGGTTCCTGTTCGCGGGCCCGTCCCGGACCGGCCTGCTGCACGCGGACCCGCACCCGGGCAACTTCCGGCTGCTGAAGGACGACGGCCCGGCGTCGGGCTGGCGGCTGGGGGTGCTGGACTTCGGCACGGTGGACCGGCTGCCGGGCGGGCTGCCCGCGCCGATCGGGGCGTCGCTGCGGATGGCCCTGGACGGCGACGCGGCGGGCGTGCTGAAGATGCTGCGCGAGGAGGGCTTCGTCAAGCCCTCGATCGAGCTGGACCCGGACGCGGTGCTGGACTACCTGCGGCCGATCATCGAGCCGGCCGCCGTGGACAGCTTCCACTTCACCCGGGCCTGGATGCGCGCGCAGGCGGCCCGGATCGCCGATCCGCGCTCGCCCGCCTACAACCTGGGCAAGCAGCTGAACCTGCCACCCGCGTACCTGCTGATCCACCGGGTGACGCTGAGCACCATCGGGGTGCTCTGCCAGCTGGGCGCCCAGGCGCCGTTCCGGGCGGAGATGCTGGCGTGGCTGCCCCAGTTCGCCGGTCGGGAGCCGGCGAAGCCGGCCAACCCAGCGGGGACGGCGAAGCCCGCCGGTCGCAAGCCGGCAGGCGGCAGGCCCGCCAGCCGCACCCGCAAGAGCTGACCGGAACGCCGCCCCCGACGACCGCAGGCCGCTCCCCGTGACGGGGGGCGGCCTGCGGCACGACGGGGGTGGAACGCGGGGAGGCCCCGCACGCGACGACAGCCGCGACTACATCAGGGCGACGGCGATCGCCTTGCGGGCCCGCAGCGAGGCGCGCTCGGCCCGCTGCTTGAGCCGGCGGGCCCGGGCGACCCGGGTGACGAGGCGTTGGTGCTCGGCCTCGTGCAGGCGCTCTTGCATATGGGCCCGGGCCAGGGATTCGTGGAGGAGTTGCATTTCGAGGGTCCTGTTCTGGATCTGAAGTTCGGTGGTCTGCTCAGCGCGGACGGTCGGATCGATGGCGGCGGCGGTCATGTGGTGGTCCTGCTCGTGGTGCGTGCTCGGGAAGGGGGCTGGCCGGGATGCGTCGGCCTTGGCGGCGGCGATCCGGACGGAACGGCGGAGGGAGCTGTCCAGCAGGGGCTGCTCTCCCCGGCGGACGGCCCTGGCGCCGTGGGCGGGGTTCACGCCATGACCTCGGTCTTGCGCGGACGGCCACGCGGCCGCTTGCGGGCCACGACGACGCCCTGGACGAAGAGCTCGCCACCCCAGACGCCCCACGGCTCGCGCCGCTCCAGCGCACCGGTCAGACAGGCGTCCTTGACCGGGCAGGTGCCGCAGAGGGACTTCGCGTACTCGACGTCGGCGGGCGTCTCGGCGAAGAAGACCTCGGGGTCGAAGGCGCGGCAGGGGATGGGGAGCCCGAGCGCCTCGGCCTGCTCGATGGAGCTGATCTGCATGGAAGGAACCTCCGGGGGGTCGGCCTGGTCGGCCTTGGTGATCTGGCTTGTCGGCGGTACGGACGGGATGGGCGGCGTGATGACCGTGGACACTGTGGCGTCTTCCTCGTCTTCTCAGTGGTTCCGGCCCAGATGGCTGGTGGGTCTGGGCCGGAGGCCCCGGGGGGCCTGGGTGATCTTGCGTACCGGACAAAACAGAAGGGCCGCGGATCCCGGTGTGACGGGTTCCGCGGCCCTGGAGGTGCCGACCTGAGGCTTACTCAGGTTCGTTCTCTCCAGGGTTCAGGCCCGCGGAAGGCCCGCATCCGGATGGCCGTGGCGCCCGCAAAGGCGGCCATGGCCTGGTTAATCTGCTGCTCGTTCTGCTTCTGGGTGCTTCCGGCACCGACGACCTGCGCATAGTCGCCGTGCATGGCGGCTGCTACGACTGCCTTCGGTGCCTGGGTCGGTCGCTCATCACGCAGGGAGCGCGACGTACCGAACGACGCCCAGTCGCCGGACAGACCGGCCTCGACGGAGGTGCCTTCGACGTTCCTGCCGCCCGCGGCGCAGACATCAGTGTGTCCAAGGCCACTGACAGCGGGGACGACGGAGACACCGGTGGTGTCGAGACCCAGACCGGTTCCACCGAGCTCGGCGAGCGCCCGCAGACGGGCGGCACGCAGGGAGGCAGCAACAACGGTCTGGCCAGTCATTTTGGTGATCATGATGTTTCCCACTGTCATCGCCTCCTCTCGGCGTCTCGCGGAGCCAGGTCGCCCCGGTTCCGAATGTTCGGATGTCTGTCTCGGTGAAGCTGTTGGGTGCAGGGGATTCGGCACAGGTGTCACCCCGTGCGATCTCGTCCCCTTGACCGCTCCGGCAGGCTATTGCGCTCCCGGTATGCCGCGCAAACTATTTTTCACGGCGGGTTCGGATGTCCCCCGAGCGGCCCCCGGGAGACTCCCCTGGACCGCGCCCGGACCGGCTCACGCCGGATCGACCGGCTCGCCGTCCTCGACGCCGTCCGGATCCTCCTCGGGCTCCTCCCCCGCACACAACGAGAGCACGGCCGCCCCGTACTTGTCCAGCTTCATCGCGCCGACCCCGGAGATCACGGCCAGCTCCTGGCGGCTGGCCGGCACGTCCTCGGCGATGGCCATCAGCGTGGCGTCGGTGAACACCACGTAGGCCGGCGCCCCCTGCTTCTTGGCCTGGCGGGCCCGCCACTCGCGCAGCCGCTCGTACAGCGCCTCGTCCATGGTGGACGGGCAGCTCTCGCAGCGGCGCAGCTTGCGCTCGACCGCCTCGGTGAGCACCTTCTCGCAGACCCGGCACTTGACCGGGCCGCGGACCCGCCGTCCGGCGGAGCGCTCGCCGGGCTCCACGCCCCCGCGCCCGCCCCGCCCGCCGGTGCGTGCGCCGGGGGCGCTGGAACCGGGGCGCAGCCCGTCCAGGAAGCGGCTGGGCTTGCGGCTGGCCCGGCCGCCCGGGGAGCGGCTGAGCGCCCAGGAGAGGGAGAGGTGCTTGCGGGCCCGGGTGACGCCGACGTAGAGGAGTCGGCGCTCCTCCTCGATCTGCTCGTCGGTCTTGGCGTAGATGATCGGCAGGGTGCCCTCGGTGAGGCCGACGAGGAAGACGGCGTCCCATTCGAGGCCCTTGGCGGCGTGCAGCGAAGCGAGGGTGACGCCTTCGACGGCGGGGGCGTGCTGGGCGGCGGCGCGGGCGTCGAGTTCGGCGACGTAGGCGGCGAGGTCGGCGCTGTGGCCGGCGGCGGTGCGGGTGCGCTCGAACTCCTCGGCGAGCCGGACGAGGGCGGCGAGGGACTCCCAGCGGTCGCGCACGGCGCCGGAGCCGGCGGGCGGTTCGGCGGTGAAGCCGCGGGCGGCGAGGACGGCGCGGACCTGGCCGGCCAGGTCGGGGGCGTCGGCGGTGAGCGGGTCGGCGCCGGCCCGGGCGGCGCCGCGCAGCAGGACGCCGGCGTCGCGGACCTCGGGGCGTTCGAAGAACCGCTCGGCGCCCTTGAGCTGGTAGGGGACGCCGAGGTCGGCGAGGGCCTGCTCGTAGACCTCGGACTGGCCGTTGGTGCGGAACAGGACGGCGACCTCGCTGGCGCGCACGCCGGTGGCGAGCAGGTCCTTGATCCGGCGGGCGGTGGTCTCGGCCTCGGTGGGTTCGTCCTCGTACTCGGTGTAGACGGGTTCGGGGCCGGCCTCGCGCTGGGAGACGAGTTCGAGGCGGTGGCGGGCGGCCTCGCCGCGGGCCTGGCTGAGCAGTCCGTTGGCGAGGTGGACCACCTGCGGGGTGGAGCGGTAGTCGCGGACCAGCTTGACGACCGTGGCCTCGGGGTGGCGGGTGCGGAAGTTGAGCAGGTAGTCGGGGGTGGCGCCGGTGAAGGAGTAGATGGTCTGGCTGGCGTCGCCGACGACGCAGAGGCTGGCCCCGCCGCCGGGGCCGGTCCACTGGTCGAGCAGCCGCTGCTGGAGCGGGGAGACGTCCTGGTACTCGTCGACGGTGAAGTGCCGGTACTGGGAGCGGACCTGGTCCGCGATGTCGGGGCGGTCCTCCAGGATGGCGGCGGTGAGCAGCAGGACGTCCTCGAAGTCGATGACGCCGCGGCGGCTCTTGGTCTCCTCGTAGACGCGGTAGACCTGGGCGGTCTCGGCCGGGTCGCGGGGGGCGTCGCGGCCGGACTTCTGGACGGCGGCGGGGTAGTCGTCGGGGCCGAGCTGGGTGACCTTGGCCCACTCGATCTCGGCGGTGAGGTCGCGCAGTTCGGTGCGCTGGACGCGCAGGCCGCAGCGGCCGGCGGATTCGGCGACGAGCTGGACCTTGCGTTCGAGCAGCTGGGGCACGGGGCCGCCGACGGCGCGCGGCCAGAAGTACTGGAGCTGGCGCAGGGCGGCGGCGTGGAAGGTGCGGGCCTGGACGCCGTCGGCGCCGAGTTGGCGCAGCCGGCCGCGCATCTCGCCGGCGGCGCGGGCGGTGAAGGTGACGGCGAGGACCTGCTGGGGCTGGTACACGCCGCTGCGCACGCCGTAGGCGATCCGGTGGGTGATGGCGCGGGTCTTGCCGGTGCCGGCGCCGGCGAGGACGCAGACGGGCCCGTGCAGGGCGGTGGCGACGGCGCGCTGTTCGGGGTCGAGCCCGGCGAGCACGGCGTCGGGGCCCGTGGCGGCGGTGGGGTCGGCCCAGAGGGAGCCGTGGGGGCCGTCGGACGGGCTGCCGCTCAAGAGGTCTTCCTGCATGCTTTCCATCCTCTCAGCCCGCTGGGACAACGGGGGCGGGGTTGTCCACAGGCACGGTGTGATCGCAGGATGATCGCTGCGCACCGGGGCGCGCGGGGCCGTTCGGGCGCCGTCGTGGTGCGACGGAGCGTGGCCGTGCGGAATGACCGTCGCGCGGTGGGCGTTCCTGCCCTGAGACCGTACGCCCTCTTCCTGAAGGAGCCTCCTCGATGTCCGGCAGCGTGACGATGTACAGCACGACCTGGTGCGGGTACTGCAACCGACTCAAGAGCCAGCTGGACCGGGAGGGGATCGGCTACACGGAGGTCAACATCGAGGAGGACCCGGCGTCGGCGTCGTTCGTCGAGTCGGTCAACGGCGGCAACCAGACCGTGCCGACGGTGCTGGTGACGCCGAACGCCGGCGGCGAGCGGGTCGTGATGACCAACCCGAGCCTGCTCCAGGTGAAGAAGGCCCTCGGGGTCTGAGTGGTCCGAACGGCCTGAGCGGTCCGCGCGACCCGAGCGGCCCGCATGGTCCGTGCTGCCCGAGCGGGCTTGAACGGCCCGGCCGGGCCGGCCCGGGGTCCGGGCCGGCGCGCGTCACTGCGCGTCGGCCCTGGCGGGGTCGACGGGTGCGGCGGGCGCGGGCAGGGTGGCGCGCGCGCCGAGGTCGCCGATGCCGTAGACGAGCCGGCTGCGGTCGGCCGAGTAGCGGGTCTCGATGACCCGGACGGGCCCGCGCCGGTCGTAGGTGACGCGGGTCTGAACCATCAGCGGCACGCCGGGGCCGCCCTGGAACCACTGGGCCTCCTCGGGGCCGGGCATCCGGGCGACCAGGTGGTCGACGGCGCCGATCTCGGTGCGGCCGAGTTCGTCGAGGACGGCCTCGTCGCCGCCCTCGAC
Organism: Kitasatospora sp. NPDC088264; assembly: GCF_040685715.1. Classification (NCBI taxonomy): domain Bacteria; kingdom Bacillati; phylum Actinomycetota; class Actinomycetes; order Kitasatosporales; family Streptomycetaceae; genus Kitasatospora; species Kitasatospora sp. NPDC088264. The sequence continues at coordinate 9,013 of NZ_JBFBIR010000047.1, forward strand.
CGGGTCGGGTTCCATCAGCGGGGTGCCGGCGGCGAGTCCGGCCCGGTAGTGGCTCTCCTCGATGGAGTACGGCTCGCGGTCGAGCAGGCGCAGTTGGCGGCGGACCACGATGGCCTCGCCGGGGCGCAGTCCGAGCCGTTCGGCGATGTCGACCCGGGCCCGGACGATCATCATCTCGAAGTCGGTGGTGAGTTCGCGGCCGGCCTCGGCGGCCTCGCCGAGGTAGACGGCGGAGGGCACGGCCAGGCAGTCCCGGGGGGCGGGGGCCAGGGTGGGGCCGTAGGCGCGGTGGTCCAGGACGGGATGTTCCCGCAGGTAGGTGCCCTTGCCCTGGAGGCGGACCAGGCGGCCTTCGTTGACCAGGACGTCGACGGCGAGCCGGACGGTGTTGCGGGCGACTCCGTACTGGCGTTCCAGTTCGCTCTCGACCGGGAGTGCGGCGTCGGCGGTGAACTCGCCCTCGGCGATCCGGCGGCGCAGGTCGGCGGCGAGACGCTGGTATTTGGGGGATTGGGCGGTGCCCCGGGGGATTGTCACCCGAGTGAATGTAGCGAGCGCGATGGCGGGGTTTCAGCCGTTTCCGGCAATGTCGTCCGCGCGGGTTGACGACGGCTTCGGGACGGCGGGCGGTGGTAGCAGAACTGGCCCGTCCGGCCACGAACATCCGATCGTGGCGGATTCGGAAAGGAAGGGAAAAGAAAAACGGGGGCGCGCGGGATAACCCGCACGCCCCCCATTCGTCGGGGATTACCAGCGCGCCGCCGACGGCAGCGGTCCGCCGTACCAGAGCTCGACCAGGTGGCGCGCGATCGAGATCCCGGAGGGCGGCAGGATCTCCCCCGCCTCCATCCCGGCCCGCAGCTCCTCGCGGGAGAACCAGCGCGCCTCGGCCAGTTCCTCGCCGTCCACGGTGATCGCCGTGCCGCCCGGCAGCGCCCGGCCCGTGAAGCCGAGCATCAGGCTCGACGGGAAGGGCCAGGGCTGGCTGGCGACGTAGCGCACCTCGCCGACCTGCACGCCGGCCTCCTCGTGCACCTCGCGCACCACCGCCTGCTCGATCGACTCCCCCGGCTCGACGAAGCCGGCCAGGGTGGACCAGCGGCCCTCCGGCCACAGCGCCTGGCGGCCGAGCAGGCAGCGGTCCTGCTCGTCGGTGATCACCATGATCACCGCCGGGTCGGTGCGCGGGTAGTGCTCGGCCGCACAGGAGGTGCAGCGCCGCACGTGCCCGGCGCCGGCCTTCTCGGTCGGGTGCCCGCAGCGCGAGCAGAAGCTGTGCAGCCGGTGCCAGTGCTCCAGCGCCACGGCGTGCACCAGCAGTCCGGCGTCCCGGTCCGACAGCAGCGCGCCGACCTCGCGCAGTCCGGCCGGGCGGGCGTCGCCGTCCAGCCGCCCGGGCAGGCTCTCACCGGCCAGCGCGAAGTACGAGACGCCGTCCTCGTCGGTGCCGAGGAAGTACCGGTCCCCGGTCTGCGGCGCCTCGAAGGAGGGCATCAGCACGAGTTCGGTGCCCTGCGCGGTGTCGACGACGAACGCCTCGCCGCCGGCGATCGGCAGCACCCGGGTGGCCGGGTGGCTCCAGGCGGCGGCCAGCCAGGGCTCGTCGAGCCGGTGCTCGGCCGCCCGGTCCACCCCGGCCCGGGCCAGTGCCAGGTTCAGTGGGCGTTCGGTCTCAGGCACGGTGCTCACTTCGTTCCATCCCCACGTGATGAATCATCCGGATGAGTGATCTGACTGCCATGGTGTGCCCGCGCGGGGTCACGCGCCGGGCCGGAAGTTCTCGGCCAGGTCCCCCCACAGGTACGCGGCCGTCTCCACGCCCTTGGCCAGCAGGTCCAGTTCGACCTTCTCGTTGACCGAGTGCCAGCCGTCCGAGGGCACCGAGATGCCGAGGAACAGCACCGGCGCGCCGAGCACGTCCTGGAGGTCGGCGGCCGGGCCGGAGCCGCCCTCGCGGGTGAAGAGGATCTTCTGCCCGAAGGCCCGGCCCATGGCGCGGACGGTGGACTGCAGCGCCGGGTGGTCCAGCGGGGTCAGGCAGGGCCGGGTCGCGCCCGGGAAGGTCAGCTCGTGGCGGACGCCCTCGGGCACCCGCGCGGCCACCCACTCCCGGACGGCCTCGCGCACCTTCTCCACCTCCTGCCCGGCGACCAGCCGGAAGGACAGCTTGAGGTGCGCCGAGGACGGCACGATGGTCTTGCCGCCGGGGCCGGTGTAGCCGCCCCAGAGGCCGTTGACCTCGGCGGTCGGGCGGGCCCAGACCCGCTCCAGGGTGGAGTAGCCGGCCTCGCCCCGGGTGCCGTACGACTTGGCGACCCTGAGCCACTGCGCCTCGTCGAAGGGCAGTTCGGCGAACAGCTCGCGCTCGCGGTCGGTCAGCTCGATCACGCCGTCGTAGAAGCCCGGGATGTCCACCCGGCGGTCGGCGTCGTGCAGGCCGGCCGCCAGCTCGGCGGCGACCTGCGCCGGGTTGGGGACGGCGCCGCCGAAGGAGCCGGAGTGGATGTCGGTGTCCGGGCCGTACAGGTCGATCTGGGCGTCGGCCAGGCCCCGCATGCCGGTGCAGACGGTCGGCGTGGTCTCGGACCACATGCCGGTGTCCGAGATGACCACCACGTCGGCGGCCAGCCGCCCGGCCTCGCGCCGGACCAGGTCGGCGAAGTGCGGCGAGCCGGACTCCTCCTCGCCCTCGATCAGCAGCTTGAGGTTGACGGCCGGCGCGGTGCGGCCGGTCGCGGCCAGGTGGGCGCGCACGCCCAGGGTGTGGAAGAACACCTGGCCCTTGTCGTCGGCCGCGCCGCGGGCGAACAGCCGTCCGCCGACCACGGTCGGGGTGAACGGCTCCGTGTCCCAGCCGTCCTCCTTGGCAGCGGGCTGCACGTCGTGGTGCCCGTAGACCAGGACGGTCGGCGCGGACGAGTCCCCGGAGGGCCACTCGGCGAACACCGCCGGCAGGCCGTCGGTCTCCCACACCTCGGCCACCGGGAAGCCGGAGTCGCGCAGCTTGGCGGCCAGCCACTCGGCGGAGCGCCGCACGTCGCCGGCGCGGGCCGGGTCGGCGGAGACCGAGGGAATGGCCAGCCACTCGGAGAGGTCGGCGAGGAAGCCGGCCTGGTGCTGGTCGATGAAGGAGCGGACGACGCTGTCCGGAGTTCTCGTCATACGGACGACTTTAGTTCGCCCGTGCGGGTGCCCGCCCCGGCCGTCCGGCTGCCGGGCGCCGTCGGGGCTGTAACCTCCGTCACCCCCGCCCGCGCCCCCGGAGTGGAGGGGGCGCGGACGGGGGTGACGGGAGGGTGCGCGAACCTCAGCCGGAGCGGCGCAGCAGGGAGATCCGCGAGCGGGTGAGCAGCGCGGCCAGGCCCGCCGCGAGCACCGGCAGCGCCACCACGGTGACCGCGATGGTGAGCCACGGGAGGACCACGACCGAGTTGTTGGCGATCGTCTCGGCGCTCATCCCGGGGACGGAGGTCGCCACGCCCTGGACCTTGCGCAGGGCCACCGCCGGCACGATCCCGCAGACGGTGCCGAGGAGGGTGCCCATGGCGGCGATCACCCCGCACTGGAAGCCGGAGAGCGTGCGCCGGATCCGGGGCTCGGCGCCGACCGCCGCGAGGGTGGTCAGGTCGCGCTGGGAGTCGGCGGCGGCGAGTCCGGTGGCGATGCCGGCCGCGCCGAGGGCGACGATGCCGGCGAAGATCGACAGGCCGAGGCCGATCAGGTCGGACCTGGACTGGTAGCCGCGCTCGATCGAGAGGACGTCCTGGTCGGTGAGCTTGGCCAGCGCCCCGTTGGCCTTCTGCTGGGCGCCGTCGGAGGGCGAGCTGTCGGGCAGCCAGACCGAGCCGGCCGGGGAGGTGGTGAGGCCGAGCCGGGTGGCGGTGTCGGGGCTGATCACGGCCTGGCCGCTGGCCGGCACCACCGCGGACGCGAGGACGGCGTCGACGGAGATCTCGGTGTGGCCGCGCTTCCGGGGGGACGGCCCGTCGGTCTCCTCCATCGGATCGTTCAACCCGACCGCGACCTTGCCGTCCTTGAGGTACTTCGCGTCGAAGACCACGGCCTTGCCGGCGGCGAGGGCCTGCCCGGCGGCCGGGTCGGTGACGCCGTAGAGGTTGCGCAGCAGGGTGGCGTCGCCCGCGGAGAGGTTGCTGAAGTGGTTGCCGCGGTGGCCGATGCCCTGGCAGCGCGGGTCGGTGCCGAGGATGCGTTCCGTCTCGTCGGTGCTGCGCTCGGTGTCGTCGAGGGCGGGGCAGCGCAGTTCCTTGGGCAGTTCGACCTGGATGTAGCCGCAGCCGCTGCCGCCGTCGGCGCAGTCGCCCTTGTAGTCGACGCGCTGGATGTCGGCGCGCGATCCGAGGGCGGGGATGTTGCGTTCCACCGCGTCGCGCATCTGCGGCAGCAGCTTGCCCTCGGAGGCGGGCAGCCATCCGCTGCCGAGCATGACGGCGCCGGAGGGGGCGGCGGCGGTGTACTCGCGGCGGTTCCCCTCGTCGTAGCTGGCGAGGTAGACGCTGACCGCGACGGTGCCGGCGACGGCGGCCATCACGGCGGCGACGGCGGGCGCGGTGCGGCCGCGGTGGCGCACCGAGTCGCGCAGGGCGAGCCGGGGGCCGAGCGAGAGCCAGCGGCCGAGCCGGCCGAACAGGCCGACCAGGTAGGGCGTCAGGGCGACCATGCCGAGTTCGGCGACGGCCGAGCCACCGAGGACGGACAGGCTGCGGTTGGCGAAGCCGCTGGTGGCGCCGAGCAGGGCGAGCGCGGAGCCGCCGCCGAGCATCAGCAGGCCGAGCAGGGCGAGCTTGCGGCTCGGGGGCTTGAGCGAGTCGCGGCCGGTGAGCGCGGCGACGACGTCCTGGCGGGAGGCCTGGACGGCGGGCACGACGGCGGCGAGCAGGCCGGTGACCAGGCCGACCAGGAGCACGCCGAGCAGGTCGAGCGGCTGGAGGTTGAAGTGGCCGAAGCGCTGGCCGGCGTACTCCTCGGCCCGGGTGCGCAGCAGGGCGACCAGGCCGATGCCGAGTCCGAGGCCGACGACGGCGCCGGTGATGCCGAGGACGATGCCGCCGCCGAGGACGACGGCGCGGATGTTGGCGCGCTCACCGCCGCCGGCGGCGAGCAGTCCGAGCTGCCGCCGGGAGCGCCTGGCCCCGACGGCGAAGGCGGGGCCCGCGAGGAGGACGATCTCCAGCAGGGCCATGCCGACGACGGTGGCGAGGATGACGACGGAGGTGCGGTCGAGGTACCCGGGGGTGGGGCCGCCGTGCTTGTCGGCCTCGACGTAGTAGGGGACGTCGGCGCGGGCCGGCGGGTCGAGCAGGACGGCGCGGGAGGCGAGGGTGAAGCCGTAGCCGCCCAGTTCGGTGACCTTGGGCCAGTCCAGGCTGCCGGCGGGGAGCTTGACGAGCCAGCGGGTGGGCGCGTCGGTGCCGGCGTTGCGGCTGCGGTCGGCGCCGGGGAGCTTGGCGATCTTGCCGATCAGGGTGTCGGGCCGGGCGATGATCTCGGTGGCCGTCAGTTCACCGGGGTACTCGACGACGCCGGTGATGGTGAAGGGGGTGTCCTCCAGGCCGCGGACGGCGGTCTGGTCGCCGATCTTGAGGCCGGAGCGGGTGAGGAAGTCCCGGGTGACGGCGGCTTCGCCGTCGGTGGCGGGGGCGCGGCCCTTGACCAGGTCGACCCGGCCCTTCCAGACCGGGTCGGTGAGGTCCAGCTCGGTGGTCCGGGTGCTGAGCAGGCCCTGGGAGCTGCCGGCGGCGGTGTAGGGGCCCTGCCGCTCGGGCACGAGGACGGTGCCGGGCGGGAGCAGCTGCTTCGCCAGTTCGACGGGTTCGGTGTCGAGGCTGCGCTGCTGGGCGGGGGTGTACTGGGGGGCGGCGCCGTTCTTCGCCTCGTCCTTGGCGCTCCTGGTGGACATTCCCTTGTCGGGGTCGGGCGCCTGGAGGACGATGGCGCCGCGTTCGAGCATCTGCAGTTCGCCGTCGGCCTGGCCCATGACGCGCACGACGTGTTCGGCGGGTTCGAGGTCGGCGCTGCGGAAGACCACGTCGGCGCCGGTGACGCCGAGGACGGGCAGTGCGACCATGGCGACCACCAGGGCGCTGCGGCCCTTGGCGCGCAGGGCGTCGCGGCGGGCGATGCGCAGGGCGACCCGCCAGGCGCTGAGCTTCACTCGTCCACCTTCATGCTGTTGGTGGCGGCGCTGACGAGCAGGCTGGCGGCGTCCTGGCTGACGCTCTCGTCGACCATGCGGCCGTCGCGCAGGAAGACCACGCGGTCGGCCCAGGCGGCGTGCCGGGCCTCGTGCGTGACCATCATGGCGGCGGCGCCGGCGTCGCAGCGGGCGCGCAGGACGGCGAGGACGGCCTCGCCGGTGGTGGAGTCGAGGGCGCCGGTGGGCTCGTCGGCGAGGACGAGGCGGCGGTCGCCGATGAGGGCGCGGGCGATGGCGACGCGCTGCTGCTGGCCGCCGGACATGTCGTCGGGGAAGCGGTCGGCGAGCTCGGGGATGCCGAGCTCCTCCAGGGCGGCGAGCGCCTCGCGGCGGGCGGCGCGGGCGGAGAGGCCGTCGAGTTCGCGCGGCAGCGAGATGTTCTCGCCGGCGGTGAGGGCCGGTATCAGGTTGTAGTCCTGGAAGACGTAGCCGATGGAGCGGCGGCGGACCTGGGCGAGCCGCTTGCGGTTGAGCCCGCCGAGGGCGACGCCCTCGACGAGGACCTGGCCGGTGGTCGGGGTGTCCAGTCCGCCGGCGAGGGTGAGGAGCGTCGACTTGCCGGAGCCGGACGGGCCCATGACGGCGACGAACTCGCCGGGGTGGACCTTGAGGTCGATGCCGCGCAGGGCTTGGACCTCCGCGGCGCCTTGGCCGTGGACTCGGGTGACGTTCTCCAGGTGCAGTACCGGCGTCTGCCGGGCCGGGTCGGTGTGGGACATGGTTCCCCCCTTGTGCTGGTGGTGGGCTCGGCGTCGGGTCCGGGCCGGTGGTTCGGGCGGGCCGTCGCGGTCAGGTGCGCGAGCGGCGGCCGTCGCGGGGGCAGGTGCGCGAGCGACGGCGGGCGGGGTCAGGTGCGCGAGCGGCGGCGGGCGGGCCGGGCGGCCGTGGCGCCGCCGTCGCGGGCGGCTTCGGCGGCGCGGGCCTGTTCGGTCTCCGCGTGCTGGTGGAGCCGGGTCTCGCAGTGGTCGAGCCAGCGGATCTCGGCCTCGGTCTGGAAGATCAGCTGGTCGAGGACGAGCAGCCAGGCCAGGTCGTTGCTCGCGGAGGGCGCGATGCCGGGCCGTGACTCCCCCGCCAGCGCGCGGCCCTTGAGCCGGGTGTAGTCCTGGAGCGCCTTGATGCTGTGGCGGCGCTGGCCCTGGACGACGGCGGAGACGTCCACCCCGGGGACGGTGACGGCCATGGCGAGCTTGATGGCCAGTTCGTCGCGCGGGGGGTTGGTCCGGGGCACCGGGGTGTCGAACCAGGCCCGCAGCTCGGTGCGTCCCTCTTCGGTGACGGCGTAGAACTGGTGGCCCTCGTCGTCCTCTCCGGCGGGCTCGACCAGGCCGTCCCGCTCCAGTCGGGACAGCGTCGTGTAGACCTGCCCGACGTTGAGCGGCCAGGTGGCGCCGGTGCGCGCCTCGAACTCGGTGCGCAGTTGGTAGCCGTAGCGCGGGCCCTGGTCGAGCAGGGCGAGCAGGCCGTGTCGGATGGACATACTCAGTATGTATACCCGGTATGCCCCACGGGCTCAAGCCGCGCCCCCTCCCCCGGCGAGCGGGTACCGTCGTGCGGTGTGAGCCAGTTGCGCATCGCCACCTTCAACCTGCTGCACGGTCAGCCGCTCGCCCCGGACGGCGCCCCGCGGCCCTACCCCGCCGACGCCGGCGGGCCGCTGGCGGAGGCGGTGGCCGCGCTGGACGCCGACGTACTGGCCCTCCAGGAGGTGGACCGCCACCAGTCCCGCTCGGGCGGCACCGACCAGGCCGCGGTGGCCGCCAAGGCCATGGGGGCCGCCGACTGGCGGTTCGCCGCCGCCCTGCACGGGCGCCCGGCGCCGGTCGCGGGCTGGGTGCCGGAGCCCTCCGTGCCCGGCGGCCTGCGGGTGTACGGGCCCGGCGACGTCGGCGACGGCGCCCCGCCCTCGTACGGCACCGCGCTGCTGACCCGGCTGCCGGTGCGGCACTGGCGGGCCCGCCGGTTCGCCCCGGCCCCGTTCGGACTGCCACTGCGGGTGGCCGGCCGGCGCGGGCTCACCCCGGTGCCGGACGAGCCGCGGGCGGCGCTGGCGGCCGTGCTGGAGGGCGACCACGGCCCGTTCACCGTGGTGGCGGCGCACCTGTCCTTCGTCCCCGGGTGGAACATGGCGCAGCTGGCCGGCATCCGGCGGTGGATCGCGGACCTGCCGCAGCCGTACCTGGTGCTGGGCGACTTCAACCTGGTCGGCGCGGTGCCGCGCACCGTCCTCGGCGGGGCGACCGCACTGGAGCGCACCGCTCCCCGGGCACGGGTCCGGGAGCTGCGGGCGGCCCGGCGGGCCCGGCCGGCCCTGGCCGAGCCGCGCCGGCGCCGGGTGCGCGAGCCCCGCCCCCGTCTGCAGGGCTGGTACGACCTGGCCCGCACCCCGACGTACCCCTCGCACCGCCCGGCGGTGCAGTTCGACCACGTGCTGGCGGTCGGCGTGCCGCGCGCCGCGGTCGGCCCGGCGGCGGCGCCGCGCGCGGCGGTGTCGGACCACCGGCCGCTGCTGGTGGAGGTCTCGCTCTAGTACGGGCCCAGCACGGGACTAGTGCCGGGTCAGGACGCCGTGCTGGTGCGGTAGTTGGGTGCCGGCGGCGGGGGCCGGCGCGTACTGGAGGAGCAGCATGGCCGCGTCGTCGCCGAGTTGGCGGCCGACGTGGCGCACCACGTCCTCGTGCAGGCGCTGCAGGACGTCCGCCGGGCGGCCGTCGGCGCAGCGCGGGAGGCGCTCGGCGAGCGGGTAGAAGGCGCCGGAGCGGTCGCGGGCCTCGATCACCCCGTCGGTGAACAGCAGGACCCGGTCGCCGGGCCGCAGTGCCACCCGGTGCACCGGCGGCCGGACGTCGGCCGGGTCCAGGACGCCCAGCGGCGGGACGGTCTCGGCGAGTTCGAGCGGCCGGACATCCCCGCCGCGCAGCAGCAGCGGCGAGGGGTGGCCGCAGTTGACCAGTTCCGCGGTGCCGTCCGCCCCGACGCCGATCAGCACCAGGGTGACGAACTCCTCCTCCACGCCCGGGTGGTCGTTCTCGTGCAGGGCCCGGTCGAGGCTGACGGCCAGCCAGCCGGCGACCCGGTCCAGTGCGGGCTCCTGGTGCGCGGCCTCGCGGAAGGCGCCGAGGACGGCGGCGGCGGTCTCGACCGCGCCGAGGCCCTTGCCGCGGACGTCGCCGACCACGGCCCGCACCCCGTGCCGGGTGTTGACCACCTCGTACAGGTCGCCGCCGATCCTGGCGTGCGCGGCGGCGGCCTCGTAGTGGACGGCCGCCTGGACGGTGCCGACCCGCTCGGGGACGGGCCTCAGCAGCACCCGGCGGGCGATCGAGGCGACGAGCTGGGCGTCGGCCAGCGCCCGCTCCTGGCGCAGCCGCAGGGTGGCGCTGACCCAGCCGATCAGCGCGACCAGCAGGATCGCGAAGACGCTGGCGGCGTGCACGGACTGGTCGAGCGCGTCGCTGCGGAAGGCCATCAGGAAGGCCACCGCCTCGGTGAAGAGGCCGATGGCGAGCGGGTACCAGGTTCGGTGGCTGACCACGGCGGCCAGCGCGGGGACGGCGGTGAGGGCCGGTTCGACCGTCACCTCGGTGTTGCTGACGAAGTCGAGGGCGACGATCAGCGCCATGCCGATGAAGGGCAGCGCGAGCGCCGTCCTCGGCCAGGTGCCGGTCGTGCCCGGAGCGGGTCCCGGGGTCGGCCCGGTGAACCGCTCTCTGATCCATCCGGTCGCGCTCAACGTCGTTACTCCAGCAGAAGACGCCGATGCCCTGGGGCACCTGCGGTGATGACTGAGGGTTAGGGAATGCGGGCCTCGCTGGCGGCCGGAGCACGGGGGTTGACCGGTTACCGACCCCACAATAGGCACGAAACGTGCATGACGCACAGGTTTCGGGCGCTGCCGTGATGACTTGAATGCTCTGCGTGACTCATTCTTCACTGTTCCCGATCAGGAGCCGTTCCAACTCTTTTCGGTCGGGAAGTCCTGCCGGACGGACGATCCGCCCGCTGCGGACGTACAGGAAGGAAGCCGTGACCTGCTCCGGCGGAACGCCCGCCTGCTCGGCCCAGGCGATCCGGTAGACCGCGAGCTGCAACGGGTCGGCAGTCTCCTCGCGGTGGGTCTTCCAGTCCACCACTTCGTAGCGTGACGCGCCACCGGCTACTGACGTCACGTCACCGTCCCGGTAGACCGCGTCGATCCGGCCGCGCACCACCCGCCCCCCGAGCACCAGCTGGAACGGCGCCTCCACCCGGTGCGGCCGGCGCTGGGCGTACGGGGTGCGCAGGAACGCCTCCTTGAGCTGCTCCAGGTCCTGCTCGTCCTCGATGCCGTCGTCGTCCGCGCCGGGCAGCGCGCCCGGCTCGATCAGCAGCAGCGGTTCGATCCGGGACTGCACCCAGGCGTGGAAGCGGGTGCCCCGCCGGGCGGCCGGCTGCGGCGGGCGCGGCATCGGCCTGGCCAGGTCGCGCGCGAAGCCGTCCGGGTCGGCAGCCAGGCGCAGCAGTTGGGTGGCGGACAGCGCGGCGGGCAGCGGCACGTCGCGGGCGGTGCGCCGGGAGCGCTCCAACTCGCCCAGCAGCGCGGTGAGGTCGCGGTCCCAGGAGGCCGCCTGGCGCTGGTCCTCGGCGGCCATCGGCTCGGGCTCGGGGGCGGGCGCGCCGGCCAGCCGGGCGTGCACCACCTCGGCGACCCGGCGGCGGGCCAGCTGGGCGGCCGGGTCCAGCGGCAGCGGCCAGGGGTGCTCGACGGGGGCGGCCAGCGCCGGGTTCTCGGCGCCCTTCTCCGGCTGCTCGGCCCAGTGCTCGACCTCCCCGGCGCCGGGCCGCTCGCAGTGCTCGCGCAGCTGCTCCAGGAAGGCGGACGGGCCGCGGACGGTCTTCTGGTTGGGCCCCCACCAGTGCCCGGAGGCCAGCAGCAGCGTGCGCGGGCGGGTGAACGCGACGTAGCCCAGGCGCAGTTCCTCGGTGCCGGAGTGCTCGGCCAGCTGCCGTTTGAACGCGGTCATGGCCTTGCCGTCCCACCCGCCGCGCACGTCGGGCAGGGTGTCCGCGTCGCCGCGCAGGGCGTGCGGGAGCACCCGCTTGCTGCTGGTCCAGCGCTCGCGCGAGGTGGTGGACGGGAACGAGCCCTTGACCAGGCCGGGGACGGCGACGACGTCCCACTCCAGGCCCTTGGACTTGTGTGCGGTGAGCACCTTCACGGTGTCCTCGCCGCCGGGCAGGCTGCTGTCCAGGCCGCGCTCGTACTCCTGGGCGGCGCGCAGGAAGCCGAGGAAGGCGGCCAGGCCGGGGTCGCCGTCGAGGTCGGCGAAGGAGGCGGCGACGTCCAGGAAGGCGTGCAGGGTCTCGCGCCGCCGGGCGGCCAGCGCCTGCGGGGAGGCGGCGAGTTCGACCTCCAGACCGGTGACGGCCAGCACCCGGTGCAGCACGTCCATCAGCGGGTCGGCGAGCGAGCGGCGCAGGTCGCGCAGCTCCTGGCCGAGGCGGGCCAGGCGGACCCTGGCCTCGGCGGAGAAGGGCAGTTCGTCGGGCTGCTCCGCGTCGAGGAAGGTCTCCACCGCGTCGGCGAGCGAGACCACCTCGGTGGGGTCGGCCTCGGCGACGGCCGCCGTCAGCGCCTCCACGCCCTCGGGTCGGTCGGTGCGCACCAGGTCGGCGGCCCGGCGACCGAGCAGGGCGAGGTCGCGCGGGCCGATCCGCCAGCGCGGGCCGATCAGCAGGCGCACCAGCGCGGCGTTGGCGGTCGGGTCCTGGAGCACCTCGCAGACCGCCACCAGGTCGGCCACCTCGGGCAGTTGCAGCAGCCCGCCCAGGCCCACCACCTCGACCGGCACCTCGCGGGCGACCAGGGCCGCGTGGATGTCCGGGAAGGCCGCGCCGCCGCGGCACAGCACGGCGATCCGGCCGGGCGCGGTGCCGGTGCGCACCAGGTGGGCGATCGAGTCGGCGAGCCAGTCGACCTCCTCGGCGTGGGTGGGCAGCAGCGCCGCCCGCGCGTAGCCGTCCTGCTCGGCGCCGGGGGCCGGGCGCAGCGCCTCGACGCCCTCGTGCATGGCCCGCAGCGGCGCGGCGAGTTCGTTGGCGAAGGCGAGCAGCCGCCCGCCGCTGCGGCGGTTCTCGCTGAGCGCGTAGCGGGCGGCGGGGCGGCCGTCGGCCTTCGGGAAGTGCCGGGGGAACTCGTCGAGGTTGGCGACGGAGGCGCCGCGCCAGCCGTAGATCGCCTGGCAGGGGTCGCCGACGGCGGTGACGGGGTGGCCGCTGACGGGGTGGGCACCGCCCGGTCCCCCTGGGCCGGCGCCGAACAGGCCGGCCAGCATCAGCCGCTGGGCGACCGAGGTGTCCTGGTACTCGTCGAGCAGCACGACCCGGAACTGGCCGCGGAGCAGCGCGCCGACCTCGGGCCGCTGCTGGGCGAGCCGGGCGGCGGCGGCTATCTGGTCGCCGAAGTCCATCAGCCCGGCGGCGTGCTTGCGGCGCCGGTAGTCCTCGACCAGGCGCAGCAGCTCCAGCCGGGCCCGGGCGGTGGCGGGGACGGCCCGCAGGTCGTCGTTGGTGAGCTTGACGGTGGCGAGGGTGTCCAGCAGGTCCTCGTCGTGGGCGCGCAGGGTGTCCGGCTCGACCAGGTGCTCGGCGAGTTCGCCGTCCAGGGCGATCAGGTCGGCGACCAGGTTGGCGAAGGTGCCGGTGAGCGCGGGGAACGGGCCGCGGGCGGTGCGCAGCACCTTGGCGGCGAGCTGGAAGCGGGTGGCGTCGGCGAGCAGCCGCACGTCGGGTTCGATGCCGATCCGCAGGCCGTGCTCCTTGAGCAGCCGGCCGGCGAAGGCGTGGTAGGTGGAGATCTCCGGTTCGCCGAGCGGCTCCGCGCCGTCCTCCCCGGTGACACCGGCCCGCAGCAGGGCGGTGCGCACGCGTTCGGCGAGTTCGCCGGCGGCCTTGTTGGTGAAGGTGAGGCCGAGCACCTCCTCGGGCCGGACGGCGCCGGAGCCGACCAGCCAGACCACCCGGGCGGCCATCACCGTGGTCTTGCCGGACCCGGCGCCGGCCACGATCACGGCCGGTTCCAGGGGGGCGCCGATGGCCGCCATCTGCTCCCGGTTGAACGGGATGCCCAGCAGCTCCTTGAGCTGGTCGGGATGGCTGAGCACGGCGGTCACCCCGCAACGTTAACCGGAGCGGCGGACAACCTTCACTCGACGAGTTGCGCCCCGTCCCGCTGGGCGGAGCAGCTGCGGCGGAAGGTGCAGCGGTCGCAGCCGCCGCCGGTCTGCGGGACGAAGCGCTCGGCGAGGACCCGGCCGGCCGCGTCGGCGAGCAGGTTCTCGATCCACGGCTCGCCCTCCGGCGGGTCCTGCCGCTGCACCTTGGGGGCGTCCTGGGCGGCCTTGGCGGCGGGCTCGCGCAGGTGGACGAGTTCGGCGCCGCCGGTGGCCGGGGGGCGGTCGGCGAAGCCGGGCAGCTCGTTGAGGGCCCCTGCGCGGACGGCGAGCTGGTAGACGGCGAGCTGCTTGTGCTCGGGCAGCGACCTGTCGGTGGGGATCTGCTTGCCGGTCTTGAAGTCGACGACGTAGGCGCGCCCGGCCGCGTCCTTCTCGACCCGGTCCATCGAGCCGCGGATGCGCACCGAGACGCCGCCGGCGTCGAGGGTGACGTCGAAGCCGTGCTCGGTGGCGACGAGGTCGCGGCCGCGTTCCAGCACGTGCCAGTTGAGGAAGCGCTCCAGGGCGGCACGGGCCTGGGTCTTCTCCTGCTGGGACTTCCAGGGCGCGTCGAAGGCCAGCGCGTCCCAGACGGTGTCCAGGCGTTCCATCAGGACGGCGAGGTCGGCGGGGGTGCGCCCGGAGCCGACCTCGTCGGCGAGCGCGTGCACGACGTTGCCGAAGCCCTGGGCGGCGGAGCCGGCTGCGCGGGCCTTGACCTCCTTGTCCAGGAACCACTGCAGCGAGCAGTTCTCCAGTTGCTCCAGGCCGCTGCCGGACAGCCGCACCGGCAGGTCGGCGCTGCGCAGCGGGTCGGGGGCGGCGGTGGCGTCGGCCAGGCCCCACCAGCGGTCGGGGCGGGCGGCGGGCACCAGTGGCAGGCCCTCGTCGTCGGTGGCGGCGGCGAGCAGGGCGAGCCGTTCGGCGGCGGCCCGGCGCAGTTCGGGCGAGCGGGCCGGGTCGACGGTGACGGCCCGCAGTTCGGCGACCAGTGCGGCGACGGACAGCGGGCGGCGCGGACGGTGGGTGACGTCCTCGACGACGACCGGCGGGGTGCGGCGCACGACCCTTCCGGTGCGCGGGTCGACGTCCTCGCGGTAGAGCTCGCGCAGGAAGCGGGAGGGCTCGTCGCCGTCGTCGGCGGGGGCCTTGACGGCGGTGACGATCAGCCGCTCCCGGGCGCGGGTCGCGGCGACGTAGAAGAGCCGGCGCTCCTCGCCGAGCAGGGCGCCCGGGGAGAGCGGTTCGGCGAGGCCGTCGCGGCCGATCCGGTCGGCCTCCAGCAGGGAGCCGCGGCGGCGCAGGTCGGGCCAGAGGCCGTCCTGGACGCCGGCGACGACGACCAGGCGCCACTCCAGGCCCTTGGAGCGGTGGGCGGTCATCAGCCGGACGGCCTCGGGGCGCACGGCCCGGACGGTGAGGGTGTCGGCGGCGATGTCCTGGGCGTCGAGCTCGGCGAGCAGGTCGAGGGCGCCGCGGTGGCCGGTGACCTGTTCCTCGGCGCGGGCGGCGGTCTCGAACAGGGCGCACAGCGCGTCGAGGTCGCGGTCGGCGTTGCGGCCGGCGGCGCCGCCGCGCAGGGCGGCCCGTTCCAGACGTTCGCGCCAGCGGCGGCTGCCGTCCCACAGCTCCCAGAGCGCCTCCTCGGCGGTGCAGCCGCCGGCGAGGCGTTCGCGGACCTTGCGCAGCAGGGTGCCGAGGTCGCGGGCCCGGCGGGCGTGGGCGGGGTCGAGGGCGATCAGCCGCTCGGGTTCGGCGAGGGCCTCGCGCAGCAGGTCGCCGGCCGGGCGCGGGGCGGCCGGGTCCCCGTCGGCGCGCAGGGCGGCGCGTTCCTCCTCGCGCAGGGCGCGGCCGAGGCGGCGCAGGTCGGAGCCGTCGAGGCCGCCGAGCGGGCCGGTGAGCAGGGCGTGGGCCAGGTCGGTGGTGAGCGGGTCGGGTGTGTCGGGGTCGCCGTGCCGGTCGCGGGCGGCCTGCTCGGCGCAGACCCGCAGGGCGAGCAGCAGGTGGGCGACGGCCGGCTCCTCGCGCAGCGGCAGGTCGTCGCCGTCGATCTCCAGCGGGACGCCGGCCGCGCTGAGCGCCCGCCGTACGCCGGGGATGGAGCGGGCGCCGGCCCGGACCAGGACGGCCATCTCGCCCCAGGGCACGCCGTCCTCCAGGTGGGCGCGGCGCAGCAGGTCGGCGATCGAGTCGAGTTCGGCGCCGGGGGTGGGGTAGGTGTAGACCTCGGCCCGGCCGCCCTCGCGGGAGGGCAGCAGCGCGCGGTGCTGGGCGAGCTTGTCGGCGGGCAGCCGGCCCATCGGCATCCGCCGGGCGAGCTCCCGGGAGGCGGCGAGCAGGACGGCGCCGGAACGGCGGGAGACACGCAACACCTTGACGTCGGCGGGTTCGCCGTCGGCCCGGCGGAAGGTCTGCGGGAAGTCGAGGATGCCGTTGATGTCGGCGCCGCGGAAGGCGTAGATCGACTGGTCGGGGTCGCCGACCGCGACGAGTTCGCGACCGCCGCCGGCCAGCTGGCGCAGCAGCCGGACCTGGGAGGGGTCGGTGTCCTGGTACTCGTCGACGAACACCACCTCGTAGCGCCGCCGCAGTTGCTCGGCGACCTCGGGGCGTTCGGCGAGCAGGACGGCCCGGTGGACGAGTTCGGCGTAGTCGAGGACGCCGCGCAGGTCGAGCACGTCGAGGTAGTCGGCGAGGAAGTGCGCGGCGGCGGCCCAGTCGGGGCGCTGGACGCCCTGGGCGAAGCGCTCCAGTTCGGCTTCGCCGAGGCCCAGCTCGCGGCTGCGGGCGAGGACGGCACGGACCTCGTCGGCGAAGCCGCGGGTGGTCAGGCAGGCCCGCAGGTCGAGCGGCCAGTGGATCCGGGAGCTGCCGAGTTTCGCGTCCTCGGCTCCGCCGGCCAGCAGTTCGCGGACCATGACGTCCTGCTCGGGGCCGGAGAGCAGCCGCAGCGGTTCGGCGTAGTCCTGCGGGTCCTGGTGGGCGCGCAGCAGGGCGTAGCTGAAGGAGTGGAAGGTGGTGGCCTGGGGGGCGGCCGAGGAGGAGCCGAGCCGGGCGGACATCCGGTCGCGCAGTTCCGTCGCGGCCTTGCGGCTGAAGGTGAGGACGAGGATGCGCTCGGGGTCGGTGCCGTCCTCGATCCGCCGGGCGACGGCCTCGACCAGGGTGGTGGTCTTGCCCGTCCCGGGGCCGGCGAGCACCAGCAGCGGCCCGCCGCCGTGCTCGACCACGGCGCGCTGGTACTCGTCCAGCACGGGTGGGGCGGGCTGGACGAGCGGGCTGCGCACGAGCCGGTACGGGGAACTCACGGAGGCGGATCCTGGGGTTGTGCTGGAGGCGTGGCCGGGCGGGCCCGCCGGGGCCCGCCCGTATCGAGCCTACGATCCTGCCCCGTCATTCCCGTCGGCGCGGCGGTTTCGCGGCATCCCCGGTCCGCAGCGACCCGGTCCGCGGCGGCCTCGTCGCGCGTTCCGCGGCGGCCTCATCGCGCGGTGCCCGGCTCCCGTCCGTCCCAGCGGGCCCGGCGCAGGTCGACCCGGGGCGGGTCGGCGAGTTCGCGCAGCGGGGTGCCTTCCTCGCCGTAGTGGGCGAGGGCGCGGTGCTCGTGCCCGGGCAGGAAGCGGCCGTCGGCGCGGATGACCCGCCACCAGGGGACCGAGCCGCCGTACAGGGCCATCACCCGGCCGACCTGCCGGGGGCCGCCCTGGCCGAGGTACTCGGCAACGTCCCCGTAGGTCATCACCCTGCCGGGTGGAATCCGCTCGGTCAGGTCGAGCACCAGTTCGGCGAAGGGCGGCAGGGTGTCCGGGAGGCCGTCGTCTGTTACGTCCGTCACCTGCGGCATTCTTCCTCACGGGGGCGCACCCGCGGCCCCGTACGAACGATCCGCCGCGCCCGATCCGGCCCCTGTCCAGCACGGGGCGCCGAGGCATGCCACCATCTTCGGGGCGGTGAGTGGTGATACGAGGACAAGACCAGATGACCGGGACGGCTGACGTGGGTGTGGACGAGGACTCCGACGAGTCCGCCGCCGCCGTGCCCTCGGCTCCCGGTGGTGGGCCCGCGACCGGGCCTACGCCGGAAGTCTCCCTGATCAAGGACCGGACGATCAAGACCCCCGCGCCCGCCGAGGCCTCCGAAGAACCCGCCGAACCCGCCGAACCCGCCGAGGCCCCCGGGGAACCGGCCGTCCCCGGACCGGCGGCTGCCGAACCGCCGGCCCGGCGCCCGCTGCCCGACTACCACGACCCGCTGGACGGCACCCCGCACCTGGACGTCGACGAGCCACTGCTCGCCGCCCGGGCGCACCGCCCGTCCGACCTGATCCGCTTCCTGGCCGGCGTCTTCGGCATAGTCGCCGTCTTCGTGCTGGCGGGCATCGCCACCTCGACCACCACCGGCATCGAACAGGACATCGCCACCAACGCGCCGCACTTCTCCGCGGTGCTCTCCACGATCACCGGCCTGCTCTCCAGCGTCGCGGTGCTCGCCGTGCCGCTGGCCTTCGCGGTCGAGCGGCTGATCAAACGCGACGGCCTGCGGGTCGCCGACGGCGTGCTCGCCTCGGTGCTCGCCTACGGCGTCTCGCTGGGCATCGACTGGTGGGTGGCCGAAGGCGCCTCCGACCACATCCGGGACGCGCTGACCAGGCTGCCGATGGACAGCAACGGCACCCTCACCGACCCGGTGCACGGCTACCTCGCCCCGGTGATCGCCTACATGACCGCGGTCGGCATGTCGAGCCGCCCCCGGTGGCGGGTCGCCCTGTGGGTGGTGGTGGTCTTCAGCGGGATCACCGAACTGCTCGGCGGCTACACCACCCCGCTGTCGCTGCTGCTCACCGTCCTGATCGGCTGGTCCGTCGCGTACGGCACGCTGTACGCGATCGGCTCCCCGAACATCCGGCCCACCGGCCAGCACCTGATGATCGGCCTGCGCAAGGTCGGCTTCACCCCGGAGAGCGCCCACCGCGCCCCGGACGCGCCCGGCGGCACCCGCCGCTACTACGTCACCCAGCAGAGCGGCCCGCCGCTGGACGTCCACATCATCGACCGCGAGCAGCAGGCCTCCGGCTTCTTCTACCGGGCCTGGCGGCGGCTGCGGCTGCGCTCGGTGGCGGTGCGCCGCAGCCCGCAGTCGCTGCGCCAGGCGCTGGAGCAGGAGGCCCTGATCGCCTACGCGGCGGCCGCGTCGGGCGCCCGCGCGCCGCAGCTGGTCGCCACCTCCGAGCTGGGTCCGGACGCCGCGATCCTGGTCTACGGCAAGGTCGAGGGCCGCATCCTGGACGAGCTCTCCGACGAGGAGGTCACCGACCAGGTGATGGCCTCGCTCTGGGAGTCGGTGGCGGCCCTGCACGAGCGCCGGATCGCCCACCGCCGGCTGACCGGCGAGTCGCTGCTGGTGGTGGACGAGAAGACGGCCTGCCTGGTCAACCTCTCCGGCGGCGACATCGCCGCCACCGACCTGACGCTGCGCATCGACGTCGCCCAGCTGGTCACCACCTTCGCGCTGCGGATCGGCCCGGAGCGGGCCGTCGCCACCGCCAACGCGGTGCTCGGCGCCGACCGGGTCGCCCAGGCGCTGCCGCTGCTCCAGCCGGTCGGGATGAGCCGCTCCACCAGGGTCGACCTCGCGCGGCTCACCAAGGAGCGCAAGACCGTCGCCCGGGCCAGGGCGCTGGAGCAGGTCGCGGCCGGCGAGCGCACCCAGCAGCAGGCCGAGGAGGACATCGCGGTGGCCGGCGAGGACCTGCTGAGCCGCATCCGCGGCCAGATCCTCCAGATCGCCCCCGAGGCGCCGATGGAGCCGGCCAAGCTGGAGCGGCTGAAGCCGAAGAGCCTGATCATGGTGATCGCGCTCACCTTCGCCGCCTACCTGGCGCTGACCACCATCAAGCCGGCCCAGCTCAAGCTCTCCCAGATGGACTGGGTCTGGGCGGCGGCGGCCCTGCTGGCGGCCGCGTTCAGCTACGTCGCCGCCGCGATGAGCCTGACCGGATTCGTCCCGGAGAAGCTGCCGTTCCGGCGCACCGTCGCGGCCCAGCTGGCCGGCTCCTTCGTCAAGCTGGTCGCGCCCGCCGCGATCGGCGGCATCGCGCTCAACACCCGCTACCTGCAGAAGGCCGGGATCCGCTCCGGCCAGGCGGTGGCCTCGGTCGGCGCCTCCCAGCTGGCCGGCCTGGCCGGGCACCTGCTGCTGCTGTTCAGCTTCGGCCTGATCACCGGCAGCCAGACCAACGGCGACCTGTCCGCCTCCCGCGCGGTGATCATCGGCGTGCTGACCGCCGCCGTGCTCGCCCTGGTGGTGGCGGCGGTCGCGCCGCTGCGCCGGTTCGTGCTGGGCCGGCTGCGTTCGCTGTTCTTCGGCGTGGTGCCGCGGATGCTCGACCTGATGCAGACGCCCAGCAAGCTGGTCACCGGCTTCGGCGGCATCCTGCTGCTGACCCTGTCCTTCACCGCCTGCCTGGACGCCTCGGTTCAGGCCTTCGGCGGCGACGTCAGCTTCTCGGCGGTCGCGGTGGTCTTCCTGACCGCCAACGCGGCCGGCTCGGCGATCCCCACCCCGGGAGGCATCGGCCCGGTCGAGGTCGCCCTGATCGGCGCCCTGACGGTCGCGGACGTGTCGCCGGCGGTCGCCACCCCGGCGGTCTTCCTCTACCGGGCGCTCACCTTCTGGCTGCCGGTGCTGCCGGGCTGGATCTCCTACAACGTGCTGCAGCGCCGCGGCGCGCTCTGACGTCCACCGGATACGCGGAAGGGCCCGCCGAGGCGGGCCCTTCCGGTGCGTTCCGGCGTTCTAGTAGACCGGCTTGTGCGGCTCGATCTGGTTGACCCAGCCGAGCACGCCGCCGCCCAGGTGGACGGCGTTGGCGAAGCCGGCCGCCTTGACCACGGCCAGCACCTCGGCCGAGCGCACGCCCGACTTGCAGTGCAGCACGATCTTGCGGTCCTGCGGCAGCTTCTCCAGGGCGTCGCCCATGAGGAACTCGTTCTTCGGGATCAGCACCGCGCCGGGGATGTTGACGATCTCGTACTCGCCGGGCTCGCGGACGTCGATCAGGAAGATGTCCTCCTTGTCGTCCTGCCACTGCTTGAGCTGCGCCGAGGTGACGGTCGAGCCGGCGGCGGCGGCCTGCGCCTCCTCCGACACGACGCCGCAGAAGGCCTCGTAGTCGATCAGCTCGGTGACCGTCGGGTGCTCGGAGCAGACGGCGCAGTCCGGGTCCTTGCGGACCTTCACCTGGCGGTAGTTCATCTCCAGGGCGTCGTAGATCATCAGCCGGCCGACCAGCGGGTCACCCACGCCGGCCAGCAGCTTGATCGCCTCGGTGACCTGGATCGAGCCGATGGACGCGCACAGCACGCCCAGCACGCCGCCCTCGGCGCAGGAGGGGACCATGCCCGCCGGCGGGGCCTCCGGGTAGAGGCAGCGGTAGCAGGGGCCGTGCTCGGCCCAGAACACGCTGGCCTGGCCGTCGAAGCGGTAGATCGAGCCCCACACGTACGGCTTGCCGAGCAGCACCGCGGCGTCGTTCACCAGGTAGCGGGTGGCGAAGTTGTCGGTGCCGTCCACGATCAGGTCGTAGCCGGAGAAGATCTCCATGACGTTGGAGTTGTCGAGGCGCTCCTCGTGGAGGATCACGTCGACGTAGGGGTTGATCTCCTTGACCGAGTCCCGCGCCGACTCCGCCTTGGAGCGGCCCACGTCCGACTGGCCGTGGATGATCTGGCGCTGCAGGTTCGACTCGTCGACCACGTCGAACTCGACGATGCCCAGCGTGCCGACACCGGCCGCGGCCAGGTACATCAGCGCGGGCGAGCCCAGGCCGCCGGCGCCGACGCACAGCACCTTGGCGTTCTTCAGCCGCTTCTGCCCGGCCATGCCCACGTCGGGGATGATCAGGTGGCGGGAGTACCTGCGGACCTCGTCAACGGTGAGCTCGTCGGCCGGCTCGACCAGGGGTGGCAACGACACGGGGACTCCGATGGGTGTCTGGTTCAGGTGGCCTGGGCCAGCCTCATGGTGGTTGCTGCGCCGCCACGCGGGTGGCTCCTAGGCCAACAGTGTCACGCCCCTTCGGTATTCCGAGACAGCTCGTCCGATGGGCGAGACGGCCGGCGTCGGATCGTGGGACCGCCCGCCGGAGCCCGGAAAAGCGCCCCGGGCCTGTGCCGACAGGCCCGGGGCGCTCCCGGTGGCCGCTCAGACCCGGCAGGCCGTCTCCAGCCAGACGTCCCCGAGCGACTCCTCCAGCGGCACCTGTGTCCGCCAGCCGAGACGGTCCCGGGCGGTGCGCACGTCCGCCTGCCGCCACGGCACCGGCTCCCCCGCCGCGACCCGGCCCTCCGGCCGGTGGCCCGGCAGGTGGTGGCCGGGCAGGTGGTCGCCGACCGGGCCGCCGGCCTGCGCGGGCAGCAGGACCTGGCGGTTCTCCTCGACGATCGCCCCCTCGAAGCCGGACGCCCGGACCAGCAGCTGGGCCGCGTCCCGGGCCCGGACGGCGTGCCCGCTGCCGATGTTGACCACCCCGGTGGCGGCCGACACCGCCGCCGCCTGAATCGCCCGCGCGACGTCCCGCACGTCCACGAAATCCCGGTATCCGGACAGGTCCGGCATCCGCACCTGGGTTTCGTCCCGCTCCAGGGCCCGCCGCAGCCCCTCCGCGAGCCGCCCGAACAGCGAGGCGGTCGGCGCCCCCGGGCCCACCACGTCGAACACCCGCAGCACCGCCGCGTCCAGGCCCGACGCCAGCACCAGCTCCGTCCCGGCCAGCTTGGACACCCCGTACGGGCCGACCGGCCGCGGCTCGGCCTGCTCCGACACCGGCACCCCGCCCGGCACCGGGCCGTACTCGGCGGCCGAGCCGACGTGCACCAGCCGGGCCGGCTCCCGGCTGCGCCGGATCGCCTCGCAGACGGTGGCGACGGCCAGCGTGTTCGACCGGATCAGGGTGCGCGAGCTGCCGTAGGTGGCGCCCGCGCAGTTGATCACCACCTGCGGCACGACCGCGTCCAGGAACCGGGCCAGCGCGCCCGGGCTTCCGGTGGTCAGGTCGAAGCGGATGTCGGCCGAGTCGCGCCGGCCGAGCACCGTCACCTGCAACTCCTGGTCCATGAGCAGACGATCGGTGACCCGGCGGCCGATGAAACCGTCGGCGCCCAGCAGCAGCACCCTCATCGGGGGCGTCCTTCCACGAAGCGAGGTCGGGGACGACCTGGCGGACTGAAAATCAAGAGCGGACTGAGTGAGAGCAGAGAGAAGGGGGCGGCACCCGGGGCCGCACCGGCGGGCGGGGCTCAGCGGTGCGAACCGGCCCGGCCGAGCACGGCCCAGGCGTACGCCAGCAGCACCGCGGCGACCGCGCCGCCGCCGAGCACCCCGGCCGTCGGCCCGGAACGGCCCAGGGCGAGCAGCCCGAGCGCCACGGCGGGCCCGGCCAGCGCCCCCGCCGCGGCGGCCGCCGTCCGGCCGCAGCGGGCCAGCAGCGCGGGCAGCACCAGCAGCAGGCCCAGCACGCCCTGCGCCGCCCACTGCGCGGCGCCGGCCCGTTCGGCCGCCAGGTGCAGCAGGCCCCCGCCGTGGCCCGGCCCGGGGCGCGGCGCGAGGACGGTCAGCACCGCCAGCGCGGCGAAGGTCAGCACCGCGAGCACCGCCAGGTGCAGGGCGACCGCCACCGGGAGCACCGGCCGCATCCGGGACCGGAACTCTGCCAGCGTGGCCGCCGCGCCGAGATGGCCGCGGCCGACCTGCCGGTACCAGCGGGCCGCCCGCTCGGCCGACCCGGCCGACACCGCCCCGGCCAGCACCAGCGCGGCGGTCAGCCGCCGGTCCCCGTCCGCCGCGGCCAGCGGGAGCAGCAGCAGCGCGGCCAGGCCCAGCCCGTGCCCCAGCGCCGCCGGGTGCCACCGGGAGCCGGCCCGCCGCGGCGCCCGCGCCGGACCCAGCCCGTCCGCCGCGCCGCAGGGGCGGGTGTCCGGCGGGCCGGGCTCGGCGGCGGGGTCCGCGGCCAGGGCGGGCACCAGCACCAGCGGGACGGCGGCCGGCAGCAGCACCGGCCAGCGGGCGCCGAGCGCGACCACGGCCGCGCAGGGCAGCGCGGCCAGCGCGGCGGCGGTCAGCGTCGCCCGGGTGGCGGCGGCGCACTCCCGGCCGCGCGGCGGCTCCGGCACGGGTGGGCGGCGGGGCACCCGCGCGTACAGCTCCTCGGCGAGCGAGAACAGGTCGGCGTGCCGGCAGCGCGCGGCGGCCTGCGGGCCGAGCCCGGCCTCCTCCAGTCCGGCGGCGATCTCCAGCGGGTCGACGGCCCGCTCGCACAGCGCCCGGTGCTCGGCCATCACCTCGCGCACCGGGTCCCCCACCGGGCTCCCGGGGCCGCCCGGCGCCGCGCCGCCCGCCATCAGACGGCCTCCGCGAGGGCGCCGGGGCGCTCTTGCGCGCCGGCGTCACCGCCCCCGTCCTCCGGCCGCTCGGACCCGGCCGGCCCGGCGCCGTGGCGTCCGCCGGAGCCGTCCGCCGCGTCCGGGGCACCCTGGCCGCCCGGGCCGCCCGGCGCGCGGCGGCCGTCGGCGAGCCAGTACTCGGCGGGCCGGGCGAACGGGCGCGGCGACTCCCCGGCCGCGCCGCTGGCCCCGCCGCCGGGGAAGGCCGGGTACTGCGAGACCAGCTCCAGGTAGATCTCCCGGAAGGCGCCGATCACCGGCTCCACGGCGAAGCGTTCCTGCGCCCGCAGCCGCCCGGCCAGCCCGAGCCGGGCGCGCCGCTCCTCATCGCGCAGCAGCGCCAGGCAGGCGCCGGCCAGCGCGCGCGGGTCCCGGGCGGGCACCAGCAGCCCGGTCGGCCCGACCACCTCGCGGGCCACCCCGACGTCGGTGGACACCACGGCCCGGCCGCTGAGCATCGCGTCCGCGAGCAGCCGGGGGCTGCGCTGGGACAGCGCGGAGAACACGGCCAGCGTGCCGCCCTCCCAGACCTCGGCGAGCGAGCCGGGCCGCCCGGCGAAGTCCACCGCCGCGGCCAGTCCGAGCCGCTCGGCGAGCGCCGCGCAGTGCGCCCGGTAGCCGGGCTCGGCCTCCTCGCCGTGGATCACCAGCCGGGCCCTCGGCAGGTCGGCGCGCACCCGCGCGAAGGCGTGCAGCATCAGCTCGGTGTCCCGCCCCGGCTCCAGCGCGCCCGCCCACACCAGGGTCGGCACGGCGGGCTCGGGCCCGGCCGCCGGGCGGACCACCGCGGGCGTCCCCTCGTAGACCACCCGGGTGCGCGCCTGGTCGGCCCCGCAGCGGCGCTGCCACTGCTGGTCGTGGGCGCTGCCGGGGGTCAGGACGGCTGCCTGCCGGTAGGTCTCCTCGGTCAGCGCCCGGAAGTACGCCAGCAGCAGCGCCCGGACCGGCCACCGGTACGGCGCCTCGCGGTGGCCGAGGTACTGCTCGCGCAGGTGCAGGCCGTGCTCGGTGACCACGAACGGCACCCCGTGCAGGTACCGGGCGACCAGCGCGGGCAGCGCCGCGGGGCCGCCGCCGACCACGTGGCACAGGTCGGCGCCGCCGAGGCCGTCGGGCCCGGTGCCGTACCAGGGCGCGGACAACGGCCGCAGGCACTGCTCCAGCAGGTCCGCCGCGACCAGCACGTCGCGGACCAGCGGCTGCCCGGCCGAGGTCTCCGCGCCCGGCAGCCGCCAGACCCGCTCCAGGGTGCGCCGGGCGTGCGCGGAGGCGAGGAAGGCGGGCAGCGTGCCGTCCTCCCGGGCGAGGACGGCCAGCCGGTACAGCCCGGCCCCGAAGCCGGCCCGCTCCCCCGGCAGCACCAGGGCTCTGACCAGGTCCTCGTACGCCCGGGCGTACTGGCGTCCGCGCAGCGTGCCGGGCACCCGGCCGCCCGGCCGGCGCCCCCACAGCGCCAGCTCGCGCGCCCCGCGCCAGGCGGGCGACAGCCGCTCGGCGGTGCCCTGGCCACCCTGGCCGGTCAGCAGGTACAGCCCGAACTCGTGCTCCGGCAGGCCCGCGGCCAGCCGGTCGCACCAGCCTCCGGCGCCGCGCCGGGAATGTGGGCCGGCACCCTCGGTGAGCAGGGCGATGCGCACGG
The DNA here is from genome assembly GCF_040685715.1 of Kitasatospora sp. NPDC088264. NCBI lineage: Bacteria > Bacillati > Actinomycetota > Actinomycetes > Kitasatosporales > Streptomycetaceae > Kitasatospora > Kitasatospora sp. NPDC088264. The sequence goes on from NZ_JBFBIR010000047.1 coordinate 34,498, forward strand.
GAGACCTCCAGGGCAGAGCGGATCACGGGCGGGCGGATCGACGGATGGCTTGAGCGGCTTGAGTGGCCACCGGGGCGGCCCCGCACGGCGGCGGGGACGGTCCGGGGGCGAGGAGTCCGGTCGGCCGGGTACGACACCGCGACGCTCCCCCGGGGCGGGGCACCACCGAGCGGTGGTGCGGCCGTCCGGCCCGACGGTCCGGCCGCGCCCCTCCCGCGATCCGTTCCCCCGGGCGCACGCCCGTTCCGGCGGGCCGGGCCCGACCCGCCGGGCCCCCTGGGTGCGGCCGCCCTCCGGATTTCCCCGGCGTCCGCGGCCTCCCCCACACCTGTTCGGTCCGACAGCAGAAAGGTAGGACCGGGCCCGGGCAATCCATCGGTCACATGCCTGGTTGCCACCTGAACGAGTGAACGGGCGTGACCTCGCCCCGAACCGGGCCGTTACCGGGCGGCGCCGGCGGCCGGGCGCCGGTCGCCGGCCTCCCCGCTCATGGCGGACGATGGGAGTGGCCTTGTTCGCCGCCGCGAGGGGCCCCGGGTCCACGATGCCGGCCCGCGCTCCGCGCTCGGTGACGCCGCCGGTGCGGTGCGTCACGAGGTTCGGATTCCGACGGCCCGGACGGCCGTTCCGGCCCCTGTCACACCCCTGCCGACGCCGAGGTCAGCGCCGTATTGTGGGCTCCTGACAAGGAGGCCGAGGTCCTTTTCTCACTCCCGCCGAACGCGGAAGCGGTTACCGAAAAGTAGAATCGGCCCTCTTGCCAGCCCCGAACAACCGAAGTGAGGAGCGCCGTGACGGCCATCCAGGAGGCGCAGGAGCGCCCGCGCGGTGCCCGCCTGCCGCGAAGCGCCCGCCGTGAACAACTGCTCGGTGCCGCCCAGGAGGTGTTCGTCGCGCAGGGTTACCACGCGGCCGCCATGGACGACATCGCCGACCGCGCCGGGGTCAGCAAGCCGGTGCTGTACCAGCACTTCCCCGGGAAGCTGGAGCTGTACCTGGCGCTGCTGGACAAGCACTGCGACGCCCTGGTCGAGTCGACCCGCGACGCACTGTCGACGACCACCGACAACAAGCTCCGGGTGGCCGCGACGATGGAGGCGTACTTCAACTACGTCTCCAGCGAGTCCGGCGCGTTCCGCCTGGTCTTCGAGTCGGACCTGACCAACGAGCCGGCCGTGCGCGAGCGGGTCGAGCGGGCCTCCGAGGCGAGCGCGACGCTGGTCAGCAAGGTGATCCAGGAGGACACCGACCTGCCCGAGGCGGAGTCCAAGCTGCTCGCCGCCGGGGTCTGCGGCCTGGCCCAGATCACCGCCCGGTACTGGCTGTCGCAGGGCCTGGACATCCCGCGCGACGAGGCGGCGCGACTGGTCGCCAGCCTGGCCTGGCGCGGGCTGAAGGGCTTCCCGATGCACCCCACCTCGGAGGGCGGAGAGGCCCTCTAGCAGGGGTGATCCACCGACCTTCGCCGCCGCGGTGATCCCGTGCTCTATGGTGAAGCCGTACGGCGCGGTCGTCGCGAACGCTTGTCCCAGGCGGTCGGGGTGTCCGCGCGTGGAGGCTGCAACCCCGGAGGGACGGAAGCCGTGGAGGTCAAGATCGGCGTGCAGAACACGCCGCGCGAGATCGTGATCGAGAGCACGCAGAGTGCCGATGAGATCCAGAGCGCGATCGCCAAGGCGCTGGAGGGTTCGGAGAAGCTCTTCGCGCTGACCGACGAGCACGGCCGCCGCGTCATCGTCCCGGCCGAGCGCCTGGCGTACGTGGAGATCGGCGAGCAGGCCGCCCGCAAGGTCGGCTTCGGCACCGCCTGAGGCGTCGTCCGAGCTGCTCACCCGGTGCCCCGCTCCCCCAGGGAGCGGGGCACCGTTGCGTGTACGGCCGGGTCGGCCGGGGTACGGCGACAGTGCGGCCGTCGGCGCCGCGCGCCCGTCCCCGGGAGGCAGTTTTGCTGGTCGAGTCGATCGCCTTCGCCCTCGTCGGCCTGGCCGCGGGCCTGGCCGCACTGCTGGCGCGGCCCGCGTACTTCCGGGCGGCTCGCACCCTGACCCTGGGCACCGCCCTGGCGGCGGCGCTGCTCGGCGGGACGGTGGCGCACTTCTGCCTGGACGGGCGCTACCCGGCGGCGTCGATCGCGGCCGCGGCGCTGGCCTCGGCGGTGCTGACCACGACGCTGGCCCGGCCGGACCTCGCCGCCGGGCGGGCCCCGGCGCACCGGCACCACCCGCACCGGGCCGGTGTCCACCGCACACGGCGCCACCGGCCGGCCTGACGCCCGGGCCGGACAGGCCCTAGCTGGCCAGGCCCAGGGCGGCCATCCGCCGGGTGTGCGCCTCGGTGATCCGGTTGAACATCTTGCCGACCTCGACCAGGTCGAAGCCCTGCACCTGGACGCCGCCGACCAGCAGGTTGGACAGCGCGTCCCGCTCGGCGACCACCCGCTGGGCCTGGCTGAGCGCCTCGCCCATCAGCCGCCGGCCCCACAGCGCGAGCCGGCCGCCGGAGCGCGGGTCGGCCTCGATGGCCTGGCGCACCTTGTCCACCGCGAACTGGGCGTGCCCGGTGTCGGACATGACGCCGAGCACCAGGTCGCGGGTGTCGTCGTCGAGCCGGACGGCGACCTCGCGGTAGAAGTCGGTCGCGATGGCGTCGCCGACGTAGGCCTTGACCAGGCCCTCCAGCCAGTCCGAGGGCGCGGTCATCCGGTGGAACAGCTCCAGCGGCTCGACGAACGGGCGCATCGCCTCCTGCGGGTCGGCGCCGATCTCGGCGAGCCGGTCGTGCAGGCGCTGGTAGTGCTGGAACTCGGCGGAGGCCATCCGGGCCAGGGCCGCCTTGTCGGCGAGGTCCGGCGCCAGCTTGGCGTCCTCGGCGAGCCGCTCGAAGGCGCTCAGCTCGCCGTAGGCGAGTGCGCCGAGCAGGTCCAGCACCGCCGCCCGGTAGCCGGGGTCGGCCGAGCACGCGGCCCAGTCCCCGATCGAGCCGGCCGCGGCGTCCTGCGTCTCACCATGGGTCTCCATGACCCGCCACCTTAGTCCCGCCGGCCCGGGGGACCCACCCTGGCCGGCCGTCGGCCGGTCGCCCGGGTGACCGGCCGGAACACCCCTTCCGGCCCGGGTCGGGAGGGGCAATGTCAGACGCGTCACGTGTTCGAGTCGTCGCCTGACTGTATGGTGGTACGGAGCCCCGTCGTGTTCGCACGGTGTCACCGCCGTCTCGGTGTCCCGCGCAAGCCCGCTCCGAAGCGGCACCGTCCATCCGGACGTGTCCGCACCGGAGCCACGGGTACTCACGTACGCGGATGCCCGGTCGGAGAGCCGATCGGCTCCGACCATGGCTTGGACTTCAAGCCTTGGCACCGCATCAGTGGCCGAGCGAGGGCCGCCGAGACCACGCCCCCTGGCGAAGGTCCCGCGCAGGTCCCTCATGGGAATCCTCCCCGACGCCGCCGGCGACGCGCCCCGCACAGGGCAGCGCGCACCGGCCGGCCGCAGGGACCGGCGCGGTTGTGCGTCCGCTCAGCTGCATCAGGGCCGCCAGGCCCGTACGCAGCCGTGCGGCTGCCCGCCCGCCGCTCGCTCTCGGCCCCTTTCACACGGAAGAGGCAGCACCCTGTCCACCACCGCTGAACCCATCAAGACGACGTTCCGGGATCTGGGAATCCTCCCGGAGACCGCCGAGGCGCTCGAGTCCGTCGGCATCGTCCACCCCTTCCCCATCCAGGAGATGACCCTCCCGGTCGCGCTGACCGGCCACGACGTCATCGGCCAGGCCAAGACCGGCACCGGCAAGACCCTCGGCTTCGGCCTCCCGCTGATCGAGCGGTGCGTCGTGCGCGCCGACGTGGACGCCGGCCGGGCGACCGAGGAGCAGCTCTCCGACGGCCCGCAGGCGCTCATCGTCGTCCCGACGCGTGAGCTCTGCACCCAGGTCACCAACGACCTGCAGACCGCCGGCAAGGTCCGCGACGTGCGCGTCCTGGCCGTCTACGGCGGCCGCGCGTACGAGCCGCAGGTCGAGGCGCTCGCCAAGGGCGTCGACATCGTGGTCGGCACCCCGGGCCGCCTGCTGGACCTGGCCGGGCAGAAGAAGCTGAACCTGTCCAAGGTCCGCTCGCTGGTCCTGGACGAGGCCGACGAGATGCTCGACCTCGGCTTCCTGCCGGACGTCGAGAAGATCATCACCATGCTGCCGGCCAAGCGGCAGACCCTGCTGTTCTCGGCCACCATGCCGGGTCAGGTCATCAGCCTCGCCCGCCGGTACATGAGCCAGCCCACCCACATCCGGGCCGCCGCCCCGGACGACACCGGCACCACCGTCGCCAACATCGAGCAGCACATCTTCCGCGCGCACTCGCTGGACAAGGTCGAGCTCGTCTCGCGCATCCTCCAGGCCGACGGCCGCGGGCTGGCGATGATCTTCTGCCGGACCAAGCGCACCGCCGCCGACGTCGCCGACCAGCTGACCCAGCGCGGCTTCGCGGCCGGCGCCGTCCACGGCGACCTCGGCCAGGGCGCCCGCGAGCAGGCGCTGCGCGCGTTCCGCAACGGCAAGGTCGACGTGCTGGTCTGCACCGACGTCGCCGCCCGCGGCATCGACGTCGAGGGCGTCACGCACGTGGTCAACTACCAGTGCCCCGAGGACGAGAAGACCTACCTGCACCGGATCGGCCGCACCGGCCGGGCCGGCGCCTCGGGCACCGCCGTCACCCTGGTCGACTGGGACGACATCCCGCGCTGGCAGCTGATCAACAAGGCGCTGGAGCTGACCTTCAACGACCCGGAGGAGACCTACTCCACCTCGCCGCACCTGTACGAGCTGCTGAAGATCGCGCCGGGCACCAAGGGTGTGCTGCCGCGTTCGGAGCGGACCCGGGCCGGGCTCGGCGCGGAGGAGGTCGAGGACCTCGGCGAGACCGGCGGGCGCGGTGCGCGCACCGCCCGGGCCAAGGGCCCGCGCAGCGGCTCCGGCCGCACCGGCGCCCCCGAGGCCGCCGTGGCGACCGAGGAGAAGCCGCGCCGCACCCGTGAGCGCCGCCGCACCCGGGGCGGCTCCGCGGTCGCCGAGGGCGAGGCCGGGACCGTCGTCGAGGCCCCCGCGGCCCCGGCCGTCGAGGGCACCGAGGGCGAGTCGGCCCCGCGCCGCCGTCGCCGCCGTTCGCGCGGCGCCGCCGCCGGCGAGGCCGCCGTGGTGGCCGAGGCCGTCGCGGTGACCGAGGCGGCCGTGGCGGCTCCGGTCGCCGAGGCTCCGGCCGCGGTGGCCGTCGTGGCCGCCGCCGAGGCCGTCGTCGAGGCCGCCGTCGCGGAGAAGCCGGCCGCCCGCACCCGGACGCGCGCCACCCGCAAGCCCAAGGCCGAGGCCGTCGAGGCCCCGGCCGAGGCTCCGGCCGTCGAAGCCGTCGAGGCCGCTGAGGCCGTCGTCGCGAAGAAGCCGGCCACCCGGACGCGCACCCGCAAGCCGAAGGCGGAGGCCGTCGAGGCCGTCGTCGAGGCCCCGGCCACCGAGGCCGCCGTCGCGGAGAAGCCCGCCACCCGGACGCGCACCCGCAAGCCCAAGGCCGAGGCCGCGACCGCCCCGGCGGCTCCGGAGGCTGCGGCCGCCGACGCCGCGACCGAGGTCCCGGCCCCGCGCAAGCGCACCCGGGCCCGCAAGGCCGCCGCCGCGCCGGAGGCCACCCCGGAGAGCTGACGCACCCCGTCCCGGAGGGGGCGGGCCGGGCCCCTCGCGGTCCGGCCCGCCCCCTCCGGCGTTCCGGCGTTCCGGCGTTCCGGCGTTCCGGCGTTCCGGCACAGGCTGGATAGGGTCGGGGGCACCGGCCAGTCGCCTGCAGGAGAGCAGCCCATGAGCACGCCGCCGTTCCTCACCCTTCCCCGCTGCGCCCGCGCGCTGCGGCTGTCCACAAGCCGCGGCGGGTTCGCCGCGCTGCGGGCCGAGCCGGACGGGCCGGTGCGCGGCTCGGCGCTGCTGGTGCCGGGCTTCACCGGCAGCAAGGAGGACTTCATCGCCCTGCTGGAGCCGCTGGCGGCGGCCGGCTACCGGGTGACCGCCGTCGACCAGCGCGGCCAGTACGAGACCGGCGGCCCGGACGACCCGGCCGCGTACGCCGTCGAGGCGCTGGGCGCGGACGTCCGGGCGCTCACCGAGGCCGTGGCCGCCGACGGCGGGCCGCCGCACCTGCTGGGGCACTCCTTCGGCGGCCAGGTGGTCCGGGAGGCAGTGCTGGCCGCGGCCGCGGACGGCCCGTCGCCGTGGCGCTCGCTGACCCTGATGTCCACCGGCCCGGGCGCGATCGACCCGGCCGAGGCGGCCCGTACCCAGCTGCTGCTGGACGTGCTGCCGGTCATGAGCCTGGAGGAGATCTGGCAGGTCATGCGGCAGATGGAGGAGGGCAGCGGGGACCAGAAGCAGCGCCCGGAGCCGGCCGTCGCGGAGTTCCTGCACCGCCGCTGGCTGGCCAACGTACCGCTGTCGCTGAGCGTCACCGGTGGCCATCTGGTCGCCGCGCCGGACCGGGTGGCGGAGCTGGCCGCCGCCACCGCCGGCCTGCCGGTGCTGGTGCTGTCCGGGGTGCGGGACTACGCCTGGCCGGTGCCGGAGCAGACCGGGATGGCGGAGCGCCTGGGGGCCCGCCGGGTGGTCGTCGAGGAGGCCGGCCACTCCCCCAACGCCGAACGCCCGGCCGCCACGGCCGAGGCGCTGGCCGCGTTCTGGGCCTGAGCCGCACCGGTCCCGGAGAGTGGTCTGAACCACTTCTCGAAGTTCGACCGTCCTCAACACAGGACAAAAGTCGTTAGTTACGGTAATCTTTGATTCTGTCCGGGAATCATCGCCGGCCTCCGCGTCGGCGCGAATCAGCCGAAACCTGGACTTCACGGTCGGGCAACGACCCGGAAGCATCACCACGTCACCGTGGTTCACGAGGCACCAGGCAAGCAGGGGGAGCCCTTGCCGCAGCAGACCGCCGCACGTACGAACCGAACGATCCGGCCGCACCGCCGGACCCGCAGGACCCCGAAAGGGCTGGTACCCACTCAGCCGCAATCGCCCCGACCGACGGGGCAAGAAGAGGAGACGCCCATGACGAAGACCATGCGCTTCGAGATCGTCCGACTGGACGACGCCAACGGCTCCGCCGCCGACCGCCTGATAGCCGACGCCGAGACCGTCCGCGAGTTCGTCCAGGCCGCCGCCCGCACCGGTGAGCGCCTGCTCATCCGCCCGTGCCCGACCGTCTGACCACGCGCGGCGCCTCCGACCGGGAGCCCTCACCCGCCGCCGACGAGCCGGGAGCGTCCGATCCGGACGTTCCGATACCCGACTGACGCCCTGTCACCGCGATCGCCGATGACAGGGCGTCAGTGCGTCCGGGCCCTGGGCCCGTAGACGTTTGCCGCCGCCCGCCACGGGACATCCCCCAACGGGAACCGCCCGTGCCGCGCCGCCCCACCCGCGCCGAACGGGCCCCGCCACCGACAGGTGCCGCCGAGCCCTCCGTACGGGTGATCGTCCTTGACGCGGCGGTCCGGAGGGAGGAGCGTTGTCGCCTATGAGGGGCGAGCCAAGCTGCCCGAGGTGCGCCGGTCGGGTCCGCGCCCCCGGTCTGTTCTCAGACACCTGGCAGTGCGACCGGCACGGAGCCGTGCACCCGATGCAGCCCGTGCTGCCACCGAGCGTCGAAGCCCTGGGCGTCGCCGTCGCCCGCTCGCAGGTCCCCGTCTGGCTGCCCTGGCCGCTCCCGGTCGGCTGGCTCTACACCGGCATCGCCCACGTCGGCGACGACGTCTCCGGCGCCCGGGCCACCGCCGTCGCCTGCTCCGGACCGGCCCCGCTCGGCGGCTTCGGCGAGCTGGTGCTCGTCGCCGAGGAACTGGGGGTCGGCCTCGGCGCCCGCTACGCCGGGATGCCCGGGCCCGACCCGGGCGACTCCGTCGGCCTCTACAAGCCCGCCGACGCCAAACTGCTGGCCGCCGGGCGGCCCACCCCGATGTTCCACGTCCCGGACGCCCCGGTCGACCGCGCGGTGTTCGTCGGCGAGGCCCGCGGCCTCTGGCTCTGGGCCGTCGCCTGGCCCGAGCAGTCCGCCCTGGTGATGTACGACGAACTCGTCCTCACCGACCTGCGCGAGGCCGGCGCCGAACTGGACCTGCTCCCCTGCGGGGCCCTCTCCCCCCGCCTGCTGGGATAGGTGCTGTCCGGCCGGGGCCCGGCGCCCTGTCCTATCCTGGGCGGCACCCCGAGCCCTCAGGAGTCCGCCCCGTGCGCATCGACCTGCACGCCCACAGCAACGCCTCCGACGGCACCGACAGCCCGACCGAGCTGGTCGCGGCGGCCGTGGCCGCGGGCCTCGACGTCGTGGCGCTCACCGACCACGACACCGTCGCGGGCCACGCCGAGGCCGCCGAGGCGGTGCGCGCGCTGCCGGACGGCAGCCGGCTGACCGTCGTCCCGGGCGCCGAGCTGTCCTGCGTGGTGGGCGGCGTCAGCATGCACCTGCTGGCGTACCTGTTCGACCCGGACGAGCCGGAGTTCGCGCGCGAGCGGGAGCTGGTGCGCACCGACCGGTTCCGGCGCGGGCGGGCGATCGTCGAGCGCTGCCGCGAACTCGGCGCGGACATCAGCTGGGAGCAGGTGCAGCGGATCGCCGGGACCGGCTCGGTCGGTCGCCCGCACATCGCCAGCGCGCTGGTCGAGGCGGGCGTCGTGGCCACCGTGTCGGACGCCTTCACCGCCGAGTGGCTGGCCAACGGCGCCCGGGCGGACGTGCGCAAGCACGAGACCGACCCGATCGAGGCGGTCCGGCTGGTCCGGGCGGCCGGCGGGGTGCCGGTGTTCGCCCACCCCGGCGCGGTCAAGCGCGGGCGGACCGTCCCGGACCAGGTGATCGCCGACCTCGCGGCGGCCGGGCTGGCGGCGCTGGAGGTCGACCACACCGACCACGACGAGGAGACCAGGGTGCGGCTGCGCGGCCTGGCCGACGAGCTGGGGCTGCTGGTCACCGGCTCCAGCGACTACCACGGCAGCCGCAAGACCGTCCGGCTCGGCGAGCACACCACCGACCCCGCGGTGTACGAGGCGCTGCTGGCGCAGGCCACCGGCGCGAAGCCGATCGGCGGCTGAGGGCCGCGCGCCGGGGTGCGGGGGCGCGGCGGGAGCGCGGGGCCAGGACGGGAGACTCGTGACCTGAGCCCCGGTCAGTCCAGCCGGACGCCGCGGCGGTCCGGGTCGCGCAGGTCGGCGCCCTGCTCCAGCCAGCGCTCCTGGAGCGCGGCCGCGCCGTGCACCCGCTTCCAGCCGGCCTCGTTGGGCGTCATCGGCAGCAGAGGCAGGAAACGGACCGGGTCGGCCGGCTCGTCCAGCTCCAGGTCCGGCACCAGGCCGCCCGGCTCGGCGGCCAGCACCGAGGTGAACGGCGCGCCGTCCCACAGCGGGGCGCCGAGGTCCAGCGAGCCGCCGGGGGCCACCACCAGGCCCTCGACCTGCGGGGTCGCGGCCAGGGTGGCCAGGCTGCGCAGCACGCTGTCGCGCCCGCCGCGGACGGTCAGCACCAGTTCGGCGCGTGGGCCGCGCAGTTGGTCGGCCACCGGTGCGGTCGGGTCGGCCATCGGCGCGGCGGACATGCCGAGCGTCGCGTACCGGACCAGGCCGTCGGCGTCCGGGCCGAAGCGCAGCACCTCGATCCGGTCGGTGCCGAGGAAGGTGACCGCGGCGCGGCCGCTCGGCTCGCCGAAGGTGGTGATCAGCCGGGCCTCGACGGCGGCCAGCACCGCCTCCCGGGAGAGCGCCGGGGAGCTGCCGCCGTGGGGTTCGCCGAAGAGCGGGAAGTCGTGCGCCATGCCGGTGAGCGTAACCCCCGGGGGCGGGCCGGCCGTGTGCGGGCGGCCCGGGCAAAGCCTCGGGAAAGCCCGGGGCGCCGATGGTCGGTCAGATGTTAGGGTGAGCGACTGGCCACCGGGAATCCTCAGGTTCCCGGGGCGGCGGCACGAAGGAGGTGGTTGCGGTGGATACCGGCCGACCATGCAGTACCGGCAGCTCTACCCGGCCCCGACTTCCCCGCACCCCTCGCCACGCAGGCTGAACCGGCTGATCCAGCCGAGGTAGCCCGGGCAGGCCGGGCGCGGACGAACCGGCCGGGAGAGCACCCTCACCCCCCTTCACCGGTGTTCTTCGCCGTCGCACCACGGCCGCCCGCTCCTCCCCCGCCTTCCGACGGGGGGACCCCGACGCCGCTGTGCGGCGGCTCCTGTTCCAGGGAGCCTGCCATGTCGATGATCAACAGCCTGCGCGCCGCCGTCCGCACCAACCGCCGCCGTTCCGCGGCCGGCGCGTACGACGCCGTCCCGGCGGGCGCCGGCTCGGCGGTCGTCGACTGCGCGGTGTACCAGCACGGCAAGCGCCACGGCGAGACCTGCAGCCCCCGCGAGGCCGCCCGCCGGATCAAGGCCGCGCACCAACTCCCGGACGGGGACGGCTCGTTCAGCTGGATCGGGCTGCACGAACCGACCGAGGCCGAGTTCGAGGGCATCGCCCAGCGCTTCGGCCTGCACCCGCTCGCGGTCGAGGACGCGGTGCACGCGCACCAGCGGCCCAAGGTCGAGCGCTACGACGACGTGCTGTTCGCCGTCTTCAAGACCATCCGCTACGTCGAGCACGACCAGCTCACCCCGACCAGCGAGGTGGTGGAGACCGGCGAATTGATGGTCTTCGCCGGGCGGGACTTCGTGATCACCGTCCGGCACGGCGGCCACGGCTCGCTACAGGAGCTGCGGCACCGGCTGGAGGCCGACGCGGACGAGTCCGGGCTGCTCGCCAAGGGCCCGTCCGCGGTGCTGCACGCGATCGCCGACCACGTCGTGGACAACTACCTGCTGGTCTCCGAGCGGCTGCAGAACGACGTGGACGAGATCGAGTACGGCGTCTTCTCGGCCAAGGGCGGGCGCAGCGCCGACGTCGGCCGGGTGTACCAACTCAAGCGCGAGGTACTGGAGTTCAAGCGAGCCGTGGTGCCGCTGCTGCGCCCGATGCAGCAGCTGTCCGAACCGCTGCAGCGCCTCGTCGACCCGGACATCCAGAAGTACTTCCGGGACGTCGCCGACCACCTGGCCCGGGTCACCGAGCAGGTGCACGGCTTCGACGAACTGCTGAACTCGCTGCTCCAGGCCAATCTGGCGCAGGTCTCGGTGGCGCAGAACGAGGACATGCGCAAGATCACCGCCTGGGCGGCGATCTTCGCCGTGCCCACCATGATCACCGGCGTGTACGGGATGAACTTCGAGTACATGCCCGAGCTGCACCACAAGTACGGCTATCCGATGGTGCTCACCGCCATCATCCTGATCTGCGTCGGGATGTACCGGGGCTTCCGCCGCAACGGCTGGCTGTAGCCGCCCGCGGCGCCCGCCGGCCGCCACGGGCGACCAGGACCAGGCCCACCAGGATCAGCACCACCGCCGGATACGCCGCCACCGGGGGCCACTGGCCGAGCCAGAGGGCGGCGATCAGGGCCGCGCCCGGGGTCTCCAGCAGGATCGCCGTGGAGGTGATCGACGGGCCGAGGGTGCGCACCACGCGGTTGCTCAGCGAGTGGCCGAGCAGCTGGGCGGCGACCATCAGCAGCACGATCTGCCACCACACCCCGGCCGGCCAGCCGGCCAGCGGCGTCCCGGCGACCAGGCAGATCGCCAGCAGGCCCGCCGCCGTGGTGGTGTAGCAGACCAGCGTGTACGCGGTGGTGCTGACGGTCCTGCGGACCTCCGCGCCCAGCAGCATGTACCCGGCGGCGGCCAGGCCCGCGCCGAGGGCGAGCGCGTCGCCGAGCAGCGCGCGCGGGGAGAGCGAGAGGTCGACGCCGGTCAGCACCAGCACGCCGGCGAAGGCCACGCCCGTGCCGAGCCAGACCATCCGGGGGGCGCGGACGCCGAGCAGGCGCATCAGCAGGATGGTCCACAGCGGGGTGGTGGTGACCAGGGCGGTCGCCGAGGCCACCGAGGTCATCCGCAGGCTGGGCATCCAGAGCGCGAAGTGCACGGCGAGCAGTGCGCCCGCCGCGATCGCGAGCAGCAGCGCCCGCCGGCCGATCCCGCGCAGTTCGGCGCGGTGGCGCAGCAGCGCGTACGGGCCGAGGACGCCGACCGACATGACGTTGCGCCAGAACGCGATCGCCAGCGCGGGCGCGGCGGTGGCGCTGATCAGCGGGCCGGACAGCGAGATGCCGGCGATGGAGACGGCGAGCAGCAGCAGGTCGGCGGTGGGGAGCGGGTGCACCGGCTCGGTGGCGGTGGCGGCTGGTGCGGGGGCGGTCGCGGGCCGGGCGGCGGGCACGGCGCTCCTCTGCTGGTCACGTGGGCTGGGGCGAGGCGGGGACCGGGCTGAACCGGGCCGGGGCCGGGCGTTCCTACGGTAAGGCCCGTGGCAAGCCGATGGAACTGTCGCCCGACGGCTGAGACAACTCGTGGACGGCGGAGGTCGTACGCTGGGCGCCATGGACCGTACGCCCGCCGCCGCGACCGCCGACGACTTCCTCGACCAGGCCCTGCTGGAGGAGGCCGCGAAGAAGTCCGGCCTCCTCTGGGTCCGCGCGGACGGCCAGGAGCAGGCCCGCCCGCTCTGGCACGCCTGGCACGACGGCGCCGTGGTGGTGGTCGGCGAGGGCAGCGAGCAGCCGCTGCACGGCCTGACCGCCGGATCCGGCGCGGTGGTGACCGTCCGCAGCAAGGACAAGGGCGGCCGGCTGACCGGCTGGAGCGCCCGGGTCTCGGAGCTGGCCCCCGGCGGCGAGGCCTGGCTGGGCGCCGTCGAGGAGCTCAAGGGCAAGCGGCTGAACGCGCCCGACACCGACACCATCACCGACCGCTGGGCCCGCGAGTGCCGGGTGCTGCGCCTGGAGCCCGCCGGTGCGCTGACCGAGCGTCCGGGCACGATGCCGGACGTCTCGCACGCCGCCCAGCCGATGCCCACCGCGGCCACCACCCGCCGCCCCGTCCCGGCCGGCCTGCCCAAACTGCTGTTCAAGCGCCGCTAAAGATTCACGCCCGGGACTCCTCGGCTGTGTACCGTGCCTCGTCGGGCCGGGCTCGCGACACGCGGGTAGCCTTGCCCGCAGGTGCGCCCCGGCGTACCCGGCACGGCATCGAACGAGTCGAGGGAGTTCATGGCAGGGCCAGGCACCCGGGTCTTCATCTCCCACCTCTCCGCCCTCGCCGTCTTCGACCCGAACGGCGACCAGGTCGGCCGGGTCCGTGACGTCGTCGTCTCGCTGCGGCTGAGCGGCCGCCCGCCGCGGGTCCTGGGCCTGGTGGTCGAGGTGGTCGGCCGGCGCCGGATCTTCCTGCCGATGACCCGGGTGACCAGCCTGGAGTCCGGCCAGGTGCTCGCCACCGGCGTGATCAACCTGCGGCGCTTCGAGCAGCGCCCGTCCGAGACCCTGGTGCTCGCCGAACTGCTGGACCGCACCGTCACCTGGTCCAAGACCGGTGAGAACGTCACCGTGCTGGACGTCGGGATGGTGCAGACCCGGATGCGCGAGTGGGAGATCAGCAAGGTCTTCGTCCAGATCGGCCGGGCCGGCCGGCTGCGCAAGGGCAAGGGCGAGCGGCTCACCCTGGACTGGCAGGACGTCACCGGCTTCACGCTGCCCGAGCAGGACCAGGGCGCCGCCAACCTGCTCGCCACCTTCGACCAGCTGCGCGCCGCCGACCTCGCCAGCGTCATGCACCACCTGTCCGCCAAGCGCCGCGCCGAGGTGGCCGCCGCGCTCGACGACGAGCGGCTCGCCGACGTCCTGGAGGAGCTGCCCGAGGACGACCAGGTCGAGATCATCGGCAAGCTCAAGGACGAACGCGCCGCCGACGTCCTGGAGGCGATGGACCCGGACGACGCCGCCGACCTGCTCTCCGAACTGCCCGCCGACGAGGCCGAGCGGCTGCTCCAGCTGATGGAGCCGGACGAGGCCGAGCCCGTCCGCCGCCTGCTGTCGTACGAGGAGAACACCGCCGGCGGTCTGATGACCACCGAGCCGGTCGTGCTGGAGCCGGACGCGACCGTGGCCGAGGCACTCGCCCGCATCCGGGTCTCCGACCACAAGCCCGCGCTCGCCGCGCAGGTGTACGTCTGCCGGCCGCCGAACGAGACCCCGACCGGCAAGTACCTGGGCACCGTGCACTTCCAGCGGCTGCTGCGCGAGCCGCCGTACGTACTGGTCGGCTCGCTGGTCGACGACGACCTGGACCCGCTGCCGCCGGACACCCCGCTGTCACTGATCACCAGCTACCTGGCGACCTACAACCTGGTGTCCGCGCCGGTCGTCGACGAGGCCGACCACCTGCTCGGCGCGGTGACCGTCGACGACGTGCTCGACCACCTGCTGCCGGAGGACTGGCGCGAGTCCGTCCTGCACGGCCACGACGACACGGACGGCACGAGGGAAGAGGTGCACGGTGGACGCTGACCGCAAGGGGCGGCGGGACGAGTCCCCCCGCCAACGCCTCCAGAGCGAACTGCGGGAACTGCGCCAGCTGCGCGAACTGCGCGGCCGGGAGGGCGGCCGGGAGCGGCGCGCCGAGATCTCCGTGGCCGGCCCGGCCCGCACCCGGCTCGACCAGCCCCGCACCGCCCGGCCCGGGCTGATCTCGCTGCCCGCCTACGACCCGGAGGCGTTCGGCAAGCTCTCCGAACGGATCGCGCGCTTCCTGGGCACCGGCCGCTTCATCGTCTGGATGACGGTGGTGATCATCATCTGGGTGGCCTGGAACACCCTGCTGCCGGAGAACGTGCGCTTCGACAGCTACCCCTTCATCTTCCTCACCCTGGTGCTGTCGCTCCAGGCCTCCTACGCGGCCCCGCTGATCCTGCTCGCGCAGAACCGCCAGGACAACCGGGACCGGGTCAACATGGAGCAGGACCGGGCCCGCAGCGACCGCAACATCGCGGACACCGAGTACCTGACCCGCGAGGTCGCGGCACTGCGGCACGGGCTCGGCGAGGTCGCCACCCGGGACTTCATCCGCTCCGAACTCCAGTCCCTGCTCAAGGAGATCGAGGAGCGCCGGGAGCCCTCCGAGACGCTGTGACCGGCGGCACGCCACCGTCGGGTTAGGGGATCCCCCGAGCGCCGTACCATCAAGGCATGGCCAACGAGACAGAGGTCGCGGCCGGCGTCACGGAGGAGTCCGTACGCCAGGCGCTGGCGACCGTCAACGACCCGGAGATCAACCGCCCGATCACCGAGATCGGCATGGTGAAATCGGTCGAGATCGCCGAGGGCGGCGTGGTGCGCGTCGCGGTCTACCTGACCGTCTCCGGCTGCCCGATGCGCGACACCATCGTCACCCGGGTCCGCGAAGCGGTCGGCCGCGTGCCCGGTGTGACCGGCGTCGAGGTCGAGCTCGACGTGATGAGCGACGAGCAGCGCAAGGAACTCTCCCAGCTGCTGCGCGGCGGCGCCCCCGAGCGGGAGATCCCGTTCGCCAAGCCGGGCACGCTGACCCGGGTCTACGCCGTCGCCTCCGGCAAGGGCGGCGTCGGCAAGTCCTCGGTCACGGTCAACCTGGCCGCCGCGATGGCCGCCGACGGCCTGAAGGTCGCCGTCGTGGACGCCGACATCTACGGCCACAGCGTGCCCCGCATGCTCGGCGTCGAGGGCCGGCCCACCCAGGTCCAGGACATGATCATGCCGCCGCAGTCGCACGGCGTGAAGGTCATCTCGATCGGCATGTTCACCCCGGGCAACGCCCCGGTGGTCTGGCGCGGCCCGATGCTGCACCGCGCGCTCCAGCAGTTCCTCGCCGACGTCTACTGGGGCGACCTGGACGTCCTGCTGCTGGACCTGCCGCCCGGCACCGGCGACATCGCGATCTCGGTGGCCCAGCTGGTCCCCAACGCGGAGATCCTGATCGTCACCACCCCGCAGATGGCCGCCGCCGAGGTGGCCGAGCGGGCCGGCACCATCGCGGTGCAGACCCACCAGAAGATCGTCGGCGTGATCGAGAACATGTCCGGCATGCCGTGCCCGCACTGCGACGAGATGATCGACGTCTTCGGCACCGGCGGCGGCCAGACCGTCGCGGACGCGCTCACCCGCACCGTCGGCGCGACCGTCCCGGTGCTCGGCTCGATCCCGATCGACGTGCGCCTGCGCGAGGGCGGCGACGACGGCCGCCCGGTCGTGCTCGCCGCCCCCGACTCCCCGGCCGGCGTCGCCCTGCGCGCCGTCGCCGGCAAGCTCGGCGGCCGCCAGCGCGGCCTCTCCGGGCTCTCCCTCGGGCTGACCCCGAAGAACAAGTTCTGATGACGCGTCGCCGAAGGGGCCGGGTGGTTCGACCACCCGGCCCCTTCGGCGTACTCGGCGTCGTCGCGCCCTACGGGCGGGTGTAGGCGGTCAGGTCGGGGGCGGTGGCGAAGCCGGCTCCGTAGGCGCTGACGCCGCGGCCGTAGGCGCCGAGCAGGACGCCCGGGGCCTCGCCGGCGAGCACCCAGCCGTACTCGGACTCGCGGTAGCGGAAGGGCTGCGGCAGGCCGTTCACCGGGAGGCTGAGGGTGGACCAGCCGGGGCCGGCCAGGTCGTCGGCGAGGTCCCACGCGAGGGTGCTCTGCTGGTCCAGCCAGTCCTGGCGCAGCGCGCGGTCGAGCTGGCCGGGCCAGGTCGAGGCGAGCAGGCCCGAGCCGGCCAGCCAGGCGGCGGAGGAGGCGGAGGTCGCCTCCAGGGTGCCGGTGTTGTCGGCGCTGCGGCGGCTGTCCCGGCGGGCCACCGTGACCACGACCGCGAACCTGCGCATGTCGCGCGGCTCGTACTGCCTGGCCGGCTCCTCGCCGTGGCCGAGGCTGCCGTAGTCGACGCTGCCGGGCGCCCCGGCCCGGAGGCCTCCGGCGCCGGCCTGCATCAGGTAGCGGCGGCCGGTCCAGCCGTCGTCCAGGCCGTACCAGGGGAAGTCGGCGGACAGGTAGGGCACCAGCGGGTCCGCCGGGCCGGCCTGCCCGCCGACCACCGGGCCGCCGGCCGTGGCCGTCGTCCCCACCGCCTGACTCGTCGCGTCCATCCCCGGGCCTCCTCAAACACACGTTTGCCTGCCGTGGCGCGCTCCCATCGTGGCGTACCGCGGCGTTCCCGGGAGCCGTTCCTGGTCCGCGACAGCGCGGAATGTGACGGACGGCTCAGCGGGAACAATCAGCACAATAGCGGCGCACACGCCGCCGCCCCGCTCAGCCGGGCGGCCGGGCGGGGCGGTGGCGTGGTCGTACGGGGTGTGACCGGGGGCCGGTCAGGTCGCGTCGGGGTCGAACGGGGGCCGCTCGCCGGGCTGCAACGGCGCCCCGGTGGAGGCCGCCACCGGGGCGGCGGCCTTCTCGAAGCTGACGCTGCCGCTGCGGCCGTTCACCGGCGCCGCCGGCTTGTCGTCCAGGACCGAGCGGATGTCGAGCGAGTCCTTCATCTCCTTGAGGCCCAGCGGGTCCTCTTCGCCGCCCATGAGCTGCTTGCGGACGAAGGTCTTGGGGTTCAGGTCCTCGAACTCGAAGTCCTTGAACTCGGGGCCCAGCTCGCTGCGGATGTCCTCCTTCGCGTTGTCGGCGAAGGAACGGACCTTCCGGATGAAGCCCATGGTGTCCTGGATCAGCTTCGGCAGCTTGTCGGGGCCGAAGATGACGATCGCCATCACGGCCAGGGTCAGGATCTCCAGCCCGCCTACATCGCTGAACACCTAAGCTCCCTAGCTCGTCGGACGACGGTCCCTACAGGGTAATGGCCATCGGCGGGTCCATGGTCCACGCTGCGATGAAGCCGTGGTAAAGACCTGCCGATGGCCGAGATCGTCGCGACCGGGGCGCGAGCGGCGCTCTAGGTGCGGACAGGGCCTAGCGGGTCTGCTGGCGCAGTGCGGGCAGGCCGCCCGAGTTGCGCTCCGAGGCCGGCGGCGGCGTCGCGTCGCGGGTCGCGGCGACGGGGTGGGCCGGGAAGTCCACCGGGATCTGCGCGGTCATCGGGACCAGGCCCCCGCTGCGGCCCGTGCCGCCGCTGTTGCCGACCGTGCTGACCGGGTTGCCGTGCTGGTCCTCGCTCTGCGCGCTGAGGCCGCCGACCCCGCCGAGCGTGACCGCGGCGACCGAGAAGGCGCCCGCGGCGGCGAAGACGAAGCGGCGCCCGCGCGGCGCGGCGGAGCGTACGGCGGCGGCCGGGCGGGGCCGGACGGTGCTCTCGGGGCGGGCCGCGGCCTCGGGGCGGCCGTTGCGCCGGCCCATCAGGGGCCGCAGCACCGCGCCGCCGCGCCCGAACGCCCGCGGGTCGACCCCGGGCACCGGGGTGTCGGCGCCGAGCGCGCCCGCGCCGAAGGAGGCGCCTGCGCCGCGGCCGAAGGAGCCGCCGGTGAGCCGGCTGCCGCCGAGCGTGCCGCCGGCCGCGACCCCGCCGCCGGGCAGGTCGTCGTCGTCACCGCGGCTGCCGCGGCGGACGGGCCAGTCGGCGTCCGCCGGATCGTCCTCGGGCAGGCCGCCGACGGCCATCAGCCGGGCCATCAGGCCGGAGGAGGGGCCGGGGGTGCCGGTGCGGGTCAGCAGGTGCTTGACGGCCCGGCCCGCGTCGACCTCGGCGAGGCACTGCGGGCAGGTCGCCAGGTGGGCCTGGACGCGATCGCGCGAGTCGTGGCCGAGTTCGCCGTCCAGGAACGCGGAGAGGCGCTCACCGAGGTGGTGCTCCTCGGCGGCCGGCTCGGCGGGGCGCACCGGCACCGCGCGCAGCGCCGTCTCGCCCGGCAGCGGCAGCGCGGGCAGGACGGGCTCGCCCGGTTCGTCGCCGCCGCGGCGGCCGGGCAGGGCCCAGCCCCGCCTGGCCGCGGACCGGCCGGACGGGTCCGGCTGGCCCGGCCCGGACCGGCCGGTTCCGCTCACGATCGCCTCCGTCCGCGCGCACCCGGCGCGAGCGCGCCCTCGACGGCGGCGCCGACCGGCACCGGCTCCTCCGAGCCGCCGCGGCGCTCGCGCCCGGGGGCCGAGCCGGGGGCACGGTGCTTGAGCGCGGCGCGCAGGTGCGAGCGGCCGCGGTGGATGCGGCTGCGGACGGTGCCGAGCTTGACGCCCAGCGTGGCGGCGATCTCCTCGTAGGACAGTCCCTCGATGTCGCAGAGCACCACGGCGGCGCGGAACTCCGGGGCGAGGGTGTCCAGGGCGTGCTGCACGTCGGCGTCGAAGTGGGTGTCGCTGAAGTGCTGGGCCGGGCTGGGCTCGCGGGAGGCGAGCCGCTCGGCCGCGTCCTCGCCGAGCGCGTCGAAGCGGATGCGCTGGCGGCGGCGGACCATGTCCAGGAACAGGTTGGTGGTGATCCGGTGCAGCCAGCCCTCGAACGTGCCGGGGGTGTAGGTGGACAGCGAACGGAACACCCGGACGAAGACCTCCTGGGTGAGGTCCTCGGCGTCGTGCTGGTTGCCCGTCAGGCGGTACGCGAGGCGGTAGACCCGGGCGCTGTGCGCCTCGACGATCTCCTCCCAGGAGGGTGGAGTCCAGGTCTGCGCGTCGGGGCCCTCGGTGAAGGTCGCGAGGGCGGGGGCCTCGGTGGTACCGGCGGCCGGCGTCGCGGCGGCGGGCTGGTCCAGGTCGGAGTGCGCAGGCTGGTTCATCACGGGCTTCGGCGTACGGGCCGACGCGGTGCCGCGGGAGTGCCGCCGCACGGGGACGTCGCCCTCGGCCACACCTCCTCGGTCGGCTCTTCTGCCCAGCAGGGCCACCACCATATCCACCTCACCCGTCAAGCCCGGATAAAAGTGCCCGGGAGGTCTCCCGTACCCGGTCCTTCGTGACAACGGCCCGCCGCCGTACGCGGTTCCCGGTCGGCCAGTAATCTGTGCCAGGAAATATCGACTTCCCTCGGCACCGGGCCGTAACCCGGGGCTCCGAAAGAGGCAGCCATCAGCGAGTTCGGGCCCGCGCGTGTGGCCCTCGCCGACACCTACGTCGGCGAGGACGCGGTGCTGACCTACGCCCGGGCGCAGTCCGCGCGCACCGGGATACGGGCGATCGGGCCCAGCGGCGGGGCGTGCCTGCGGCTGCTGGCCGCGGCACTGGACGCCAAGGCGGTGGCCGAGATCGGCACCGGGACGGGCGTCTCCGGGGTCTACCTGCTGCGCGGCATGCGGCCGGACGGCGTGCTCACCACGGTGGACTCCGAGCCGGTGCGCCAGCAGCTGGCCCGCGAGGCGTACCACGCGGCCGGATTCGCGGCCAACCGCTCGCGGTTCATACCGGGCCGGGCGCTGGAGGTGCTGCCCCGGCTCGCCGACGGCCAGTACGACCTGGTGTTCTGCGACGGCGACCCGGCCGAGTCCAGGGAGTACCTGCTGGAGGCGATGCGGCTGCTACGGCCGGGCGGGATGGTCTGCTTCGAGGGGGTGTTCCAGGAGGGCCGGCTGGCCGAGCCGGAGCTGCAGGACCCCCAGACGGGCGCGGTGCGCGACCTGGTCCGGGACGTCCGGGAGAGCGAGGCGCTGCTGCCGGCGCTGCTGCCGGTCTCGGACGGACTGCTCTGCGCCATCAAGCGGTAGGACCGTCGAGCGGCAGGGCCGTCAGGCAGCCGGACCGTCAGGCAGCGGCCCCGCCGCCCCGGACCGCGGCCTCCGGGCGGCCGGGCAGGGCCCCAAACGCCGCGGGGCCCGGGCCGACATGACGTCGTACCCGGGCCCGGCAGCACATCTCCAGGAGATGACGAGCACCCGCTGCGGTCAGCCGCAGGCCTTCTTCAGGGCCTCGCCGAGGGCGTCGGCCTCGTCAGGTGTGAGCTCCACCACAAGGCGTCCGCCGCCTTCGAGCGGAACGCGCATGATGATGCCCCGTCCCTCTTTGGTGACTTCGAGCGGGCCGTCACCCGTCCGCGGCTTCATGGCCGCCATGCTCGTTCCCCTTCCTGCAACCGCTCAGCTACGCACCGGCAGTCCGTCCACCGCCGGTATCGAACGCATTGATCGGAAGCCATTATCCCGCATGCCACGGGCTGATGACCAACATCACTCTCGGTGCAACATCGGCCGGACCGCCCCCAAGCGCCGCAATTGCCGTCATAAGCCCCGGCGTGGCGGCGGCGCGCGGGCCGTCGAAAGGTGCGATACCTCACACTCCCCACCCGGCCGTCCGCTCCGGCATCCTGGCACACGACCGACACCGAGCCGACCACAGGGAGCCCTCGCCCATGTCCGATTCCGTGCTGTACGAGCTGGACGGCGGCCTGGCCGTCATCACCATCAACCGCCCGGAGGCGATGAACGCCCTGGACGTCGCGACCAAGGTCGCGCTGCGGGACGCCGTGGCCGCCGCGGCCGCGGACCCGGCGGTGCGGGCGGTGCTGCTGACCGGGGCCGGCGAGCGCGCGTTCTGCGTCGGGCAGGACCTGAACGAGCACCTGACGGCGCTGAAGCGGGCCGAGGAGACCGGACAGAGCCCGCTGGGCACCGTCGCCGAGCACTACAACCCGCTGGTGCGGGCGCTGGCCGGGATGCGCAAGCCGACCGTCGCCGCGGTCGGCGGGGTGGCGGCCGGCGCGGGCGCCTCGCTGGCCTTCGCCTGCGACTTCCGGGTCCTCTCCGACCGGGCCGGCTTCAACACCGCCTTCGCCGGGATCGCCCTGACCGCCGACTCGGGCGCCTCCTGGACGCTGCCCCGGCTGGTCGGGCACGCCAGGGCCACCGAGCTGCTGATGCTGCCCCGGACGGTCAAGGCCGCCGAGGCGCTGGATCTGGGCCTGGCCACCAGGGTGGTGCCGGCCGGGGAGCTCGCCGCCACCGCGCGGGCCTTCGCCCGGGAGCTGGCCGCGGGCCCCACGGTGGCCTACGGCGCCATCAAGGAGTCGCTGGCGTACGGCGCCTCGCACTCGCTGGACGAACTGCTCGACAAGGAGGACGAGCTGCAGACCCTGGCCGGCGAGAGCGAGGACCACCGGATCGCGGTCCGCGCCTTCATCGCCAAGGAGAAGCCGACCTACCTGGGCCGCTAGGGCGCGCCCAGCGGCCCTCTTCGGATCACACCGGGCGCGCGGTGCGGACGTGGCAGTCCGCCAGGTGGTCGTCGACCAGGCCGCAGGCCTGCATCAGGGCGTAGGCGGTGGTCGGGCCGACGAAGCGGAAGCCCTCCTTCTTCAGGGCCTTCGCGAGCGCGGTCGACTCGGGCGTGACGGCCGGCACCTCCCCCATCGTGCGGGGGGCCGGCCGGTCCGGGGCTCCGGCGAACCGCCAGATCAGCGCGTCCAGCCCGCCGTCCAGGTCGCGGGCGACCCGGGCGTTGGCGATGGCGGCCTCGATCTTGGCCCGGTTGCGGATGATGCCGGTGTCGGCGAGCAGCCGCTCCACGTCCGCCTCGCCGAACTCGGCGACCGCGGCGATCCCGAAGCCGGCGAACGCGGACCGGAAGCCCTCCCGGCGGCGCAGGATGGTCAGCCAGGACAGCCCGGACTGGAACGCCTCCAGGCAGACCCGCTCGAACAGGGCGTCGTCGCCGTGCACCGGACGGCCCCACTCGGTGTCGTGGTAGGCCCGGTAGTCGTCGGTCGACTCGCCCCAGGCGCAGCGGCGCAGGCCGTCCGCGCCGAGCACCGCGCCCTCGGCGAGAGCGGTCACCGGTCGTTCACCGGCTTCGCGTCCTCGGGCCGCTCCTGCTCGGGCCGCTCCTTGGTGAGCGCGACGGCCGGTTCGACCACCTTCGCGAACTCCTCCAGGCCGGGCAGCGGTTCGGCGCCGGCGTCCGGGCCGTCGGTCGCCTCGACCGCGCCGCGCAGGTGGCCGGCGGCCTCCAGTTCGGCGATCCGCGAGTCGCGGTAGGCGAGTTCGGCGCCGAGGCGGTCCAGGACGTCGTCGACCTCGTCCATCCGGTAGCCGCGGACGGCCATCGGCAGCCGCAGGTCGTCCACGTCCGCCTTGCTCAGCGGACGGTCCTGCGGCAGCCGGGCGGCGATGCGGTCCTGCACCGCCTCCGGCATCGAGCCGCCCCCGCCGAGCGCCACCAGCGCGGCGCCGCCGACCACCACGGCCATGGCGACCACGATCACCCAGAACACGAGCTGTCCTCCCGAACTCCCGGCCGGCCTGCTGCGAAGTGCCCCCGACCAAACTGATCATGACAGCATGGTCCCTGTGAGGCCGGGGGCCATCATCGCACCCGCAGCAGCTGTGGAGGAGACATCGGTGGCACTGCGCCTGGGACCGCGGGAATTCGGTGACGACGAGCTGGTGATCATGGCGATCGTCAACCGGACGCCTGACTCGTTCTTCGACAGGGGGGCGACCTTCGCGGACGAGGCCGCGTTCGCCGCCGCCGACCGCGCGATGGCCGAGGGAGCGGCGATCCTGGACATCGGCGGGGTGAAGGCCGGGCCCGGTGACGAGGTCACGGTGGAGGAGGAGCTGCGGCGCACCGTGCCCTTCGTGGCCGAGCTGCGCAAGCGCCACCCGGAGGCCGTGATCAGCGTCGACACCTGGCGGCACGAGGTCGGCGAGGCGGTCTGCGAGGTGGGCGCCGACCTGCTGAACGACGCCTGGGGCGGGGTGGACCCGAAGCTCGCCGAGGTGGCCGCGCGCCACGACGTCGGGCTGGTCTGCACGCACGCGGGCGGCGCCGAGCCGCGCACCCGGCCGCACCGGATCGGCTACCAGGACGTGATGGCGGACATCCTGCGGGTGACCGTCGGGCTGGCCGAGCGGGCGGTGGGGCTGGGTGTGCGGCGGGACGCGGTGATCATCGACCCGGGGCACGACTTCGGCAAGAACACCCGGCACTCGCTGGAGGCCACCCGGCGGCTGCCGGAGATGACCGCGACCGGCTTCCCGGTGCTGGTCTCGCTGTCCAACAAGGACTTCGTCGGCGAGACACTGGACCGGCCGGTGAACGAGCGGCTGCTCGGCACCCTGGCCACCACCGCGGTCTCGGCCTGGCTGGGCGCGCAGGTCTACCGGGTCCACCAGGTCGCGGAGACCCGCCAGGTGCTGGACATGGTCGCCTCGATCCGGGGCACCCGCCCCCCGGCGGTCGCCCGCCGGGGGCTGGCGTAGGCGGCCCGGAGGGCCGGGGGCCCAGGCCTGTCCGGCCTAGATCTGGTTGGTCGGCCGGCGGGTGTCGGCGAGGATCTTCATGACCTCGTCGATCTCGTCGGTGATGTGGAACAGCTCCAGGTCGTGCGGGGCCGCCTTGCCCTGCGCGACCAGGGTGTTCTTCAGCCACTCGTAGAGGCCGCCCCAGTACGCGCTACCGAAGAGGATCACCGGGAAGCGGGTGACCTTCTTCGTCTGCACCAGGGTGAGCGCCTCGAACAGCTCGTCCAGCGTGCCGAGCCCGCCGGGCAGGACCACGAAGCCCTGGGAGTACTTCACGAACATCGTCTTGCGGACGAAGAAGTAACGGAAGTTCAGCCCGAGGTCGACGAACTCGTTGAGGCCCTGCTCGAAGGGCAGCTCGATGCCGAGGCCGACGCTGAGGCCGCCGGCCTCGGAGGCGCCGCGGTTGGCGGCCTCCATGGCACCCGGACCGCCTCCGGTGATCACCGCGTAGCCGGCCTCGGCGAGGGCCCGGCCGATGGCCACGCCGGCCTCGTACTCGGGCGAGTCGGCCGGGGTCCGGGCGGAGCCGAAGACGCTGATCGCGGGCGGGAGTTCGGCGAGGGCGCCGAAGCCCTCGACGAACTCGGAGGTGATCCGCAGCACCCGCCACGGATCGGTGTGCAGCCAGTCGGTCGGGCCGGTGGTGTCCAGCAGCCGCTGGTCCGTGGTGCTCGTGCCGACCTGGTCCCGGCGCACCAGCACCGGGCCCTTCTGCTTCTCGGGCCAGGCCTTCTTCTTCCGCGGCACGCCGACCTGCTCGGGGCCGTGTCCGTAGTGCTTCTCGTCTCCTGTGCCTGTCATGACGAAACCCTACGTCCGGTGATCCCGGTTTTCAGGCAACAGGGGAAGGTCGGTTGGGCGACCGGAAGATGGCGCTCAGCCGATGATCGGCCGGTCGGACCGGCCGATCATCGGAACGGCACCTCAGCTGGTCAGCCAGGCCCGCAGCCGCTCCTCGGTCTCCGCGATGGCGCTCAGCGAGCAGTGCTCCTCCCGCTTGTGCGCGAGGTTCGGGTCACCGGGGCCGTAGTTGACCGCCGGGACGCCCAGCGCGCTGAACCGGGCGACGTCGGTCCAGCCGAACTTGGCGCGGGCCTGGCCGCCGGTGGCCTCCAGGAAGGCCTGGGCGGCCGGCTGGGCGAGCCCGGGCAGCGCGCCCGGGGCGAAGTCGGTGACGGTCAGCTCGAAGCCGTCGAAGACCTCGCGCACGTGCTTCTCCGCCTCCGCCTCGCTGCGGTCCGGCGCGTAGCGGAAGTTGACCGTCACGACGCACTCGTCCGGGATGACGTTGCCGGCCACGCCGCCGTCGATCCGGACGGCGTTCAGGCCCTCCCGGTACTCCAGGCCGTCGATCTCCACCCGGCGCGGCCGGTAGTCCGCGAGCCGGGTGAGCACCTCGGCGGCGTGGTGGATGGCGTTGTCGCCGAGCCAGCTGCGGGCCGAGTGCGCGCGCACGCCGGTGAGCCGGATCTGCGCCCGCAGGGTGCCCTGGCAGCCGCCCTCGACGACCGCGCCGCTCGGCTCCATCAGCACCGCGAAGTCGGCGGCCAGCCAGTCCGGGCGCTCCCTGGCGAGGTGGCCGAGGCCGTTGCGGTGGGCCTCCACCTCCTCGCAGTCGTAGAACACGAAGGTGAGGTCGCGGTTGGGCTCGGGCAGGGTGGCGGCGAGCCGCAGCTGGACGGCGACGCCGGACTTCATGTCCGAGGTGCCGCAGCCGTAGAGCAGGTCCCCCTCGACGTGGGAGGGCACGTTGTCGGCGATCGGCACGGTGTCCAGGTGGCCGGCGAGCAGGACGCGCTCGGGGCGGCCGAGGGTGGTGCGGGCGACCACGTTGTTGCCGTACCGGTCCACGGTCAGGTGCGGGTAGCCGCGCAGCGCGGTCTCCACGGCGTCGGCGAGCGCCTGCTCGTCGCCGCTCACCGACGGGAAGTCGACGAGCCGGGCGGTCAGCGCGCCGCCGTCGAGGGTGAGGTCCAGGGGCGTCGGGTTCGGGCTGCTCATGGCGCCAGCCTAGTCCGCGTGGCGTGCACCCCGTGTGGCGCTTCCGTGACGCGGCGCGCGCGGGCCCGCCCCGGAGCGAGCGGACCGGCAACCGCAACCGGGTGGCGCCGCACACCCGTCCGAGTGGGTACGGTGTCGGATCAAGAAGCAAGGCGCGAGAGGGGCGACGGTGGCCAGGAGAAAGAGCGGCGAGGAGCTGGGCGAGGAGTTGGCGCCCCCCCGCCGCGGTCCACTGCGCGCGCTGTTGCTCGTGATCGTCGGCCTGCTCGGCCTCGCGCTGGTCGCGGGACTGGCCGTGGTCGGCATCTGGTGGTTCGGCTTCAAACAGGGCGAGCCCGAGGGCTGCTCGGTGAAGACCGCGGCCGGCAGCGGCACGCTGGAGCTCCCGCAGGCGGCCAACGCCGCGACGATCGCCGCGGTGGCGCGCTCGCGCGGACTGCCGGACCGGGCGACGACGATCTCGCTGGCCACCGCGATGCAGGAGTCCAAGCTGCGCAACCTCGCGGGCGGCGACCGGGACTCGATCGGCCTGTTCCAGCAGCGGCCCTCGATGGGCTGGGGCACGGCGCAGCAGATCGGGGACCCGGTCTACGCGACCAACAAGTTCCTGGACGGCCTGGTCAAGGTGCCCGGCTACACCCGGCTGCCGCTGACCGACGCGGCCCAGGCCGTGCAGAAGAGCGGCTACCCGCAGGCGTACGCCAAGCACGAGACCAAGGCGACGCTGCTCACCTCGGCGCTGGCCGGCCGGGAGCCCGGTTCGTTCTCCTGCGTGGTGCACGACTACGCCAAGCCGGATCCGGTCGACTCGCCCTCCCCCACAGCGGGCTCCACCGTCTCCCCGGCCGCCGTCCAGCCCACCGCCGCGGACCGGGCCCAGGTGCTGTCCGACCGGGTGCGCCGCGAGTTCGGCCGCACCGTGACCCCGGCCACCGGGTACGCCTCGACCATCAAGGGCGCCGAGAACGCGGTCTCGCTCACCCCGGACCCGTCCGCCGCCGCGCTGACCTCCTCGACCGACGGAACCGACGACGGAATCACCGCCGAGCGGGCGAGCGGCTGGGAGGTCGCCCACTGGGCGGTCGCCCAGGCCCAGCAGCTGGGCATCGCGACGGTCGCCTACGACGGGAAGATCTGGCGCAAGACCAAGTCGGAGGACGGCTGGCAGCCGCAGACCTCCGGGACGTCGACCAAGCTCGTTCAGGTCACCCTCGCCACGTCCGACAAGGGCTGACGCACTGACGTTCGGGTGGCCGCCGGACGGGTGAATCCGGTCAACCCCGGTGGACCGGGAGCCCGCCGTGGCGGCCCCGCCGGAGAACCGTCACTCCCCTTGCCCGGCGCCGGGCCCACGGGGCCGTACGGACCCCGCCAGGCGCCGTCACGGCGGTCCTACGATCCGATGGTCGGTTAGACACTTTCCTGGTCCAGGCCGAAACCATCTGGCTTCTCAAGCGGTAACACCGTCAGTCCGCCCGGCGGACGTGACGGACCCAGACCCTCCGAGGAGCCCCATGTCTCACCCCCTCACGCGACGGATCGCCAGCGCCGCGCTGCTCGTGGCGGCCGGCGCGACCCCGCTGGTCGCGGCCGGCTCCGCGTCCGCCCTGGGCGGCGACGCCCTGCTGCCCAAGAGCGACCTGGCCGCGCCGCTGGGCCAGCTGACCAACACCGACACCGGTTCCACCCTCCAGCACACCACCCACCAGCTGGGCCAGGCCGCCGGCAGCACCGGCGCCGCCACCGTCGCCGCGGGCGTACCGGCCTCCGCCGACGCCGCCGGCAACATCGTCGCCCACCAGCTCCCCGAGGCGAACGAGAAGGCCAGCTCGCTGACCGCCCCGGTCGACCAGACCGCCGCCACCACCGGCCAGCTGTCCGCCGTCACCCCGAAGGTCGCCTCCGCACTGGCCGGCAAGCTCGGCGAGGCCGTCACCGGCAAGGGCGTCGGCACCCGCAGCGCCGCGGCCAGCCCGGTCGGCGGGCTCGCCCAGACCGGCGCCATCGCCAAGGGCCTGCCCGGCGCCGACAAGCTCGCCGGCGCCGTCCCCGGCACCAACGCCGTCACCGACGCGCTGCCGCTCGGCTCCGTCGCGCGCGCGCTGCCCGCCCTGCCCGGCACCGACGTCCTGGGCCTGGCCGAGCACGGCTCGGCCAACCGCCTCGGCGGCGCCGACCTCGGCCCGAACAACCCGCTGTCCGGCCTCACCGGCGCGCTCGGCCCGATCGGCGGCCTGCTGGGCGGCGTGAACGGCGGCAGCATCAGCGGCCTGCCGCTGTAACCCGCCCCGGGTACGGCGAAGGGGCCGGTGTTCCGCTCTCGGAACACCGGCCCCTTCGGCGTCGGTCAGCGGGCCGCGTTCAGCCGCTCCACGGCCGCGGCCACCCGCTCGTCGGTCGCGGTGAACGCGACCCGGACGAAGCGCTCGCCGGCCGGCCCGTAGAAGTCGCCAGGCGCCACCAGGATGCCCAGTCCGGCCAGCTCGGCCACGGTCTCCCAGCACGGGCGGTCCTGCGTCACCCACAGGTAGAGGCTCGCCTCCGAGTGCTCGACCCGGAAGCCGTACGCCTCCAGCGCCGCCCGCAGCGCCGAGCGCCGGGCCGCGTACCGCTCCCGCTGCTCCGCCACGTGCGCGTCGTCCGACAGCGCCGCGATCGTCGCCGCCTGGACCGGCGCCGGCACGATCATGCCGCCGTGCTTGCGCACCTCCAGCAGCTCCCTGACCACCACCGGGTCGCCCGCCACGAAGGAGGCGCGGTAGCCGGCCAGGTTGGAGCGCTTGGAGAGCGAGTGGACGGCCAGCAGGCCCTCGTGGCCCGCGCCGCAGACGTCCGGGTGCAGGACCGAGACCGGCTCGGCGGACCAGCCCAGCTCCAGGTAGCACTCGTCGCTGACCAGCAGCGCCCCGTGCTCCCGGGCCCAGGCGACCGCCCGGCGCAGCTCGTCCGCGCCGAGCACCCGGCCGGTCGGGTTGGACGGCGAGTTCACCCAGAGCAGGCGGACCCGCGAACCGTCCAGCTCGTCCACCGAGTCGTACTCGACCGGCTCCGCGCCGCACAGCCGCGCGCCCACCTCGTACGTCGGGTAGGCCAGCCGCGGGTAGGCGACCTGGTCGCCCGGGCCGAGGCCGAGCTGGGTCGGCAGCCAGGCCACCAGCTCCTTGGAGCCGACGGTCGGCAGCACGGCCTGCGGGCCGATCTCGGCGCCGCAGCGGCGGTGCAGCCAGCCGGCGATCGCCTCGCGCAGCTCCACCGGGCCCCACACCGTCGGGTAGCCCGGCGTGTCGGTGGCGGCGGCCAGCGCCTTCTGGATCACCTCGGGGACCGGGTCCACCGGGGTGCCCACCGAGAAGTCGCAGAGACCGCCCGGGTGGGCCAGCGCGGTCGCCTTGTACGGCTCCAGCTTGTCCCAGGGGAAGACCGGCAGGAGGTCGGACAGCCTTCCTCGGCCAGATGGGCGGCGCGCCGCCCCCGGGTGACCCGGGAACGGCGCGCGCGTGCTGTTGGTGTTCACAGCTCAGATGCCACCGATCGTCAGTGGTCGGCGTTCTGCGGCGGCAGAGCGGCGATGAAGGGGTGGTCGCGCTCGATCAGGCCCAGCTTCGAGGCGCCACCGGGCGAACCCAGATCGTCGAAGAACTCGACGTTCGCCTTGTAGTAGTCCTTCCACTCCTCCGGGGTGTCGTCCTCGTAGAAGATCGCCTCGACCGGGCA
Source organism: Kitasatospora sp. NPDC088264 (assembly GCF_040685715.1). Lineage (NCBI taxonomy): Bacteria > Bacillati > Actinomycetota > Actinomycetes > Kitasatosporales > Streptomycetaceae > Kitasatospora > Kitasatospora sp. NPDC088264. The sequence continues at coordinate 64,263 of NZ_JBFBIR010000047.1, forward strand.
GACCGGCTCGCAAGCGCCACAGTCGACACACTCATCCGGGTGGATGTAGAGCGATCGCTCGCCCTCGTAGATGCAGTCAACCGGGCACTCTTCGATGCACGCCTTGTCCTTCACGTCGACACAAGGCTGCGCGATGACGTAGGTCACGCTGTCGTTCCTCCTCGGAAGGGCCGTGGCGGCCCGTTCTGTTCTGCTCGCGTGCGCGGTGAGCGCGGCGTCGTCGATGCCCGCCCCTAGTATCGCGGGTCGGAGACCGCAAATGCACAGGAGGTGCCCAGATGACGGCAGGCGGCCCGGCCCAGGACCGTCCGGAGGTCCGGATAGATCGCTCTGACGTGGGACGACGCGTGTCCGTCCGGCGCCTCTCGGGGTTCGTGGACGACCGGCCGGTGTTCCGGGATTCGATCGGCGTGCTCACATCGTGGGACGATCATGGACTGACGGTCGCTCCGCGGACCGGCGACCCCGTCTCCTTCCCCGAGAAGCTGCTGGTCGCGGGCAAGGTCGTGCCGCTCTTCCCGGCCCGGCGCGCACCGCTGCCCGCCGCCACGCCCGTCGAACTCCAGCGGATCGCGGCCCGCGGCTGGCCGGCCGTCGAACAGGAGCCGCTCGGCGCGTGGACGCTGCGCGCCTCGGCCGGGTTCACCCGCCGCGCCAACTCCGTCCAGGCGCTCGGTGACCCCGGACTGCCGCTGCCCGACGCGCTCACCGCCGTCCACCGCTGGTACGCGGCGCGCGGCCTTCCCGCGTACGTCGAGGTGATCACCCCGGGCTCGCCGGACGAGCTGCGGGCCGAGCTCGACCGGCTGGGAGCCCGTTACGCGCCCACCCTGGTGCGCACCGCCCCGCTGGCCGGGCTCGCCCGGGCCGGCTCCGGGCCCGAGCGGGTCCGGCTCGCCCGGACCGCCGACCCGGCCTGGCTCTCGCTCTACCGCCGGGTCGGCGAGGACGAGGCGCTGGAACGGGCCGCCCGGCAGGTGCTGCACGGCGGGCCGTCGGTCTGGTTCGCCACCGTGCCGGGCGCCCCCGGACAGCCGCCGCTGGCGATCGGACGCTGCGTCGTCGACGGGCCCTGGGCCTGCTTCGGCGCGATCGAGGTCGCGCCGTACGCCCGGCGGGCCGGGCTGGCCACGACCGTCATGGCGGTGCTCGCCGCCCGGGCCGCCGAGGAGGGGGCGACCGGTGGATACCTCCAGGTCGAGGCGGACAACACCGCGGCGATCGCGCTCTATGACGGACTCGGCTTCACGACCAGTCACACTTACCACTACGCCCTTCTCCCCCAGGGGTAGCACCGCCCGCCCGCCCGCACCGCCGCCCCGCCCGCCGCTCCTCGCCCGCCGTTTGCCCGCCCGTCGTACGAAAGCCGTCGCCGTCACCGTGACCGAGCAGAGCAGAGACCGCTTCCGGACCGCCGCCCGCGCCGAGCATCCCGACCCGGTGCTGCTCTGCCTGCTCGCCGCCGCCGAACACGGCCCGGTCCTCGACCCGGACGACCCCGGGGAACCGCCCAGCGTGGACGCCCTGCTCGCCGCCTGCGAGGCCGCCCTCGACCGGCACGCGAGCGCCGTCCGGCTCGCCGTCGCCGAACGCGCCCCCGCCGGCCCGGAGGAGACCGCCGCCCTACTCGCCGCCGTCCTCGGCGGGCGGGAACGCTTCCACGGGCGGCAGTCCGACTACCGGCGGCTCGAATCCTCGCTGCTGCCCGACGTGCTGCGGCGGCGGCGCGGACTGCCGATCATGCTGTCCCTGGTGTGGATGGCGGTCGGGCGGCGGGCCGGGCTCGCCGTCCACGGCATCGCGCTGCCCGGCCACGTCATCGTCGCCGTCGGCGGGCCGGGCGGCGGCGACGAGTACGTGCTCGCCGACCCCTTCCACGGCGGGCGGCTGCTCGACCCGGACGACGCCGAACGCCTGGTCCGCGGCGCCGGGCAGGAGTTCAGCCCCGACCTGCTCACCCCCGCCCAGCCGCTCGACCTCGTGCTGCGCGTGCTCGGCAACATCCGCGCCTGGGCCGCCGACCGCCCCGAACACGCCCGCACCCAGCTCTGGGCCACCGAACTCGCCCTCCTGCTGCCCCGCCACCCCGCCCAGCTCCGCCTCGAACGCGCCGAACTCCTCGTCCGCACCGGCGACTTCCTCGGCGGCTCGGCCGAGATGGACGCCTTCGCGCAGATCCTCGACACCTTCGACCCCGACACCGCCGCCAAGGTCCGCCAGGAGGCCCGGGCCGCCCGGCACCGGCTCAACTGACGACCGCCCGGGAACTCGCTCGGAGCCAGTCGGGGGGCGCTCAGAGCCAGCCCTTCTCCCGGGCGATCCGCACCGCCTCGGTGCGGTTGCGGGCCTCGGTCTTCTGGATCGCCATCGACAGGTAGTTGCGGACCGTCCCCTCCGACAGGTGCAGCCGTCGCGCGATGTCCGCGTTCACCGCCCCGTCCGCCGCCGCGCCCAGCACGTCCCGCTCGCGCGCCGTCAGCGGATTCGCCCCCTCCGCCAGCGCGGCCGCCGCCAGCACCGGATCGATCACCCGCTCCCCGCGCAGCACCCGCCGGATCGCCTCCGCCAGCTCCGAGGCCGGCGCGTCCTTCACCAGGAACGCGTCCGCCCCCGACTCCATCGCCCGCCGCAGGTACCCCGGCCGGCCGAAGGTCGTCGCGATCACCACCCTCGTCCCCGGCGCGTTCCGACGCAGCTCGGCGGCCGCCTCGATGCCCGTCATCCCCGGCATCTCGATGTCCAGCACGGCCACCTGCACCTCGTGCGCCAGCACCGCCGCCACCACCTCGTCCCCGCGCCCCACCTGCGCGACGACGTCGATGTCCCCCTCCAGCCCGAGCAGCGCCGCCAGCGCCTCCCGGACCATCCCCTGGTCCTCGGCGAGCAGCACGCGGATCAGGGCCCCGTTCTGAATGTCACTCATGGCCACGACCTTAGAGGGGCGCCGGAGAGGCCGCGGAAGGTATTCGCCTGGCTCGCCGAAGGCCTGCGGGCCAGACTGGCGGCATGCTGAACCTGGAACGCCTCCGCCCGGACCACGCCGACGCCCTGCTGGCCTTCGAGCGCGCCAACCGCGCCTGGTTCGCGCGGACCGTTCCGGACCGCGGTGACGCCTACTTCGCCGATTTCCCGGCCCGCCACGCCGCCCTGCTCGCCGAACAGGACTCCGGCGTCTGCCGGTTCCACGTCGTCCTCGACGCGGCCGGCGCCGTCCTCGGCCGCGTCAACCTCGTCGACATCACCGACGGCACCGCCGAACTCGGCTACCGCGTCGGCGAACACGCGACCGGCCGGGGCGTCGCCACCACCGCCGTCGCCCACCTCTGCCGGCTGGCCGCCGCGGACTACGCCCTCACGTCGCTGACCGCCGTCACCACCCTCGACAACCTCGCCTCCCAGACCGTCCTCACCCGCAACGGCTTCGCGGTCGTCGCCGAACTCACCCTCGACGACCGCCCCGCGCTCCGGTTCGGCCGCGCCCTCGCCGACGGCCGGCCGTCGGCATAGGAAACCGGCGCGGGAAGTCGGCCAGGCCCCCAAACCCCCCCCGACCCGGGGGGGGTCCCGCGCGGCGCGGCGGCGACACCGTGGGTGCCACAGG